>NZ_JBVYOJ010000002.1:0-399698 GCF_056120465.1 Paenibacillus sp. sgz302148
CCGAAGGAATAACTCCGCTCGACTTGCATGTATTAGGCACGCCGCCAGCGTTCGTCCTGAGCCAGGATCAAACTCTCCATTAAAGAAAAGCTGATTTGTGCTCAATTTATTGCTGGTTTGACATATTTGCGATACATTTGTTCAGTTTTCAAGGAACTTATTTCGTCACTTCGTTCAAGCCGTTAAGCTTGTCCGTTCGTGGCGGAATTTCATATTATCATGTCTTCAAGCGAATTGCAAGTGTTTTTTACTTTTTCTTTTCAACTCGCTCACCGCTGTTGTGAGCCGGTAAGAAATAATTTATCACAGATCGAGCCCGCTACGCAACAGGTATTATTTCACACTTGAAATCACTCGTTTCACAATGCAAAAAGAGCGCCATTAGGCGCCCTCCAGCAGTCGAATCAATTCATCTTCATCCTCAATGACCGGGATGCCCAGCTCCTTGGCTTTCTCCAATTTACTACCTGCGCTTTCACCCGCGATGACGAAATCGGTTTTTTTCGAAACGCTTCCCGTCACTTTGGCGCCGCACGCCTCGAGCTTTTTCGCCGCTTCGTCCCGTCCCATCGTCTTTAACGTACCGGTTAAGACAACCGTTTTGCCATTAAAGATATGATCCGTATTCGTAATAACCGGTTTAGCCGCCGTTTTGGGCTGGACGCCTGCCGCGAGCATTCGCGCAATGCTAACCTTCATGAGGGGATCGTTAAAGAAGGACACGATGCTCTCTGCCACAATGCCGCCGATGTCAGGCAATGCGATAAGCTCCTCCGACGTGGCGTTCATCATGGCCTCGAGACTGCCAAAATGATCGGCCAACACCTTGGTCGTTGTTTTGCCCGTATTCGGGATACCTAGCGCAAACAAGAAGGAGGCCAAATCCCGTCCTTTGCTCGTTTCAAAAGCGGCCAGCAGCTTGTTCGCCTTCTTCTCGCCGAAACGGTCGAGCTTGATCAGATCGTCGAAGCTGAGCGCATAAAGATCCGCCGGATCGCGTACGCCAAGCTCCGCATATAATTGTTCCGCTGTCGCAATGCTGAACGTATCGATGTCCATCGCATCACGAGAGGCAAAATGGGTGATCCGCCCGATCAATTGCGGTTTGCAGCCCAGACGATTGTTGCAAAAAATATGCGCGCCGCGCTGCTCCAGCTCCGAGCCGCAGGCCGGGCATTCCGTCGGGTACACGATTTCTTCACCGTCTTGCTCTTCCGTTACTTTGCCCAATATTTCAGGAATAACATCATTCGATCTGCGGATAAAGACACGGGAGCCCAAGGCGAACTTCAAATTTTTGCGTTCGATGTCGCCGATATTGTTCAACGTGCAGTTCTGAACCGTAACGCCGGCAAGTTCGACGGCTTCCACACGGGCAACAGGCGTCAGCTTGCCGGTACGCCCCACTTCCCAGGATACGGACTCGAGCACCGTCGTCGTTTCCTCGGCTTCGAATTTGAAGGCGCAAGCCCAGCGCGGGAATTTATCGGTGTAGCCGAGCACTTCGCGAGTCCGCATGTCGGCCACCTTAACAACCGCACCGTCGATCAAATAGTCAAGCGAATCGCGCATAGCCGTAATCCGGTCCAGCTCGGCCTGCACTTCTTCCATCGAATCCAAGAAGTAGATGACGGGATTCACTTTAAAATGATTGTCGCGCAAAAACTGCGTCATCTCCCGATGATCCGTAAATTGCAGCGAATCGGCATAGCCGACATTGTATATGAAAGCATCCAGCTTGCGTTCGGCCGTTATTTTCGGATTCTGGTTGCGAAGTGCCCCGGCTGCTGCGTTCCGTGCGTTTTTGAGCGGCTCCGCTGCCGCTTCGTTGTATTTCTCGAGAACGGAGAGTCGCATGATGCCTTCGCCTTGCACTTCAACGACGCCTTCACTATAAGGAATGGTCAGCGGGATGGAACGGATCGTCTTGACCTGTGCCAAAATCCCTTCGCCCACCGTACCGTTGCCGCGCGTTGACGCTTGAACTAGATTCCCATGGTCATACGTCAGATTCAGCGTCAGACCGTCGAATTTCAATTCGACGACGTAAGAAGGTGCAGGCAGAGGATGATCCGGGTTATTCGTATTGTAGTCTGCTACAAGTTTCTTCACCCTTTGCTCCCATGCAAGGAGATCTTCTTTGTTCTGCGCTTTGTCCAGGCTCCACAATCTCGCCAAGTGACGGTGCTCGTCGAAGCCTTTCAACAGCTCGCCGCCAACCCGCTGCGTAGGGGAATGCGGAAGAACGGCCCCCGTCTCTTTCTCCAAAGCAACGAGTTCATCGTACAGTGCGTCGTATTCCTTGTCGCTGATTACCGGTTGGTCGAGCGTGTAGTAATGGTAGTTATGCTTGTTGATTTGCTCGATGAGCCGCTGCATCTTTTCCATTAAATCTGCCACTGAACATTCACCCTTTCATAGTTACTTGCGATTGAATATTTGAAGTTAGGGACTTCACGCTTTTTTAATCGGCGCAAAAGCTGCCAATAAACGTTTGATGCCAACCGGCGCTGGAAAAGCGATCTGCAGTTCCATGTCGTCACCCGTTCCTTTAACGGCGACAACGGTGCCTACGCCCCATTTGCCATGCGCCACTTTGTCTCCGGTCTGAAAATCGGCGTTATCCCGCTGTGCTCCTGCAGCTGCCGGGGTCGAAACCGTGACGCGCGCTCCGGAGGCGGTACTGCTAGAGCCGCCTATCCCTCCGCTCGTGCTCGTCCCAGCTACCACTCGCGGTCTCCAACCGGAATCGCGGTCACCGAAGCCGGAACCCCCGCTTCCACCGCCGCTGCCGAATGAGGAACCGCCCGAGCGGCCGAAACGATCGCGCACAGGAGATACGACCTCCTTGACCGCATCCGGAATTTCCGCCAAAAAGCGCGACGGCGCATTCGCGGAAGTACGCCCGAACAACGTGCGCATGCGCGCGCAGGTCAGAAACAGCTCCTGTTCCGCTCTCGTAATGCCGACATACGCGAGCCGCCTTTCTTCCTCAAGCTCTTCGTTGTCCATCTGGGCACGGCTGTGCGGGAACACGTTTTCCTCCATGCCGATAATGAAGACGACGGGAAACTCCAGACCTTTGGCGCTATGCATCGTCATGAGGGTGACGGCGTCTTTGGTTTCCTCGTCTTTATCCATGGAATCGATGTCCGCGATCAGTGCCAAATCCGTAAGGAAAGCGATGAGCGATTTGTCGTCGTTCCGCTTCTCGAAGTCGATCGTCACGGACAGAAACTCTTCGATGTTCTCGAGCCGCGCTTGCGACTCCAGCGTATTTTCCCGTTTCAGCTCTTCGCGATATTTATTAAGCTCCAGCATCTTCTCCGTCAGTTCTGTTACGGACAAATAATCGACCATCCGGCACAGATTTATGATCATATCGCGGAACTCCGTTAGCGCCAGCTTGGTTTTTCCGGAGATATCGAGACCTTCCATGTTCTCAAGCACCGCAAAAATCGAAGTTCCCCGCACTTGCGCCGCATCCGCCAACTTCGAGATCGTCGTATCGCCGATTCCGCGCTTCGGCACGTTGACGATCCGCTCCAAACTTATATCGTCATCCGGATTAGAGATGAGCCGCAGATACGCAAGCAAGTCCTTGATCTCTTTGCGGTCGTAGAACTTGATGCCGCCGACGATCTGGTACTGGATTTCCGATTTGATCAAAATTTCCTCGATCACCCGGGACTGGGCGTTCGTCCGGTACAAAATCGCATGATCGGCGTAGTTGCGCCCCGCTCTGCGGTTTTTGCTAATCTCGCCGGTGACGAAATACCCTTCCTCGTGCTCGGAATCGGCCTGGTAGACCTTAATTTTGTTGCCTTCGCCTTTGTCGGTCCATAGCTTCTTCGGCTTGCGGCCGGTATTCAGCTTGATGACCTCGTTCGCTGCGTTCAGGATGTTCGACGTCGATCGGTAATTTTGTTCGAGAAGGATGATGCGGGCGTTCGCGTAATCTTTTTCAAAGTTCAAAATATTCGTGATGTCCGCCCCGCGCCAGCGGTAAATCGACTGGTCGCTGTCACCCACGACGCAAATGCGCTTATGCTTGTCGGCAATCATCTGGCAAAGCAAATATTGCGCGCGGTTCGTATCCTGATACTCGTCGACATGGATGTATTGAAACTTATTTTGGTAAAAATCGAGCACTTCCGGCACTTTCTTGAACAGATCGATCGTCGTCATGATCAAATCGTCAAAATCAAGGGAATTGTTGCTCTTAAGTCGCTTCTGGTACATGGCGTAGACTTTGGCCACGATACCCTGGAAGTAGTCGCCGATCTTCTGTTCATACAATGCGGGAGTGATCAATTCGTTCTTGGCGCTGCTGATTTCCGATTGCACGGCTTTAGGGTCGATTTTTTTCGTGTCGACGTTTAATTCCTTCATGCAATTGCGAATGACGGACAACTGGTCGGTCGAATCGAGGATCGTGAAGTTCGAGGTGTAGCCGATTCGTTCGATATCGCGGCGCAAAATGCGCACGCACATGGAGTGGAAGGTCGAAACCCATATATCCTGGCCGGACGGCCCGACCAGCTTGCCAACCCGCTCTTGCATCTCGCGCGCCGCTTTGTTGGTGAAGGTGATCGCTAGTATGCTCCATGGCGCCGCTTTGCGAGTGGCGATCAGGTAAGCGATTCGGTGCGTCAGAACCCGCGTCTTGCCGCTCCCTGCGCCGGCCATGATAAGCAGCGGTCCTTCCGTCGCTTCGACGGCCTGCCGCTGTGGCGGGTTCAACCGGGATATGGCTTGTATAATATCGATAGTATCGTTCATTTTATTGCAACCTTTCTATATTGACTCTAACGAGCTGCTCAGTGAATCATAGGTCAATGGCAGCCCGCAGATGGGATTTATTGCGGTCATTTGGGTGACTGCGTAAGGAGCCAGCCCTTCAACCTTGGGAAGAGGCTACAGCCTGTACCGTTTCCAGCGCCCGCTCGATGTTATCGTAGATGATGTTGCCGACGATGATCGTGTCCGCCGCTTCAGCGGCTTGGCGTGCTTTGTCCAAGCCGTCAATGCCCCCGCCGTAGAACAACCGTGCTTGCTTCAACGTCGACTTCGTCCGCTTCACTACATCCATGTCGCCGAACGTACCGCTGTATTCCACGTACACGATCGGGAATGTAAACAATTGATCGGCAACTTTGGCATATGCAGCAACGTCTTCGGCATTTAGTTGGACATTGGCTTCAGTCAGCCTTGCCACGGTCGAATGGCCATTAAGGATAATGTAGCCTTCTGCCAGGACTAAGTCCCAAGGCAACGATGCCCCGAATGCCTTTACGGCCCGTTGATGGTGCCCAATGATCCAATCGCCTTGGTCGGTATTGAGCACAACCGGAATAAGGTATAAGTCAAACCCGGGCACGATGGCTTCGGGATCGGATACTTCCAGCACGCAAGGCAGCTCATATCGGCGAACACGAGCGAGCAAATCCACGGTATTCTCATAAGTAACGCCGGTGGAACCGCCTACCATAATCGCGTCGGTCCCCGACATACACAGCTTATCCAAATCGTCGTCGGATATCGTCCGGTCCGGGTCTATTTTAAACAAATGCCGCCATGCAGCGATTTCATTTCTCAAAAAGTGGTCCCTCCATAGCGTCATGTTTCGTCGTGTATAACTTTAGTCTATTTCAGGGGGTAAGGGCTGTCAAATGGTATGTTATTAGTATAACACCAGGAACGTTTGTTCGTAAATGTTTCAACGGAAATCAAAAGAGCTGGAGAATTCTCCCCAGCTCCTTGGCAGCGCCTATTCCATGTTACTCAAATAAAAAATATGATAACTTTCATTCCCACCGTTGTCCTTTACGACGGCAAAAAACTTGTGAAGCCCCTTAGACAAATAACCTATATTGACAGGTTCGAAAGATCCGTCATCTAGACTTAACCCTGTCTCGATCGAATGGAAACCATCCAATTCCTGATCATCGATCATTTCATTATTGTTTTTATCATCCCAATAATAGAAAGTCATCCATGCATTAGCTTCGGAAATAGCTCCCGGCAATCCGTAAACCTGAATCTGACCGTTGCCATCATCCTCAAATATGACTTGTTCCCCGTTTAATTGGGCCGGCGTTGTATCCGTTTTATTCGTTGCAATATATCTGAAATCCGCAAGCTTGATTCCAGAAAGATCTTCAAAATACGGAGGCGGCAAAAATGAGTACTCCACCGTCACATAGTCATCCTCTTTAACCGCCTTCTCCAAATGAAGAGTAAACTGATCAAAAACGCCTGTTGGTTTATCAACTGTTACTGCAACTTGTACCCCATTAACCTTCACGACGAAATTATCGGGTCTTGGGACATTAATATGACTCATGCATTCGTTAAAATATATGGTAAGTTCTTTTCCTGACACTTCAAGCCTCAACACCTCTGGCGCTGTATGGTCAATAGTAAAGCGATAAACGAATTCCTCTCCGTCCGTCCCGATAATAGTAAGTACGTATTTTCCCTCATCTGAAATCGGCATTCCCAATAGATAGCCGTTCAAGGGAATACCGTTCCTAGTCAATTCTGCACTTTGAATATAGGGGTCTGGATTTTTATATCTGGAGTCCGGCATTAGTGTTCCAGCGTAAGAAAATATCGGATTCGGATCAAATAAATCTGTAACGATCGCAATCCAAAAATGCACAACCGTAATATTGTTGGAATCATCTGTAACAGTAAGCTCGTACTCTCCGGGCAGATGAATAGTTTGGCCGAGTCGGTAATCTGCTACCACTCTCCCGTTCCTCACCAATTCTACACTGGCAATATCTTGATCAATCGAACTTGGGGTAATATCGCTGTTATAGTTCGAGTTATCATTTACCCCGTCGATTCTCGGTGGAGTTCGATCCGCCGTTCGCCTTTCTTCCGCCGCGGCAACAGATCCCCAGGCTGGCGCACCAATCAAATCGGCCGTTTCGGCAATAACCGCATAATAATATGTTTTGCCAGCTTCCAAGGTATCGTCAGAATCCTTATATGTGGTTGTATTAGCCGGAAGGCCAACAACGATTGGTTGATAATCGAATATATTATTCGTCGTGCTCCGCAGAATGGAGTAATACTTAACCCCCGACGAATCACTGCTTCCCCATGAAATCACGTTTTGAATTCCGCCCGACTGATTTGGCCGTTCATCGTGACTTTCAATATTTAAGAATCCAATTGAATTCAGAACAATTGAAATCCCCGGAAATACTTTGGCCATATGCCCCATGTCATCTAATGCATAGACTTTATAGTGCCCTGCAATTAGCCCATGCGTACTGACATAAAAGGTCCCTTGCTCTTTTGTAGTTGATACTTGCGCCGTACCTCCCTCGATGACAAGCCCATCCAAGGCTTCCTTAGTCATAGGAAATAGCGAACTTTTAACCAAATATACAGCGGCCGCTTCAGGAGCGCTGACGGCTACAGGTACTTTTTCCCCTACATGTAAATTTCCTACGCTAACCTGAATTGGCGACATTGGTACTCTTTTAGCTTCAAATAGAACCAGAGCATCAATGAGACTTTTCATCTCAATGTCAACAAATAATTGCGATACTTGAGTAGAATCCACCCCAATTTGGGCCCTTTCAATAGCAGTTCGGATAGCTTGTTTAGAACCATCCTCGTATTGTCCAGGATCCGTCCCCTCTATAGCCGTGCTATGAACTTGTCGGGCAAGATTTATCGCTTCCTGCAAATATGTCTTGTCTGTTGAAACTACGCTTCCCTTAAATTTCTCCAACGCTTTCGATAATGTTAGGGAACTGAAGTTGATTTGTTCGGATGTCGCCTTGGGATTATCGATCATCTGGGAAGCCTTATTGATTTGCATCTGCAATATTCGCTTCATATCAGCTGTGCTCTGGCCTGGCGCTGTGCCTTCGGTTACGGAAGCCTGTAGTGTGTTTGCAATATTAAGCGTGACCCCAAGCTTTTCTTTGAGACCTGCAAGCGATACTCTTCTGGATTCTAGCCGGTTCATAATCGTCTTTAATTGTTCAACTGCAGTATCTACTTGCTGCTGTGAAGCATTTATGTTATTAAGCACATTTTGGGCGGTCTGAATCCCCATAAAGAGCTCTATAATGAATTCCTCCGCGTAATTCCCAACGTCCGTTCCAAATACGGCTGAGTTGCGTTTTAACTGAATCGCGGCAATCGCTGCGGATAAAGCTTGTTTATTCACTTCCTGCCCCACGACTTTTTGGGATTCGAACGTTTCAACCGCTTGATTCAAACGCCTTATCGCTCCATCCACTTGTGCTTGGGTTGACGCTGTATCGGAATTCACGGCCTTCGCTTCGATGATAGCTGTGTTCAACACTGCTTTTGAGCCGATCGTATATTGGCCAGGAATAGTACCCTCGATCGCCCCGTCGTGTTTCGCTTGAGCAAAAGCGATAGCTGTAACCAATGCCGATTTATTCACAGGAGCTGCCGTAATCTTCTTGGAGTTAAACGTCGATACAGCAAGATTTAAAGTATTAACCGCGGCGTCTACCTGCTGCTGTGTAGAGCTTGTACTTGCTGCCACACTCTGAGCCATTTGAATAGCTACCATAAAAGTCGATTTCGAGCCAACAGGATATTGTCCGACATTACCACCTTCTATTGCACTATCATGGGCACGCTTCGCCGTCTCAATAGCCGAGTTCAATGCCGATTTATTTAAAATTTGTCCACTCGGATTCTCTCCCGTGTTTCCGCCGGGATTCCCGCCTGGTATGCCTCCCCCGCTATCTCCTGGGGCCCCTCCTCCGCCAGTAGGCAGTCCGCCCCCGCCCGCCGGGGAACCTCCGCTAGGTTGTTTGTTTTCGTCGCCCGTTGCCAGCTTACCTGCAATATTGGCAGTAACACCTTGTTTCATTTCTGTTTGCTTGGGTTTCTTCTCAATCGAAGAGCCTGATTTATTGATCGCCGCCTTGCCAATTTCACCGTCGCCCATTATTTTTACAACAGCATCTAGGACAAGTAACAGTATTCTCGATTCATGCCCAACAAGTATATTATTACCCTCAGAATTGGTTTCGAGATGGAAAGTATCAATAGAGCCCTTAGGGATCTCTATGGAAACCTGATTAGAGTAAACATCTACCGTTTCAAACTGCCCAATTAACGAGATTTTCGAATCTTTAGGCAGCGCATCGGATAATGCTACATGTGTGAAACCTTTACCGCTTACATCAGATTCCTCAAGCTTCGCACCGGATTGCAGCATAATCTCTTTGATTTCTGTTTTCCCTTGTGCAACAATCCGAATGCTGCCATCTTGTTTATTTACGATAACGGAAAGCAGAGTGGAATCTTCAAAATGAACGCTATTCTTCCCTCCGCCCTTTACCGTCGTCGTTCCTTTGACCGTGACGTTTTTCAGAAACACATCGCCGTCGCCAATTCTTTCCGACAGTAACAGGTTACCTTCTATAACTATATTGCGCAGCGTCACGTTCGGAGCACTAACTATAACATCCTTAAGAAGTTTTTCGGTGCCGGTAACAGGTCCATATGTACCTGCTTTATCGTATGTAATCACTGCTGACGGTTGTTTGTATTTCATCGCTCTATCCAATATAACTATCGCCTCTGCACGAGTCGCGGGTACATTAGGCCGAAATGTGTTATTCGCGTAACCACGCATAATGCCTTGGTCGATCACGGCACCTATAGCCCCTTTGCTCCACGCGGGACTACCTTGCGTATCTGAATATTGAGATGCCGAATCAGATGTCTTTAACTTCAAAGCTTTGCTGATCACGACGGCCATTTCTTGTCGAGTGACCTCATTATTGGGCCGAAACGAGCCGTTTTCGTAGCCGGAAATATATCCAGCGGCACTTGCCTTGGTCACATCTTTATAGAACCAGTCCGTCGTTTTAACATCGGTATACTGAACTTCGCTAGTATCCGTGAAATTAAACGATTTATTTACTAGAGTAATAAATTCAGCTCTCGTAATGGTCTTGTTGGGCTTGAACGTGCCGTCTTGATAACCCGAAACCGTTCCATTGGCAAGCCAACTTTGAATTTGCTCCTCTGCCCAACTTCCCCGAATATCGGAAAGCGAAGTTTGAGCAGACGCTGTTCCAAACATTGAAAAGAAAACACAGAATGCTAACATGATGCCCATTACTTTTTTCATTTTTTTGTTTCGAATCACATTTTTACCCCCATTTATGGTTAGAAAATCATACAAAAAAATCCATAAAAATTATATCATAACCTTTTGACATAATATAGTATTTAATATAAAAAAATAGATTGTCCCCCCTCATTCCAAGAGACGATAAAAAATCCCCAGAAGCGAAGCCTTCAAAGGGATTTTTGAGATTAACTATTACTTGTTAATAAATTCTACGAACTGTAAGAATCGTTTCAAAATAACCGCAGCTTCCGCACGGTTGGCATCAGCCGCAGGAACGATCGTCGCATTCGTCTTGCCTTTGATGATACCAGCGTCGATCAATTGTGCGATAGAGTCTTTTGCATAGGTACTGATCGAGGCTTCATCCGAATATGAATTCAGGATTTCATCTGTCGTGCCTGTCGTTTTGATTGATTTGCCCGCGGCATGGAGTGCCCGAGTAATCATCGCGGCCATTTGCTCGCGCGTGATTTTGTCGTTCGGACGGAACGTGCCGTTTTCGAAGCCGTTGACAAGCTTGGCTTGTACGGCAGTATTTACGGAAGCAGCAAACCAATCCGTTGTTCTAACATCCGTGAACGAACCTTCGGATTTGTCGAGCGTAAGGCCTAATGCGCGAACGAGAAGCGTTGCAAATTCGGCACGTGTAATGCTGCTGTCCGGTGCAAAGCTCGTTTCCGTATGTCCTTTGACAAGCAGCTTCGATGCCAGCAAATTAGTCTCATTTTGAGCCCAGTGATTGCTTATGTCAGCGAATGTTTTCTTAGCAGCAACAACGCTGTATACGCTGTTGCCATTACGCTTGATAATAACTTCCGTTTTCCCGTCAGCCGTCTTGCGGAAAATAGCCGGAACGAAGGAAGCTTCGCCTGTTGACGGATCGATGACGACAGCCGTTGCTTCATCGGCATTTACTGCACTTGGAATAACGATGACTCTTTCGACATAAGTACTTCCGAAGTTGTTAACCTCAACGGCTTTGCCTTTCGATTCAGCCGTAACGTTGAAATCTACAGCACCCGACAGAGAAGAAGCGCCAAGGCTTTTGATTGCCGAGTTGACTTGGTCGGCGGATGCCCCCGATAGTTTCTCCATGATCACATAGATGTTCACTTCTTCTGGATTCACGCCAAGACTTTTGGCAAGAGCTTCAACATCGAGCACCCTCACTGGAAGTTGATAAGACGACGATTCAGATTGAACCGAGACCACTGCATCCGGAACGGTTTTCGAAGCTTCTGCCAATGTCTTGGCAGGAATTTCGACTTTCGTAGCGCCTTCGGCATTAGCCACTTCAATCTCAACGACTTTTGCGGCGTTATCGCCCGCTTTGTCGCCTTGTTCTTTAAGCGTTTTGAATGCATCTGCGAATTTGCCTGCATCCAGAATAACTTTAGTCATTGTTACGCCATTTACGGTTTCTTGGGTTACTTTTTGCGCCGATTTGTCCAATTTGACGGTAACTTGATCGTTCGTTACAACGATTTCGTTGTTCGCCGGCGGCGTTGTCTGTGGTGCTGTATTCGACGTCGATCCTGTATTTGCCGGCGGGTTCCCGGTTGGCGGCGGATCTGTTTGCGTCGTTTTTTCTACTGTCAGGTCGGAAGTTGCTACATTTACATCATGCCCGGCGACCACTTTATAGGCTCCGACGGGCGAATCCGAAGGAAGCTTGATTGTCGTCGAAAACTTTTTGTCCGCCGATACTGGCAGTACATCTACGTATAGAACCGTTGCATTAGGGCGAATGACTTTTACAATGACTTCCTTATGTTCACTCGTACCGGATATGACGACAGAATCACCCGGTTTGGCTTTTGGAATCGAATCAATCGTTACCAGCGCACCCGCGAACCCCGAGAGCGGCATTAATGCAAAACATACTGCTATCGTCGCTAGTATTGTAAGCCATCTAATGGATTTGAATTTCACTCGTGTTATCCCCTCTTTCTTAAGGGCAGCAAATTCATGTCATGTCAAAATCGCTGCCCAAGTTGATGTGATCGACTTAAGGAAGAATTTTGGCATCTGCCAAGCTAACCCCGACTGCCGACGGATCACTGCTAAAGCCGCTTAAAACATAAATTTTTACAAAGTACTCCGAAGTTTTTGGAGCATTGAAATGAGCCGTTAGAACTTCGCTTGATGTAATATCTTTTTGGAGAGCTACGATGCTGACCGGCTCCGTACCTTTCATCAATTGGAAAATCACGACTTCGTCGCCGCTATGATCTGCTGCCGCAGTACGTGTCACCGTTGCAGTGGTTGTGATCTGCGTCGATCCTGTGAGGCTGCCCGTAATCACAAACGATTTTTCCGGTGACGGTAAGGCTTCGGACGTTCTGACGCTTTCCGCCTTGCCTGTTTCCTTGATGGAAACATATACGGTTGAAACGTTGATTCCTCCAACAATTTGAATCGTGAGCGCACCGGCTGCGGAACCTTGGGTCGCCGTTCCAATCTCCGTTCCGCCTGTCGCCGCATCGTATACTTTGACTATGGCGTTGGCCGCAACGTTCGCCACGGTGACGGTGTCATCGGCAGTTGCATTGTTTCTTACAGTGATGTCTCCTGCAGCTGGAGGCAGAGATTGTACGACTTTGCTTGATTCAAAGGTTATCACTGCCGCGTTCAACGCGGTTACTGCGTCGTTTACCTGATCTTGCGTTGCCGTTGCGTCGTCTCGCACAGCTACCGCAGCTGCTATCGCCGTTTGCAGCGCCGCTTTCGAGCCGATCGCATACTGACCTGGCAATGTGCCTTCAACCGCCGAAGTATGCGTTGCCTCTGCCGCAGCAATCGCCGACGACAGCACCGTTTTATCTGCTGCCGCGACTTTGCCTGCTTCGAACGTTGTCACGGCCGCGTTCAACGCGATTACTGCGTCGTCCACTTGCGCTTGCGTTGCCGTTGCGTCGTCCCGCACCGCTACCGCTGCTGTAATCGCCGCTTGCAGCGCCGCTTTCGAGCCGGACGCATACTGACCTGGCATTGTGCCTTCAACCGCCGAAGTATGCGTTGCCTCTGCCGCAGCAATCGCCGACGACAGCACCGTTTTATCCACCGTCTCCACGACTTTGCCTGCTTCGAACGTTGTCACGGCCGCGTTCAACGTGTTTACTGCGTCGTCCACTTGCGTTTGCGTGGCCGCCGCATCATCCCGTACAGTCGTCGCTGCTGCAATCGCCGTTTGCAGCGCCACTTTCGAGCCGATCGCATACTGACCTGGCAATGTGCCTTCTACTGCTGCATCGTGCTTCGACAGCGCAGTTGTGATTGTAGACGACAGCACCGTTTTATCCACCGTCTCCACGACTTTGCCTGCTTCGAACGTTGTCACGGCCGCGTTCAACGTGTTTACTACGTCGTCCACTTGTGTTTGCGTGGCCGCCGCATCGTCCCGTACAGTCGTCGCTGCTGCAATCGCCGTTTGCAGCACCGCTTTCGAGCCGGGCGCATACTGACCTGGCAATGTGCCTTCTACAGCTGCATCGTGCTTCGACTGCGCAGTTGTGATTGCAGACGACAGCACCGTTTTGTCCACCATCTCCACTACTTTGCCAGCTTCGAACGTCATCACTGCCGTGTTCAACACGGTTACTGCGTCGTCCACTTGCGCTTGCGTTGCTGCCACATCATCCCGCACCGCCGTCGCTGCTGCAATCGCCGCTAGCAGCGTCGCTTTCGAGCCGGGCGCATATTGGCCTGGCATTGTGCCTTCTACCGCCGTATCGTGTTTCGACTGCGCCGTCGTGATGGCCGACGACAGTGCCGTTTTGTCCACCGTCTCCTCTACTTTGCCAGCTTCGAACGTCGTCACTGCCGTGTTCAACGCAGTTACTGCGTCGTTTACTTGTGCTTGCGTTGCCGTTGCGTCGTCCCGCACCGCTACCGCTGCTGTAATCGCCGCTTGTAGCGTCACTTTCGAGCCCAGCGCATATTGGCCTGGCGCGCTGCCTTCTTCCGCCGAAGCATGCGTTGCCTCTGCCGCAGCAATCGCCGACGACAGTGCCGTTTTATCCGCTGCCGCTACTTTCCCCGCTTCGAACGTCGTCACCGCCGCATTCAACTCGGCTAACGCATCGTTCACTTGCGTTTGTGTTGCCCCCGTATCGTCTCGCACCACTGCCGCCGCATCAATCGCTGTTTGCAGCGTCGCTTTCGAGCCTGCCGCGTATTGCCCCGGCACATTGCCTTCCACTGCTCCATCGTGCTTCAACTGCGCCGCCGTGATCGCCGACGACAGTGCCGTTTTGTCTGCTGCCGCGACTTTGCCAGCTTCGAACGTCGTCACCGCCGCGTTCAACGCCGTTACCGCGTCGTTTACTTGCGCTTGCGTGGCCGCTGCGTCGTCGCGCACCGTAGTCGCTGCTGCAATCGCCGCTTGCAGCGTCACTCTTGAACCTGTCGCATACTGCCCGGGTGCACTGCCTTCCACCGCCGTATCATGTTTCGACTGCGCCGCAGCAATCGCCGACGAAAGTGCCGTTTTGTCCACAGCAACAGCGACAATCTCTTGCACCACCGTCGCAGCCTCATACCCGGTCGCCTCGACCGTTACCGTATGGTTTCCAACGGCGCCAAGCTTGCCGGCAAGTATCGTAATCTTCCCGGATTCCACCGTGTAATCGCCGACGGACAGCGCTGTTCCGTCCACCCTAACAGCCGTAATTTTGCTTCTCCACTCCAAATCGTCCGTGAACGAAAATTCGATGTCGGAAGCCGTGTCGTTGTCCGACGTATCTGCCGTCAGGCTTGGCGCATCATACGTAAACGTCAACCCGGACATGTATTTCGCATCGATGCTGAAAGGCGCATCCGCAATGGCACTGATGCTTAGCTTTGCTTCTGCCGCAGTTGTCGGGGCACCCGGCAGCGTGATTTCATTCCCTCCGCTTGCTGCCGACATTTTCAACGTATACGATTTGCCCGCTTCCAAGCTTCCGGAGGCCAGCGTAAACCCAATGAGCGGGGATCCCGTCGTAGCATCGTAGTTCGGCGAAACCGCCCCTACCGCAATCGTGGTGCCCGCATCGTTGTCCGTAATTTCAAAATCAGCGGCAGTGATGTTACCGGGCGCCATCTGCGACTTATTCAATCCATCGTAAGGGAAATGAACCAATACCATATCCGCCCCGTCGGCCGAAGGCGTGAATGTCGCGATCGGATCATCGGCTTGCAACGTATAAGCGGCTTTCATCGGAAAATCAAACGTTGGCGCAGCAGCGAATTCACCCGGCGTCTTGTTTTCAACCGCAATATCGGCAAATCCGGCGGCCTCGTTCCCGGCCTTATCTTTAATCGGAAGCGATCCAACGGTGTAGCTGACCGTGATCGTGTCGGTTTTCAAAATCATTTCATCGATTTCCAGCAAGACGCTGTTGCCAATTGTGTATGCGTCACTCACCGTTGCCGTCGTGCCGTTGATTTTTACCGCAAAATTGCCAGGCTCCGGCCCCGGTTCTTCCTGGAGCTCTTCATTGAACATCAATAGCAGCGCCCTTCCGTCAGCCGCTTGGCGCACAAGGGTAGGAGCAGCATGATCAATCGCGAAAGCTGTCGTTTTTGTTGTTATCGCTGTCGAGGTTCCATCCGAATCTACAGCTTCGAATTCAATCTCATACATATCGTCCGCGGCATCAATAGCGGCTTGCTGATCTGTATCCAGATCCAATGCCCAAACGTCGCCCGAACTTGCGCTCAAGTTCAGCGCTGCCGGCTTCGCAGCATCCCAGCTGTTGTCCGGTTGCAGATACTTTCCGTCGCCAGTGCGCTTGATGTAAATACCGACACTCGTTACCGTATTGCCTGCCGCTACGGTTACCTTCGTTTCGATTCGATCCACCGTCTGATGCGAACTTTCGTCCGCAGGGCCGGTGACAAGGAACGTCGCATTGCCGACCGGCGCCGCCACCGCGGCTCCCGGCAATACCGAGACGATTGATGATACCGCCATCGATGCGGCCATCACTTGCGCAATGCGCTTTTTGCTCGTGCTAATTTTTACGTGATTGTTTGCCATGTTTCTACCTCTCTCCCAAGAAATGATCTAAAATTTTGAAACCGTCTCCACCGCGAAGCCCTAATCAATCAGGGCATCACCCCCCTTAAGCTGAAACACCCTCCACCGGTCCACGCCGAATTTGATTAGACTGACCAAATAAACGAGCTTTTTCCTACCATCCTTGTCCTGATAAAAAACTTCCATGTTGCACCGATAGATCAGCTCATGCATATAGGAAACGAACACTTCGTTTTGAAGCGCGTACCCGCTTGTCCACGAGGAGTCCAGCTTCAATCCCGGCAGCACATATTCACGCATGTGTTCCTTCACGAGCCGAATAATCAACAGCTGGTCCCGGAGCTGGATATATTCCTTCCCTTGGGAGATTTCCTCCTCATCCAGCCGGATCCGAGGTTCTTCGATGATCGCATCATGCTCCCTGATTGCTGTCGCCCGGTGGAACAACCGACTTCGAATCCGTTCAAGCAGCCCTTCTCTTATCCCCATAAGATCCATCATCCCGTCTGTAAAATATGACTTTCACGCTCTCCCGCCACTTCTATGCGATGAAGAAGCAAACGGCCGATATCCTGCAAAATGCGGTCACTGGCTTTCTGAAACATGCGCCAAGCCTCGTCTTTGTAAACATGAATCGGATCTCGCCCCGCATAGCTCTGATAATGGATGCCCTGACGTAAATGCTGAAGCTGCTCCAGATGTTTCATCCAATGGCGGTCCATCGCGTTCAAGCACAGCAGCCGCATTGTTTCCAAATCACCGTTGAAGCTCTCGCCGGATCGCCACACGCCCCAACGTTGGTTAACAACGCCAATGGTCCATTCCATCACTTCCCGGTGATCGCTCATTCTCTCGGCTTCATAAGCGCCGGCTCCAATTCCCAACGTCCTGAAAAGCTTGTCCACTCTCCATTCTTCAGGCTGACGATGAGTGGGACAGCAACGTCTGGTTACGTCTTCGCCATAAGCTCGGAGCATATCCAGCAGAGCGGCTTCCGCGCCGTGCTCACACAAGAGCGCATTACGCTGCCAATAAAACGACTCCCTTTGCTCATGAATGATGGAGTCCAGCTGATACACGAAGCTCCGCAAGGCAAAATTTTGCCGCTCCACATTTTGCTGAACCCCTTCCAGCCAACGCGTCATCCTGCCGTCCGTCCGACTTCCTCCATCCCCGCCTCGCCACAGCCGCCGCATGGCCTTTGCATCCTCTCCCGCGAACTGTTCCGGCAGCTCGTCTTCCAGCGAAATATAAAACTGCGTCTCCCCCGGGTCGCCCTGCCGGCCTGCCCGTCCGCGCAACTGACGGTCGATTCTTCGGCTTTCGTGCCGTTCGGTCGCCAGAACGAACAATCCGCCAAGCTCCGCAACTCCTTCGCCCAGCCGGATATCGGTTCCGCGACCGGCCATGTTCGTGGCTATCGTTATTGCTCCACGTTGTCCCGCGGCCGAAATGATGGCGGCCTCCTCCTCCTCTGTCTTGGCATTCAGAAGACGGAAAGGCAGGCCGACCCGCTCCAGCCTGAATGCCATTTCCTCCGATTGCCGTACGGAGGACGTTCCGACCAGTACAGGCTGTCCATTCGCATGCCGCCGCTGAACCTCTTGCACCGCATGCTCGTATTTCGCTTCCCTCGTCAGAAACCATACATCGTCCGAATCCCGCCGGATGACGGGCGCATGGGTCGGAACCGTAACGACGTCCAGACCGTAAATGAGCTTCATCTCATCGGCTTCCGTGCGGATCGTGCCTGTCATGCCAGCCATTTGCTTATAAAGGCTGAAATACTTTTGTACCGTGACCGTCGCATGCACCCGGTTTTCCTCGCTGAGCGGCACGCCCTCTTTCGCTTCGATCGCCTGCTGCAACCCTTCGCTGAACTGCCTGCCCTCCATTACCCTGCCGGTAAAAGCGTCAATCAACCGGATGCCGCCTTCGGTTACAATATAATCGACATCGCGACGCATCAGCGCTTCTGCGCGGAGACTTTGCAGCAGGTAATGATAAACGGTCGTTTGCTCGAGCTCGTATAAATTATCGATATGGAAGGATGCTTCGATTTTGCGGATGCCCGCTTCCGTGAACATGACCTGTTTTGTCTCGACATCCATCTCGTAGTCTCGCCCAGCCGCTAGGTTGCGCGCGAATTTGCTGCATATGTAATACAAATCGGGTGCTGCCTTCGCTTTGCCCGCAATAATAAGCGGCGTGCGCGCTTCATCGATCAGAATGCCGTCGATTTCGTCGATCACCGCGTACGCCAAGTTCCGTTGGACCCGCTCCCTCTCATGCAGGATCAGATGATCCCGCAAATAATCGAAGCCGAATTCCGTTGCCGTACCGTAGGTAATGTGTTGTCCGTAAGCCTGCTGTTTCGCCCGAATGTCCAGTTCGGTCCCATTCAAGCCTACCGTCATGCCGAGCAGCCGGAAAACATCGCTTGCCTGTTCGGAGTCTCTACGCGCCAAGTATTCGTTGGCGGTAACGACGTGGACGCCTTGTCCGGCAAGAGCGTACCAGTAGACGGTCAGCAGCGACGCGACGGTTTTGCCTTCCCCGGTCATCATCTCGGCAATATGGCCTTCCGACATGGCCCAACCGGCAGCCAACTGCACATCATGCATGCGAATGCCGAGCGTGCGCCTCACGGCTTCCGCTACCAAGGCAAAAGCGACGGACTTCGCCTTATCGCTACGTGCGCCCTGCATTTCGCCCCGAAGCTGGAGCGAAGCTTTCAGCAGTTGTTCGTCGGACCATGTCTCCATAGCCTCGCGTTTATTATGAATTGGCGGCAAATGGGTTTTCGTAAAACGGTCCCATCGACGCTGATCAGGTGATTTCATCCATTGCCGCAATGCAGAAAACGTATGAATCTCTCCTCTCTCCTATCGAAGAAAGTATAATATTGGATATTAAACCGATCGCTTATCGTAAAAATACGACAGAAACAGCTCCTTTTCGACCCTCTTAGGGCTTATGACATGTAAGAAAGTTCGTCATTTTTTGGGAAGAAAAACAAAAAAAGACCCTGCAGTCCGCCAAAACGGACTCCAAGGTCTTTTCCAATTCCATATTTATTTCACTAATTGCCCCCGCGTTACGCCAAGCTGGTTCGTCGCCTTGAGCGTGCGCCACACTTGCGTTCCGTTGATTTGGCCGGCAAGCGCGCGGCGATACAAATCGATAACCTCGCGGACTTTATCCGCGGATTCCTCAAGAAACTCGACGCGGTATGAGGATACGCCAAGCTCCATGAAGTTGGCCAAATACTCCGCGCCGGACTGCTCGATGGCATTGTAGACGGTGTTGCGGCAGCCTTCGTCGACGCGTACCGGATGGGACATGCCGATCCGGTCCTGCAGCGAAGCGCGGTGCTGCTCGCACGGACGGCCGCAGTTCGTGTAGTCCGTTCCTTCGCTCAGGAACGTGCAGTACACACAATGCTCGGTGTGGAACATCGGCAGATGCTGGTGGATGACGATTTCGAGCTTCGACGTCTCGGCTCGGCGCAGCACATCGACCATTTGCTGAATGTTCAAGTCATACGAAGGCGTGACAAGCGAACAACCCGCTTCCGCAAACAATTCCGCCGTCTTGTGGTTCGCGATGTTCAGCGAAAAATCGCCGATCAGCTCCGGGAACTTGACGTCCGGCTGCTCCTGGCGAGCTTTCAAGTAATAATACAGCGCGCCGGTATTCCGAACGAGCACGGCATCCGGCTGCAGCTTCAAGATGTTCTTGTGGTAGCCGTTCTCGCCGGGCATATGAATGCGCGGCGTCGTGAGCGCGATTTTCTTGCCCGCGGCGCGGGCGATTTCGATGGCGGCCGGGAACTGCTTGATGAACTCGAAGTCGGCGTAAATCATCGCCACATCGGTACGAACGGCCGCCTCCACTTGTTCAAGCGTCCGGCACAGCGCGGTCAGCCGGACGTCGCCCGGTTTCGCGGCAGGCGATGCGGGTGCCGCGTCGCCATATACGTCAACGCTTCGCTTGACGTATACGGGCGGCTTCGGCCGCTCACCCGCGAGCAGCTCGACCGCGCGGCGGCGGATCGCGTTCAGCTCGCGCATCGGCACGATCAGGTCGCCCTGCAGATCGACCTCCATTGCGTCAAGCTGGAACAACGTTCCGCCAAGGCGGCCGAGTTGCTCCTCGAGCAGCATGCGGTCCATCGGCCGCTTCTCGGCTTGCTCCAGCAGAAGCTCCGATTCGGCCTCCACGGTCACGCCCTTCTGCACGTCGGTCCACCAGGTGCGGAGCGGCTCGCCGAGCTTGCCATCTACCTTCACATGGACCGGGAAGACGCGGTAAGGCTTCTCCGTTTCGAACGTTTGGCGCAGCCTGCGGTCCAGGGCCGGATCGCTCGTCTTCCAGATCCGGTCGCCGACGTGCACGCGACGCAAATCGACGTCGCTGCGCCCCGGCACGATATCGACAAGCACGCCTTCGCCCGCTTCGCCTTCCAGCTTCACGCCTTTACGGCGCAAGTCGTAAACGCGCCCGCCCTCCTCCTTCTTCGTCGGGTCGCCCGCATCGAAGACGATGCCGTCGCCGCGCTTAAGCGGCGCTTCCAGCTGACATACGACGCCGTCGCGGAGGATCTCCTTCACGCGCCCTAGATAAACGCCGCGGCTCTTCGGAAACGTGCCTTCAACAAGCTGCTTGTTGTTCGTCCCTTTCAGGAAGCCGTGCGTGAACCCGCGCGAGAAGCTCTGCTGCAGCTCACGCAGCTCCTCCGTCGACGGTCCCTTAGTATCCCCGTCGAAATAACGGTCGATCGCCTTGCGGTATTTGCTTACCACGTTCGCTACATACTCCGGACTCTTCAGCCGCCCTTCGATCTTGAACGAGGTAACGCCCGCTTCGATCAGCTCCGGCACAAGCTCCAGCGCCGCCAAATCCTTCGGCGACAGCAGGTACGCCACGTCGCCCATCGGCTTCTGCACGCCGTCGACCATCAGGTCGTACGGCAACCGGCACGCTTGGGCGCATTCGCCGCGGTTCGCCGAGCGGCCGCCCCACATTTCCGACGTCAAACATTGGCCGGAATACGACACACACAATGCGCCGTGGACGAACACTTCCATCGGCAGTTTCGCTTGGTCGCCGATCATCTTGATTTGCTTCAAGTTATTTTCGCGGCCGAGCACGACCCGCTCGATGTCGAACGGCTTCGTGAACTCCACCGCTTCCGGCGACGTAATCGTCATTTGCGTCGAGCCATGAATCGGGAAATCCGGCGAGATTTCCCGGATCATTTTTACAAGGCCCAAATCTTGCACGATCACTGCATCCACGCCGGCATCAATGCACGCGTCGATCAACGTTTTCGCGTCAGGCAGTTCCTCTTCGAATACAAGAATGTTGAAGGTTAGGAAGCCCTTGACCCCATAGCTATGCAAAAAGCCCATAATCTCCGGCAGCTCGTCCATCCGGAAATTGTTCGCCCGAGCCCTGGCATTGAATTTCTCGACGCCAAAAAATATAGCATCGGCCCCGTTCGCAACCGCAGCGCGCATGCAATCCCAATCGCCGGCCGGAGCCAGCAGTTCTATATCTTCGCGCTTAATCGCGCGTACGGATTGTTCCGTTTGTGGTATGCTTTTCGTTTCTTTGATTGCTTCTTTTGTCGTTCCGTTCATCTGATTGTTTTCCTCCATCCAAACTGCACACGCGACATCTCTTCCATTGGAACGTGTCGCTTCATCTATCTAGTGTACCAAATCTGACGTACCGGAATCCATATGAAAGAAAAAGAAAAGCCAGTCTCCCATTGTATAGGAGATTGGCTTCCTCATCACTGACCGCGTTTATTCCGTTACTTTAAAGGATGCAAAAACATCGTTTAATCGTTTCACATTGGCCTCTGTGCTATTCGCATCTTCGATATACAGTGTAACGAGATACGTGTAGCCGTTTTTTGCAAACAAGTATTGGGTATATTTCGACGGAATCCCGTCTTCCTTCGTCGTTAAAACGTACTTTTTCCCTGTGACGCCGAGGATCGTTTCATCCTTCGATTCGATAACCTTCGTATCCGGGTTATTTTCCATCGAACGCTTATGATTTTGTTCCATTTGAAGCGTCGCCTTGTCGTAGGGAGATACTGCGGCCGTTTCCGCATAAACGTTGACATGCCCGCCGAAGAAGTAAAGGGTCGCTTCGTTCTGCTCCATATCGACCGTTTCCGCATTCCAGAACTCCGGCACTTGGAGTGAATACTTGTACTTTTTGCTCGTTTTGGTCACGGTTTTCGTTTTATCGACGAAATCGTTATTGTCCTCGATCAGGCCGAACGTATCTTCCATTTTGGCGCTGTCGACGGT
Source organism: Paenibacillus sp. sgz302148 (assembly GCF_056120465.1). Lineage (NCBI taxonomy): Bacteria > Bacillati > Bacillota > Bacilli > Caryophanales > Paenibacillaceae > Paenibacillus > Paenibacillus sp. sgz302148. The sequence goes on from NZ_JBVYOJ010000002.1 coordinate 22,505, forward strand.
CACCGAGCGAATGATTTTGTCGTAAATCGGCTCCGCCGCAGCGGCCTCATCCTTCGAATACCCGTATTCAACGTAATATTTGTATTGGCCTTTGAAGAAATAAGCGTCGATTTCCGCCCACCAACGGTCGCCATGAGAATATTCCAGCTTTTCTTGGATGGCGGAAACCCCGGCGATCGTCGTTTGCCGTTTGTCCACATTCTTGCGGTAAGATTCCACGAAATTTTCCTTGAACAATTGATCGAGCCGCTCCGACCATTTATCGACGGTATCCCCTTGAACAATCGACGAGATCCCGAATTTAATATAGGTTGTGTCGTTGCCGAACGTTAGAGTATCCTTATCGATGTTCCAGGCGGCCGGGATGTTCAGCGTCAGGCCGTAATCCTCCAAAGTTACCTTCCGGTAGCCGTCCACAACGTTGGACACATCCTTAAGGCTGCGATCCCCGGTATCGAACGATGTTTTGAAGCTGTCCATCAGATCTTTGTATTTGTCCAGTTCTTTGTAATTTCTCGCTTTTTTGTCGTAAAAATCGACGACGTAATAATAGCCTCCGCTATAATAAGCGCGCGTTTCCGCGAAACCGCTCGTCCCAACCTTCGAAATCGCTTTGGCATATACCGTTTTGCCTGTGTCGACGATTCGTTTATCGACGATCGTTTCGCCTTCGTTGTCGGCCAAGTCGGCCAGCAGCTTTTTCAACAGCGATTCCTTGGATAACGCTTCGTTCTGATCCGAAATGGAGACGTACATCGCATAATCGCCTTTCGCTTCGGAAAAGCCGATCAGGTTGTTTTTCGGACTGATATAATCTTGTACAAGCCCCGAAGGATATTTCATCGACCATTTATAGTAGCTGTCGCCGACTTTGGTTTTGCCGGCATCTACATTGATATTGCTGCTATTTGTTGAACTCGTTCCGCTGCTGCCTGCCAACATGGCTTTAATGACAATTTCGCCCGTTGCGGCGTCGTTGGCTACCGTTCCTCCGAAATTTTCGGAGATGAAGCGAAGCGGAACCATCGTCACCCCGCCCACCACTTTAGGTGCAGCATTCAGCTTCGTCGTTTTGCCGTCGACCGATACCTCCGGGTTGTCAAACGTCAATTGGATCGTATGCCCGTTATATTTTAAAATAATCGTTTGTTTCTCAAGCTTCAGCGTAGCGCCGAACGCCCGCGTGATCACGCTGAGCGGGACCATCGTCACTCCTTTGACGACATAAGGCTTCTGGACGTTGGTCACCTGACCGTTAATTGTGATCGCATCGGCTCCGATCTTTAAACGAATTTCCAGGGGCTTGCCGACCGATTGATCCGCAAATGCGGTTTGACCGCCAATAAGCAGCATGAAGGCAAGGCATAAAGCCATCGATAAAGCAAAAAACTTCCGCATGAATGCACATCCTTAATTTTTGTTGAATGATGAATACGTATGTAGGCAAAGCCAAGCTTATTCTTGCTCCTCAAAAACGATCGTTCGCGTAACCAAATCACCGTTCGACTGCATCATGAGCTGCGCTTTTTGGCCCGGCACATATTGCTTGAACAGCTCGTTTAACTCGACTAACGTGGCGACATCGTGTTTATCTATCGAATACAGCATGTCACCGACTTGAATTCCCGCTTTGGCCGCGGGAGAGCCCGGATTCACCTTCGTGACGGTCATTGGGTCTGCATCAGGCAAGCCCACGATGGCCTCCCAGCTTTCCTCCAATTGAATGCCCATCGAAGGGCGTTTCACCTTGCCGTATTTGAAAAAATGGCTCAATACGTACTGCACCGTGCTCGCGGGGATCGAAAATCCCATGTTGTCGACGTTCACGTCGACGAACTTCTGTGAGTTGATGCCGACGACCTCGCCTTTCATATTGACGAGCGGTCCCCCGCTGTTGCCGGGATTGATCGCCGCATCGGTCTGGATCAGCTTGTACGAGGAATCGATCGCCCGGTTGAGACCGCTGACGACGCCCACTGTCGCCGAATTGCGCAGCGAGAAGTTGATTGGCGTACCGATCGCCACGACCGTTTCGCCAACCTGCACCGGAGCATCGGAAGCCGCGAATTTGGCCACAGGCAGCTTGGCCGCGTTGATTTTCACCAGCGCCAGATCGCTCTCGACGTCGATGTTCTTGGCTGTGCCGGCATATTGCTTGCCGTCGGCCGTCACGACGACGATATGGTTCATCCCTTGCACTACGTGGGCGTTCGTGACGATCCAGCCGTCGGACTTATAAATAACGCCCGTACCGTGCGCGAGCGAATAACGGTTTTCTTTGCCCGGCTCTTCGCCTTCGTTCGGCTTGCCGATGATCGCGACGACGGACGGCGATACCTTCTTGACCACGTCCGGCACTTGTGGGGGTGGAGTCAGCTTGTATGTTTTCGTTTTGGCATCGTATGTACCGGTTGCGCCGAGCGCCTGTACGACCGAATTGGCTTTGACGTACACCTCGCCGTTGATTTCTTTGGTCTCCAGCGATAATGTCACGCTACCAGCAGCGGCCGCTGTTCCGGCTACAGAAACGGATACAAAGGCGAGCAAGCCCGCGATTGACCCTTTTGCAAATCCGAGCAGCATAGTTTTTTTCATAGCGGCATACCCTTCCTTCTTCGTCGTGTCGATTCGTTGTCCCGCTCTATCTTTCTATCAATGTAAAAAATATACAACACTAATCTAGCACAGTCCGCTAGTAAACACAATGCGAAAAACCGTACTATGACATAGGCCAAGCCGTTTTAGCGGACATTGAAAAAGCTTTTCCAAATGCTAATGTCGGCACTCTATCGGCATCGGCGCTGGCATAAAAATGCCCCCTAGAATTTTCATCGGATTTTACCCTAGGGTTTATTCCAATGTCCATTCTAAGGGGTGCACTTCACTCCGCTTTCCGATACGGTTCGACTATTTCGTAAATTTGAAGGAGTTAAACCCATCATTCAAACGTTTCACATTTTCATCCGTACTGAACATATCCTCGATCGAATACGAAACGACATACGTCACGCCATTATTTTCGAAAACATACAGAGTCAACGTCTTGGAATGTCCCCAAATCGTCGCAGTCACCACAAACTTTGTCGCTTTTACGCCGAACACGGTTTCCTCCGTCATTTCCGTATGAAGCTCCGGTTCTCTTTCTTTGTAGATCTTTTTTAACGAAAGTAAAGCAGCTTCGTAAGAGACAACCGTGCTTTTTTCGGCATGAACCTGCAGTACGCCGCCGAAATAGTCCACTTTTACATCCGCATCCTCCATATCAACGGAGCCGTCATCCATAAAAGCGGGAATATCAAGTGAATATTTGTATTTTTTACTCGTTTTGGTCACCTTTTTCGATTTGTCGACAAAATCCAATTCATCCTCAATCAGGCCAAACGATTCCTCCATCTTTGCGCTGTCGACCGAGAGCGATTGGACAATTTGCTTGAAAATCGCTTCCGGATTTTCGCTATGGTACTTTGGAAACTCGTACTGAACATCGTATTTATACTTGCCTTTAAAAAATTGGATTTCATAGACCGACCGCCAAATGTCCCCGAGCGAATAGTCCATCTTCTTGATGATTGCCGGAGCGGAGGCAACCGTTGTTTGGTTCGTTTCGTTCACCTTGCGGTAAAATTCTTTGAAGCTTTCCAAAAACAGCTTTTCTTTGCGAGACACCCATTTCTCCAGCGTATCTCCTTCCACAATCGAGGAAACGTCTATCTCTACATGCTGGTCATCATGGTAGAAGAACAGCTTGTCCTTGTCAACCTCCCAATCGGCCGGCACTTTCAGCGTTACGCCATAATCTTCGTTAACGATTTTGCGGTAGCCGTCAACGACGGTTGACAAATCCTTCAGCCCGCGATCGCTTCGTTCAAACGATGTTTTAAAGCTGTCGAGCAAATCTTTGTGCTTGTCCAATTCTTTGTAATTTTTCGCTTTCTCATCGTAGAAGCTGATTCTGTAGTAAAAGTGATTGCCGTAATATGCCCGATGTTCGGCGAAGCCGCCGTTGTAGCCTTTCGTGATGACCTTCGCATATACAACCCCGCCATTGTCCACAGTCCGCTTGTCGACGATCGTTTCCTCGTCGTCTTCCGCTTCATTCGCCAGCTTTTTTAACAACGCTTCTTTCGAAAGCGGTTCGTTTTGTTCATATATATCGATGTACATCGAATAGTTGCCTTTGGCTTCGGAAAAGCTGATCCAATTATTATTCGGGCTGCTGGAACCCTGCACGAGGCCCGTCGGATATTTCATCGACCATTTGTAAAAACTGTCGCCGATTTTCGTTTTGCCTGCATCCACGTTGATGCCGCTGTCGGACGATTTGCCTCCGCCTGCATCGGACAAGGCAGCTTTGATGACAATTTCGCCTGTAGCAGCGTCACTGCTAATGGTACCCCCGAAGTTTTCGGAAATAAAACGAAGCGGTACCATCGTTACGCCGTTTACAACTTTAGGTGCGGCATCCAGCGTTGCCGTCTTGCCGTCGACGGATACTTTCGGATTGTCGAACGTCAGCTTAATCGTATGTCCGTTATAAGTTAAAATAATCGTTTGATTTTCAAGCTTCCACGTTGCGCCGAAAGTGCGGGTAATGACGCTCAGCGGTACCATCGTTACTCCATTGACGGTATATGGCTTTTGAACCTTGACTGCCTCCCCGTTGACTTTGATCGTCTCGGACCCGAGTTTCAGACGAATTTCCAACGGCTTGCCGACGGAATTGTCCGCCGCATTAGCGGCCTGACCGCCGGTAAGCAGTATAAAAGATAAACAAAAGGCCATCGATAATGCAAATACCTTACGCATGGATGCACATCCTTATCTGATGAAATGAAAACAGAATAGTAGTACTATACCATCGGTTGGAAAATATGTGCATCCTACCTTGTACGTATCCGTGAACGACATATAAATAAGTATTGTCCTCCGGGAAACATAATGGATCGACTTGTACCGCTTTCGATGCGTGGCTTGCTGTGTAGGAGCTTCTATTTCGCCTAATTCAATGATATAATCAAAAATGTACGCGCGATCTTTTTACGCAATTGTTCTTCTATCTCATGTGGAGGTGTCCTAATGAAGTTAGGTGTATTTACCGTGCTTTTCAGCCAAAAGCCTTTTGAGGAAGCGCTTGACTATATCGCATCGAAGGGGCTCGACGCCGTTGAAATCGGCACAGGCGCATATCCAGGCAATGCGCATTGCAATCCGGACGTGTTGCTGGCCGATGCCGGCAGGTTGAAAGCGTTCAAGCAAGCGGTTGAATCCCGTGGCCTGATGATCAGCGCTCTGAGCTGCCACTCCAACCCGCTTCACCCGCAACAACCGATTGCCCAAGAAGCGCAAGACGTAATCAAAAAAACGATCGAGCTCGCTAACCGCCTCGAAGTCGGCGTCGTTAACACATTCTCCGGCTGCCCGGGCGACCATGAAGGCGCGAAATATCCGAACTGGCCGGTCGCACCTTGGCCGAACGATTACCAAGAAATTCTCGATTGGCAATGGGAGAAAAAAATCATCCCGTATTGGACGGAAATCGGCAAGCTGGCGATCGAAAGCAACGTAAAAATCGGCCTAGAGCTGCATGGCGGCTTCTCCGTGCATACGCCGGGAACGCTGCTTCGTCTTCGCGAAGCTGCAGGCAGCGCCATCGGCGCCAACCTCGACCCGAGCCATCTGTGGTGGCAAGGCATCGATCCGGTGCAAGCGATCCACATCCTGGGCCGCGCCGGCGCGATCCATCACTTCCATGCGAAGGATACGTCCATCGATCCGGTGAATATCAACAAACACGGCGTAACCGACATGCAGTCCTATGCGCTGATGCTGGACCGCGCTTGGCAGTTCCGTACGGTCGGCTTCGGCCACGACCTGAAGACTTGGGCGGATATCATGAGTGCGCTTCGCCTCGTCGGCTACGACTACGTCGTCAGCATCGAGCACGAAGACGGTCTCATGTCCGTTGATGAAGGCTTCACGAAAGCAGTCAGCAACCTGCAGCAGGTGCTGATTAAAGAGCCGCTCGGCGAGATGTGGTGGGTTTAATCACCCCAAAAATTAAACAGAAACAAAACAAAGACCCTTGGCAACATCAAGTTGCACAAGGGTCTTATTTTCATAATAAAAGGAAACTAAAAAAACTACGACCGCTGCACGCATCGGGAATGCTTGTCACGTACTAAACGCAACCGTTTCCGAAGCACCATCGTCGTAGTTTTTCTTTTTAAGCAGAAAACACGATAAGCGCCTTATCTTTACAGGAGACCCATCCAGTTTTTCACCATGATAAAATCCAAGAACAAAAACACAAGCAAGCTGACACCCGCAAATCCGATCGCAAACTTATTTTTACGCGGCTGTAATACAAGTCGAGCGAGCCCGATCAGAATCACGAGCGTAACCGCTATAATGAACAGATCGAATACGTTGAACCGACTAACTTCTTTAGCTGCCTCTTCTGCTAAAAACAACATCGAGGGAACCTCCTTTTTGTCTCTGCACAATATTCCTAATTATATATGTTATCTTTCCGAAGGGTCTTATGCAAGCGAAAATCTTGATCGTTAACAAGTTTGTCACCATTTCGGCCAAACTTTATAACCATAAACGGTTTTATTTATAACAAAACATTATAAATGAAAGGCTTGACCGGCATTTACGGGTACTTCCAAATGTGATACGATGGAACATATCATAGTGTTTTTATCGGAATTAACGGAACCGATGAATCATAAGGGGGAAAACGATCAACATGGCTTACGAACCGATATGGATGCAAGACCCTTCGAAGCTGAACAAATTCGAGTTCGCCAAAATCGAAAAGGACGGACTGGACGTTATCCGCACGATCATTGAAGAATATGCGCACAAGGGTTACGATTCCATTCCCGAAGACGATATGAGCCGCTTCAAATGGGCCGGCGTTTACGAGCAGAAGCCGAAGGACGGCCACTTCATGATGCGCGTGCGCATCAATTCCGGCATTATGACAAGCGAACAAGCGCGTGAGCTGGCCCTGATCGGCAAAGACTACGGCCGCGATTTGATCGACGTGACGACGCGTCAGGCCATTCAGTACCACTGGCTGCGGGTTGAGCATTTGCCTGACATTTTCAACCGCCTTGAAAAAGTCGGCTTGTATTCCTACGAAGCTTGCGGCGACTGCCCTCGTACGATCGTCGGCAACCCGATTGCCGGCATCGACAAGGATGAGCTCATGGATACGACGGACATCGTAGAAGAAGTGAACAGCTTCTTCCTGCTCAATCGTGATTTCTCAAACTTGCCGCGTAAGTATAAAATGTCCATCTCGGCAAATATTTATAACAGCGCCAATGCGGAAATTAACGACCTCGCGTTCGTTCCGGCGACAAAAGTGATTGACGGCGAAGAAGTCATCGGTTTCCACGCGTTGGTCGGCGGCGGCCTGTCGGCTAAGCCTCACATGGCGAAGGAATTGGACATTTTTGTTCGTCCGGAGGAAGTATTGAAGGTCGCGGTTGGCGTCACGACGATTTTCCGCGATTACGGCTACCGTGAGAAGCGCCACCTTGCGCGCTTGAAGTTCCTCGTGGCCGACTGGGGCCCGGAGAAATTCAAGGAAAAGCTGATCGAAATTATCGGCGACATGCCTTCGAAAGGCGAAAACAAAATCGTCGGCTGGAATGCCGCATATTTCGACGGCGTCCATCCGCAGAAGCAAGCCGGTCTGAACTACATCGGCCTGAATGTGCCGGTAGGCCGCACGAGCTCTGATGAGTTTATCCAACTGGCCGACCTGGCCGACAAATACGGCGAAGGCAAAATTCGCACAACGATGTCGCAGAACATCCTGATTAGCGGCATTCCGGACGACAAAGTCGAGGAAGCGTTGAAAGCACCGGTGCTGGAGCGGTTAAATCCGTTCCCGAAAAGATTCATGAGCCGTACCGTATCGTGCACGGGCAACGAGTTCTGCAATCTTGCGATCGTGGAAACCAAAGAATTCGCGCGCCGCGTTGCCGAATATTTGGACGAAAACGTCGAGGTCGACCAAGATATTCGCATCCATTTCATCGGCTGCCCGAATGCTTGCGGTCAGAAGCACGTCGCAGACATCGGTCTGCAAGGCGCGCTCGTGAAAACGCCGGACGGTATGGTTGACGCGTACGACATCGCAGTTGGCGGCATTCTCGGACCAGGCGCTCAGTTCAACCAAGCGTTGAAAGGCCGCGTCAAAGCCGACGCCGTTCCACAAGTGCTTGCTCAACTGGTCGAGTTCTACAAGCAAGAACGTGAGCAAGGCGAATCGTTCCATCAATTCGTCGGCCGCGTAGGCGTCCCGGCTTTCCAAGAAAAGCTGACCGCGATTCTGGCGCAAGCTTCTTAATCAATTCGTATCTTTGATTAGTCGTAAGTCTGCTATCATTATTTCATGCTAAAGCCCTCTCAAGCGAGAGGGCTTTGTTTAGCTCTTTTTGTTTCTATTTAACGCCATTACCGAACAACGGGCTCAAGTGGCTCGTTTCCCCCGGATCTTCCTTTTGTCGATATCCCTTTCGCTCAGGTCCAACTGCTGTGGAGTTCTTGGTATCCAGTATCCCCTTAGCTCAGATTAAATTGCTTTTCTCAAAAATCCCTGGTTCAGGTTCTCTTATTTCTCAGTAACCCTTAGCTCAGGCCCCACCGCTTTTTTCGGTATACCTTTCGCTCAGGTGTAACTTCTTTCTCGGTGTCCCTTCATTCAAGGTAAACTCGTGCCACCATAACTTTATGCAACTTCGTGGTATACTAGCACGCTGTTCCTGAACGAAGGGGATTTCTACAAAAGGGCCGATGGGTTCGACTAGACCTGCTATGGTGGTTTTATTTGGCAAAATAAAAAACGAGAGAGAGTCTTAAGGACTCTCCCTCTAGATTGAAACATTTTATTTACATTGCTGCCGACTTCGCTTTTTACAGTTCTTACTGAGCCGCTGATCCGGCGCCTGTACTAGATCGCCGCCTCTTGCTTTTCGGCGGTTTGCTCAGCGTAGAGCGCTTCGGAGCGTTTGCGGTCGCGTTCGAGCACCGGCTTCAAATACTTGCCGGTATAGGAGACGTCGGATTTGACGACATGCTCCGGCGTGCCTGTTGCAATGATCGTGCCGCCGCCGCTGCCGCCTTCCGGACCGAGGTCGATCAGGTGATCGGCGGTTTTGATCACGTCAAGGTTATGCTCGATGACGAGCACCGTTTCGCCGGAATCCACCAAACGATGCAGTACCTTCAACAACCGGTCGATGTCGTCGACGTGCAAGCCTGTCGTCGGCTCATCGAGGATATACATCGTTTTGCCGGTACTGCGACGGTACAGCTCAGCCGCCAGCTTCACGCGCTGCGCCTCGCCGCCGGATAATGTCGTTGCCGGTTGGCCCAGATTCATGTAGCCGAGGCCTACATCAAGGAGCGTTTGCAGCTTCCGGTGAATGCGCGGCACATTTTTGAAAAACTCGACCGAGTCTTCGATCGTCATCGCCAGAACCTCGGCGATATTCTTACCTTTATATTTCACTTCCAGCGTCTCGCGGTTGTACCGGTTACCTTTACAAATTTCGCAAGGCACATAGACGTCCGGCAGGAAGTGCATTTCGATCTTGATAATGCCGTCGCCTCGGCACGCCTCGCAGCGCCCGCCTTTAACGTTGAAGCTGAACCGGCCTTTCTTGTAGCCGCGGATCTTCGCTTCGTTCGTCGCCGAATACAAATCGCGGATATCGTCGAACACGCCGGTGTACGTCGCCGGATTGGAACGCGGCGTACGGCCGATCGGGGATTGATCGATGTCGATAACCTTCTCGATATGCTCCAGCCCCGTAATTTCCTTATGTTCGCCGGGGCGTACTTTCGCGCCGTTCAGATCACGTGCAAGCGTTTTGTACAAAATTTCGTTGATCAGCGTACTCTTGCCCGAACCGGATACGCCGGTTACGGCCGAGAATACGCCAAGCGGGATCTTTGCCGTCACATTGCGCAGGTTGTTCTCTTTGGCGCCTTTGATCTCCAGCCATTTGCCGTTCGGCTTGCGGCGCTCGAGTGGGACCGGAATGAACTTGCGACCACTCAAATATTGGCCGGTGAGCGAGTTCGAATCGTTCATGATTTCCTTCGGAGTACCTTGCGCGATGACGTTGCCTCCGTGGATGCCCGCACCCGGACCGATATCGATAATATAATCGGCTGCCAGCATCGTATCCTCATCATGCTCGACGACGATCAGCGTGTTGCCGAGGTCGCGCATGTGCTCGAGCGTCTGAATCAGGCGATCATTATCCCGTTGGTGCAAGCCGATGCTTGGCTCGTCCAGAATATACAATACGCCCATCAAGCTGGAACCGATTTGCGTCGCCAATCGGATCCGCTGCGCTTCACCCCCGGACAACGTACCTGCTGCGCGGCTGAGCGTCAAATATTCGAGGCCCACATTCACGAGGAACCCTAGACGGGCGTTAATTTCTTTCAAAATCAAATGCGCAATCGCCTTCTCCTTGTCGTTCAGATCCAGCCCGTCGAAAAACCGCTGTGCTTCGCCGATCGACAAGCTCGTTACGAAAGCGATGTTCTTGCCGTTCGTCGTAACGGCCAAGCTTTCCTTCTTCAGCCGCTGCCCTTTGCAGCCGCCGCAAGGCTTGGAGCTCATATAGGCTTCAATATATTCACGAATGCCGTCGGAGCCGGTCTCGCGGTATCTGCGCTCCAGATTGTGCACGATTCCTTCGAATGGCACATAAGCTTCTTTGCTGATGCCAAAGTCGTTCTCGTAGCGGAATTTGACCTTCTCCCCGTTCGTGCCGTACATCAGCTTCTTCATTTGCTCCGCCGTAAACGTCTCGACTGGAACGTTCTGCGGTATGCCGTAATGGGCACATACCGAAGCCAAAAATTGCGGGTAATAGTTCGAAGTGCTGCCCGCCCAAGCCTCGAAGGCGCCCTCTTCGATCGACAGCTTCGGATTCGGAACGAGCAGGTCCGGGTCCACGATCATTTTGTTGCCCAAGCCGTCGCATTCCGGGCAAGCGCCGTAAGGGCTGTTGAACGAGAACATGCGCGGCGCCAGCTCTTCGATGCTGAACCCGCACTGCGGACAAGCTAAGTTAGAGCTGAACAGCAGCTCCTCCTTGTCCATCACATCGACGATGACTTGTCCCGACGACAGCTTCAATGCCGTCTCGAGCGAATCGGCAAGACGGCTCTGAATGTCGTCCTTCACGACGATCCGGTCGACGACGACTTCGATGCTGTGCTTCTTGTTCTTGTCCAGCTCGATCTTCTCGGAAAGCTCGACGATTTCTCCGTTAACGCGTACGCGGACGAAGCCCTGCTTCTGAACGTCGGCGAGCAGTTTGACATGCTCACCTTTACGTCCCGAAACGAGCGGAGCGAGGATTTGCAGCTTCGTTCTTTCCGGATATTCCATAATGCGATCGACCATCTGCTCGATCGTCTGCGACGTAATTTCAATGCCGTGCTCCGGACAATGCGGCCGGCCGATCCGTGCGAAGAGAAGCCGCAAATAGTCGTAAATTTCCGTTACCGTACCAACGGTAGATCGCGGGTTGCGGCTTGTTGTCTTTTGGTCGATGGAAATCGCCGGGGAGAGCCCGTCGATGGAATCGACATCCGGCTTCTCCATTTGGCCGAGAAATTGACGCGCATAAGCGGACAGCGATTCGACGTAACGACGCTGCCCTTCCGCATAAATCGTATCGAACGCCAGCGACGATTTGCCGGAGCCGCTAAGACCGGTCAGCACGACAAAACGGTCGCGCGGAATCGTGACGTCGATATTTTTCAAATTGTGGGCTCTTGCCCCTTTGATGACAATGTTGTCGCTAGCCACGTTTCTCCTTCATCCCTTCTTAATGAACCGTTATTGTATGTTAACCTTGTGCTTTCAGCTCCAGTAAAGCGTCGCGCAGCTCCGCGGCGCGTTCGAACTGCAAGTTCTTCGCCGCTTCCTTCATCTCGGCCTCGAGGCGCTGAATGACCGCCGCGCGATCCTTCTTCGAAAGCTTCTCGATATTGTCGGAGACCAAATAACTCGCCTTCTGTTCCGCAACCTTGGTCGCCTCAATGACATCGCGAACCTTCTTCTTGATCGTCTGCGGCGTAATGCCGTGCTGCTCGTTATAGGCCATCTGGATGGAACGGCGGCGGTTCGTTTCCTTGATAGCTTTGTCCATCGAGTCGGTCATCTTGTCGCCGTACATGATGACGCGGCCTTCGGCGTTCCGCGCGGCGCGGCCGATCGTCTGGATCAGCGAGCGCTCGGCCCGCAGAAAGCCTTCCTTGTCGGCATCCAGAATCGCGACAAGCGAAACCTCCGGCAAGTCGAGTCCTTCCCGCAGCAGGTTAATGCCGACAAGCACATGGAACGTGCCAAGCCGAAGCTCGCGCAAAATCGCCATCCGCTCGAACGTCTTGATGTCGGAGTGAAGATAGCGGACCTTGATGCCGACTTCCTTAAAATAGTCGGTCAAATCTTCGGCCATCTTCTTCGTCAGCGTCGTGACGAGAACACGCTCGTCCTTGCGGACCCGCTCGTTAATCTCGCCGATCAAATCGTCGATTTGGCCTTTCGTCGGACGTACTTCAATAATCGGATCGAGCAGCCCGGTCGGACGGATAATCTGCTCCACCATCGTCGGACAATGCTCCAGCTCGTAAGGTCCCGGTGTTGCGGAAACATACACGATCTGACTGACTTTCTCTTCAAACTCCTCAAACCGAAGCGGCCGGTTGTCCAGTGCCGACGGTAGCCGGAAGCCGTGCTCGACGAGCACTTCCTTGCGCGCCCGGTCCCCGTTGTACATCGCGCGGATTTGCGGCAGCGACACGTGCGATTCGTCGATCATGATCAGCATGTCGTCCGGGAAATAATCGAACAGCGTATACGGCGTTGCCCCGCGCTCACGGAACGTGAGCGGTCCGGAATAGTTCTCGATGCCGGAGCAGAAGCCCATCTCCTGCATCATCTCGATGTCGTACCGGGTGCGCTGCTCGAGGCGCTGCGCCTCAAGCAGCTTCCCTTGCTCCCGCAGCTCGGCAAGCCGATCCTCAAGCTCCTTCTCGATGTCGACGAGCGCCCGCCGCATCGTATCTTCATGCGTAACGAAGTGAGACGCCGGGAAGATTGCGACATGTTCCCGCTCGCCGATCACTTCGCCGGTCAGCACGTTGATTTCGGTGATCCGCTCGATCTCGTCGCCGAACATTTCGACGCGAATCGCATGCTCGTCGTGCGATGCCGGGAAAATCTCGACGACGTCGCCGCGGACGCGGAACGTGCCGCGGACGAAGTTCATGTCGTTGCGCTGGTACTGGATGTCGACCAGCTTATGCAATATCGCATTGCGCGACCGTTCCATGCCGACGCGCAAAGACAGCACAAGCTCGCCATATTCCTTCGGCGAACCTAAGCCGTATATGCACGAAACGCTCGCGACGATAATGACGTCCCGGCGCTCGAACAAAGAGCTGGTCGCGGAGTGGCGAAGCTTGTCGATTTCTTCGTTGATGCTGGAATCCTTCTCAATATACGTATCCGAAGACGGAATGTACGCCTCCGGTTGATAGTAGTCATAATAGCTGACGAAATACGAAACTTCGTTGTTCGGAAAAAACTCCTTGAACTCGCTGCACAGCTGCGCCGCCAGCGTCTTATTGTGCGCAATGACGAGCGTCGGCCGGTTCAGCTTCGCGATCACTTGCGCCATCGTAAACGTCTTGCCCGTCCCTGTCGCGCCGAGCAGCGTCTGATGCTTCTCCCCAGCCAATATTCCATCGACAAGCCGTTCTATGGCTGCCGGCTGATCGCCTTGCGGGGTAAATTCCGATACGATTTCAAACGTTTTGTTACTGACAACAAAGTCGCTCATTGGTTTCCCCCATACCGAATGTTGTCCGTATGCAACGTACAACCATAAGAATATTTGTTCTCATTCGATTATAGCTGGTTTTGCCGCCCGTTGCAAATCTTTTACATTAATATTATTTTCCATTTTATCGGCGATCAAACATTTAATAGATTATAAAAGACTCCGCCACCTGCCGCTAAAAAAAAAAACCGAACCCCCCGTATAAGGAGCTCGATCCTGAATCATCCGATCATATCAACGGCGCAACCGCCGCTTACATCGATGCCGAATTGTTGCGCGAATACCCCGTTAACTTGGTTCTCGCATAGGCGAAAATGGAACTGTGCTTCATTTCGACGTAATATCCGGCATCCTGATCCGGAGAAAGAATGACGCCGAGCTGATGGTGGTCGCCTGCATACAGCGCCCGGTGCATGAATTTGCTCTGCCCGTCCAAATTGATCACTTCCAGCTTGCAGAACGCCGGGTTGAGCCTCAGCGCAACATGCAGCTCTTCCTTCGTGCGTACGGCTGCTCCGTTCACCTTATGAATGATTTCGCCCGGCAGAATGCCGAGCTCGGCCGCAGGGCTCTTCGGAAGGACCGCCAATACATGCAGGCCGCGCTCATCGTGTACGTACAGCGGCCGCTGCTGCGCCTCGTCCCAAGTGCTGTACCAAACAAGCAGCTCGTGCAGGGCGATGCCGACAAGCGCCGCAGCGACGGTAAGCGCCGGCAGGAAATGCGCACAGGCTGCGAGCAGCAGCACAACCGCACTGTATAGGAGCAGCCAGTTCGAGCTCCAGCGGGCCTTCTGCTGCGGCAGGCGCGACATCGTCAGCTCGGCGAAGCCGATCAGCACCGGGAACGCCATCATCGTCCAGCCGCCGCTCCAGTCGCCGCCGAATAACGGCTGCCATGGCAGCACCGTGCCGCTCGTCTCGGCCGGGATCAGCAGGAATAACGGCATCGGCCAGAAGCCCTGCAGCTGGTAGCCGCCGATGAGCTTGCCCCGCTTGCCGGCAAAAAACAACGGGCTCGACATCTTCGAGCCGTAACGCCGGATCAGCAGCGCTTCCGCCAGATGGAGCACGCCGACAAGGGCGAGCAGAGCGGGAATGTCGATTCGGTCGATGGCCGCAAATACGGAGCCAAGCGGGCTCGTCTCCTGCAGCTGCGGGAACCACCCGAACGCAAACTGCACGATGCCGAGCAGCCCAACCCCGTAGGCGAGGCATAAGAAACGTGCCCGAAACAACATCATCGCAGCCGAAGCCGCCCATACGCCGATAATCGCCTCAAGCGAAAGCGACACGCCGATAAACGCCATCAGCACCGAGACTAGAATTCCGGCAACCAAGCCGCGAATAATCGTTCGTCCCGTCTCCTCCAATAGCGAGTGGAGCCGGGAATGGAACAGCTTCCGTTCCAGCAAGATTTGCCGTCGATAGTGCAGGATCACGAACAAAATGCCAATATAATAAAAGGGCTGCGCTAAGGTCTGTATGCAAGCATTCGCCAACTTTTGCAGCAGCTCAAGCCCAAAATCCATCCGTTAAACCCTCCTATCCGAGGATAATAAGAAGAAAAGCTTCTGATCGAAGCCCTTTCGACAAAGATACATTCGTGTCTAAGAGGAAGCCAAAAAAAAGAGAAGGCTGAGTGACTCAGTCCTCCTCTTTCTATTCGACGATTTCAAGCGGAAATCCTGCTTGCGGCGCCTCCTTTATTTGTCATGGCCCTTAGACTGCTTGATCGCGCCATTCAAATACTGAACCGCCGCGGCGAGCTGTGCGTCGTTGGACGGTTTGCGGATCTCCTCGATGATGGCCTCTTCCAGCTTGCCTAACGTCGCTTGATCGATCTCGCCGGTAACCGGCAGCTTCGCTTGCTGCTGGAAATCCTTCACCGCACGCTGCGTCTTCTCGTTGAAGTATCCGTCCTTGCGGCCCGGATCAAATCCGATGCCTTGCAGCATAATCTGCGCGCTTTTCACGTCATTGTTGTTCATCTCGAGCTTAAGCTTCGTGTCCTTAAGCGTAATGCGAAACACCTTGAAGTAGTCGGGCTGCACTACGGCCATGTCCGGCACGATTCCCTTCTCGTGAATCCAGCTGCCGTTCGGCGTCAGCCACTTGGCAACCGTCAGTTTGATCATGCTGCCGTCGCCCATCTCGCGGGAGAAGTTCATTTGCACCGTGCCTTTGCCGAACGACGTTTCGCCGATCAATTTGCCGCCGGCAGATTGCTGGATGGCCGCAGCCAATATTTCCGCCGCGCTCGCGCTGCCTTTATCGATGAGCACCGTCACCGGATAAGGCTTCGAACTGCCGTCCGACGGGACGGACTTGATCTTGTTCCCTTGGCCTTCCACCTGGTACAGCGTTTTTCCTTTCGGAACGAACAACTCCGCGATTCCTTTCACGACCGGCAGGATGCCCCCCGGATCGTTGCGCACATCGATGATGAGCCCCTTCATCCCTTGCGCTTCAAGCGTCTCCAGCTCTTCCTTAAACCGTTCGCCCGTATTTTGAGAGAACTGGATAATCTCGATTTTGCCGATGCTGTTCTCCATCATCACGGCTTTAACGGTTTCCACGTCTACCGTATCGCGCACGACGACAATTTCGATCGGGTCGGCAACGCCTTCGCGCTGTACGACAAGCTTTGCTTTTGTCCCTTTGGGCCCGCGGATTTTGGCGACGGCATCGCTGCCCGTCATCCCTTCCAGCTTCACTCCGTTTACCGATATGATCGCATCGCCGGGATGAATCCCCGCTTTTTCGGCGGGCGATCCTTTGATCGGCGCAGTGACCATCACTTTGCCGTTCTTCATCTCGACCTCGGCGCCGATGCCGATGAACGAGCCTTGAATGTTCTCGGCGAAATGCTGCGCCATCTCTTTGTCCAAATACGATGAATACGGGTCGCCGAGCGCATCGATCATCCCTTTGATCGCCCCGTCCAACACTTTCTGCCGTTCTAACGGAGAAACGTAATTTTTCTCAATGAGGCTGTAAGCCGCGTTAATTTTGTCGATTTCCTTGTCCGTCATCCCTCCGGGCTTTACCGGAGCCGCTACGCTGCGGCTGTCGTCCATCGCGAATATCGGGTGGTCGATCATCATAAGCGTGACAAGGCATGTCGCGAACATCGTGAGCAAAATAAACGCAACGACCGTGCGTCCTCTAAACAGCAATTGACTGCACCACCTTTTTCCCTACCAGGGTTAACGTTCCAGTCTAGTATATGACAAGCCATCGTCATTTATTAGCGAACTTCACCGCCGTGCAGTCATTGTCGGCTGTTTATGATTTCAAATAAGGCAGCGGATTGACGAAACCGTTATTTTTGATTACGCCAAAATGGAGATGGTAGCCGGTCGATTTGCCGGTATTGCCGACCTCGGCGATTTTTTGCCCGCGTTTGACCGTTTGGCCTTCCTTGACTTTGATGCCGTTCGGACGAATGTGCCCGTACAACGTTTGCAGTCCGTTCCCGTGATCGATAATGACGCAGTTGCCGTAGCCGCTCACGAATTGCGCCCGGATGACGACGCCCGATTCCGCCGCAACGATCGTTGTGCCATTCGGCGCGCCAAAATCAACGCCGCTGTGCATCTTGCCTTTTTGGCCGGTGACGGGGTCGGTCCGGTAGCCAAACCCGGATGTGATCCGATAGCCGGAGCCAACGGGATGCGCCAGCTTGCCGCCTTTGTAGTAATCGATCTTTTTCTTCTTGTTCTGGAGCTCGGACAGCTTCTTCGTCAGCGCAAGGACAAGCTTCTCTTGCTCCTCGCTGATTTCCTCAAGCGCTTCGTTCTCTTGGTGCAGCTTCTGCTGCTGGCTCGACAGCGTCTTGACCAACTCTTCCTTCTCCGACTCCTTCGCAAGCAGTTCTTGCTTATGCTGATCCATCTCGGCATAGTCTTTTTTGACCTGGGCGAGCAGAAGGTCTTTTTCTTTTTTCTTGACGATTAATTCTTCCTTATCTTTCTTGTTGTCTTCCAAGATGTCTTTATCCTGGCTGACAATCGATTTCAAGGCATCGTAACGGTCCAGAAAATCGGTAAAGCTTGTTGCGGACAGCAGCACCTCGATATAGGAGACGAAACCGTTCGTATACATCAGCTTTACGCGCGATTTGAGCAGCTTGTCCCGGGATTTGATGCGGTCTTCCGCATCCTGGAGCTGCGTGCCGAGGTCCCGCAAATGATCCTCCGTCGTTTGGATTTTGTCGCTAATGGCGACCAGCTTGTCGCCGACTTTGTCGATTTGCGCAAATAACTGCTCAATCGTTTTGGCGGTATCCTTTTTCTGGTTTTCCAACTGTTCGGTTTTTGCTTTATTGTTTTTGATCGTTTTTTCGGATTTACGTTTCAGCGCGTTGGCCTCTTCCATATCCTTCTTAATCTTGGCGAGATCCCTATCGATTTTTTGCAGTTCGGTTAATGCATCGCTCTGATAAGGATGCAGCAATACCGCCAACATAGCCACTATTAACGTAAAGGTCAATACGTAACGTTTCAATGTGTTCCCTCCTGCAATCGGTAAACTTTCTTTACTACACCTTCAAAAATTTGCGTATGGAGATCGTGCTGCCCCATATGCCGATAAGCGTGCCTAACGCGATGAGAAGCCCGGCGATCATCAAGCCGATGCTCTTAAGCGATACAAGCGAAATCATCATGAGACCGAGGTCGTAATTGGCCTGGTCAACGAGCTGCGAATAAGCGACGAACAGAAGTGTGACCGGAATGACCGAGCCGATAATGCCGAGCAGTGCCCCCTCGATGAAGAAGGGCCAGCGAATGAAGTTGTTCGTCGCACCCACCAGCTTCATTACGCTAATTTCCCGGCGTCTTGCCAGAATCGTGATTTTGATCGTGTTGGAGATGAGGAACATCGCCGTGACCGCGAGGCCGAATACGATGAACAAGCCGATGTTGCGGACCGCTCTTGTCACCGCGAACAAATTTTCCACATATCCTTTGCCGTATTTGACGCTGGCGATCGGTCCCGGGGAGCGCGTTTCGTTCATGGCCATGATTTTCTTGGCTACGAAAGAAACCGTCTCGGGATTATGTACTTCGACCGTAAAAGAATCCGGCAGCGGGTTGTTGTTCCCGTCCAAGCCTTCGAGCAAATCTTTGCCGTCGTCGCCGAGCTTGTCCCTCAAGAAGGTCAGCCCGTCTGACTTCGGCACGTATGTAACCTTGCTGACTTCCTTGATGGTGCCGATTTCGTTGCGCAGCTCGTCCACTTGCTGCTGCTTTGTGTTCACTTCCAGGAAAACGCGGATTTCCACCTGACTCTCAATCTGGTCCGCCAATGCATTCACGTTGAAGGTAAGAAGCAAAAAGACACCAAGGATGAACAATGATATCGAGATCGAGCTGATCGAAGCGAACGACATCCAGCCGTTGCGGCCGATATTTTTTGCGCCTTCGCGAAAATGACGGAGAAACGTGCTAAATTTCATAACCGTATTCCCCCCGTACCTCGTCACGCACGATTTTGCCGTGTTCTACCGCCAGGACGCGCTTGCGCATGGAGTTGACGATCTCTTTGTTGTGTGTGGCCATCACGATGGTCGTGCCGCGGAAATTGATTTCCTCGAGCAGCTTCATGATGCCCCATGATGTTTCCGGATCCAGGTTCCCGGTCGGCTCGTCGGCGATAATGACCGCAGGACTGTTCACGATGGCACGGGCAATCGCTACCCGCTGCTGCTCCCCGCCGGACAGGTTCTGCGGCAAGTTGCCCGCCTTCCCCTTAAGGCCGACCAATTCGAGCACCTCCATCGTTCGTTTCTTGATGATGCGGCGCGGCGCCTCGATCACTTCCATCGCAAAGGCGACGTTGTCGTAGACGGAAAGCTTCGGCAGCAGCCGGAAATCCTGGAACACGACGCCGATATTGCGCCGGACGTATGGGATTTTACGATTTTTGAGCTTGCCCAGATTGAATCCGTTTACGAATATTTGGCCTTTCGTCGGAAACTCTTCGCGGTATATAAGTTTTAAAAATGTCGATTTGCCTGCCCCGGACGGGCCAACCACATACACAAACTCGTTGCGGTCGATTTTGACGTTAACGCCCTGCAGCGCGTGGGTGCCGTCGGCGTAACTTTTCCATATGTCTTGCATTTCGATCACAAGCCATCACTCCTGTACATAGTTAGCCTTTATATATTCGACGTCAATCGATGAAATCCTTTATCATTCCCCCCAAGACAACATATTTTCACATTTCGGAGGGTCGAAGCCGACCCCAGCCTTATCGATCCCGGGCTTTGGCCGGTCCTTGCGGCAAGGCTTTTTTTCTGGAAAACACACGGAGGTTCAAGCATATACATGAATCGTACGAACGAATATCCATGATCCAGAAGAAGGTGTTGCTATTTTGTTGAAAAAGCCGATGCTCGTCCGCACGATTTCCATTGTCGCGGTGCTGCTTGCGCTACTCGCAGCCGGTGCATTCGCCGCCATCTACAAGTATGCGACGCAAACGGCCCTCCCCCAAGGGCTCACGATCGCGAATTGGAACGTCCAAGGGTTGTCCGTCGCCGAATTCCGGCAGCAGCTGGACGAACAGCTGAACAAGATCGGGCAGCGGTCCGTCGTCATCGCGTCGAAGCAGCCGGTCAAACGCGAGAAGCGGTACACGCTGCGCGATTTCGGCATTAAATTCAACGATGCGGAAATCATTTCGGCGATCGAGCGGCTGGAGCAAGGGAATGTGCTGGAACGCGCTCAATATCGCTGGTCGATGGATAAGCAGCTGCCGCTGCACATTTCGCTCGAGGCGGGCGCAATCCGCAAAGCGGTTGGCGCGGGCTGGGCCGACTTTGAGCGTCAGAAGCCCATAAACGCGAAGAGGACGATTACGGCGGACGATAAAGTCACGTATACGCCCCACAAGGATGCGTACCGGATCGACTATAAGAAGCTGAACGAGGCGATTACGAAGATGATTCCGGCCCAGTTTCTGCTGGAGACGGATACTTCGAAGTCGGGCAACGGTTCGGGAACGGGAGGGGGATCTGCGACAAGCGGAGCGGCTTTAGGGGCGGACGAGTCATCCGGGGCCGGGGCTAGCGGAGCAACTTCGGGGGCGGATGGGACATCCGCGACAAGCGGGACGGACTCGGGAACAGCTTCGGGGACCGACTCGACGGTATCCGGCAATGCGGCAAAGACAGGCGGATCATCCGAATCCGCGAACGCGTCCCCTGGCATATCGCTGGAGCTGCCGTTTACGGAGGTTCATCCCGAGCTGACACTCGAGAAGCTGAAAGGGCAAGGCGTAGAGCGCAAAATCGTCGAGTTTTCGACAGAACTTAGCGGAAGTAACTCCGGCCGCCTATATAACATCGCCTCAACCGCCAAAGTCACGAACGACATGGTGCTCGCGCCGGGCGATATTTTCGACTATGCGAAAGTCATTAAAGAGACGGAGAAAAAATACGGTTTCAAGGAAGCGCCGGTCATTCTGAACGGAAAGCTCGTTCCCGGCATCGGCGGCGGGATCTGCCAAGTATCCAGCACGATCTATAACGCGGCGCTGCGCACCGGCCTGGAAATCGTCGAGCGGCGCAACCATTCGCTGCCGATCAGCTATTTGCCGATGGGCCAGGATGCGACCTTCGCGGACGACTACATCAATTTCCGCTTTAAAAACACGACCGGCTACTTCATCGTCATGCGAACGACAACGGAAAACGACAAGATGACGGTCAAGTTTTTCGGTACGATGCCGGAGAACGTCAAGTATACGATCCAGTCGCAGACAATCAAAAAAATCGAAGCGCCGGTCAAATACGTGAAGAACAGCACGCTCGCCGTCGGACAGCAGGAAGTACTGCAGCGCGGCAAAGCCGGCTACGTCGTGGAGACGTACCGGTCGAAGCTTGTTGACGGCAAAACCGTGGCAAAAAAGCTGATCTCCCGCGATTATTACCGCGCGCAGCCGGAGCTGGTCGCGATCAATAGCGGAGAAAAAAACAGTGACGGAATCGAGTCGGAGAAGCTGAAGCAAAACGTGATCGAGGACGGCGTGGGAGGACCGAATTATTAATTGAAATGTAACAAAAAAGGAAGCCTCCGGAGCCACGATAAGTGGTCTTCGGAAGCTTCTTTCGTTCAGGGCAACGTTTGCCCGTCAATTCCGGAGGTACAGTACGATCTACAAACCGAGTTCCTGCAATCGCGGTGCGATCTTAGGAAACACGCTCAACGCGTTTCTGTAGAAAACGTGGTCGTAATACCGCTCCGGCACGAGCCGCTGCACGAAATCGATGTATACGTCGATCGGAGCGAGCGGCCAGTCGGTGCCGAACACCATTTTTTCGTAGTTGTCCGCATAGATTAAAGCCCGGCGGATATGGTCCATGAACAGCGGTTCGTCGATGAACCGGCCGAACTTGGTTTTCTCGCCGACAAGCAAACCGGACAAATCCGAGTACACGTTCGGGTTCTTGTTGGCCACTTCGGCGCCATCCAGCACCCACGGATCACCGAGATGGCACATCATGAACGTAATGTCGCGATGCCTGACCGCCAGCTCGTCGACTGTAAGCGGATGGGCGTATTTCAGCATGCCGTCGAGCGAATACGTCGTGCCGGTATGAATGACGACCGGCAGCTTGTATTGCTTGGCCAAGGCGTACACCGGCTCGTAGACGATGTCGTACACGTAATACGGATAGTAGCCGGCGTAAATTTTAATGCCGGCGACGTCCGGATGGCGAAGCCGCTGCTCGATGCGGTCGAGCTCGACCAGCCGCTGCGGCGAATCGAGCCGCACCGGATTGATGCCGACGCATTCGAGCAGGAACGGCGGCAGCGGGTCCTCGAGGTCAAGCGTCATCGGGTTCGGCGAGCGCCGGTCGGGAAATCCGCCCGGCTTTTGCTCCGTGACGCCCATGCCGATGCCGAGCACGACGCCGCACCGGTCGAATTCCGCCTTCAGCCCCGCCGCGGAATAATCGACGAAGGACTCCTCCACGGCCGTCCGGCGAAAGCTTTCAATGCGCGATAAATGAATATGCGCGTCAATAATGGGTGTCATCGATTTGCCGCCCCTTTCATTCCGGATATCATCTCAATAATGTAAAATAAATGCGCGATAAGTCGCTGACTTGCTGGGCCGTCAGCTCTGCATTATGGAACAGCAGGAATACCGGCGGCGTCATCGCTTCCCCGCCGTCTGCAAGCCTAAGTCCTCCCCCGTTGTACCAGCTCATGACCGCATTGTTCGAGAAAGCCCCTGCATAGGTTTGCGCAGCGTTCGTAACGACATGCAGCTTCGTCTCGCCGCTGTCCGCGCCGAACCGAATCACGCCTTCCGACGGAATGTTGTTGCGGCTTTCCCCGCTGCGGTATACCGTCTCTCCTTTGCCGCGGATCCAGCCGTCAAACAGCGACTCCGCCGGCTTCATAAAGCCGTTCGTCGTGCAATTGTAACCGATCAGCGGTTTGCCGGTCCGGTTGACGACACGGTTCGTGCAGCATAATACCGGCGCGCCGGGCAGAAGCAAATAGTACTGCTCGACGAGCAAGCCCTTCAGCTTCTCGTGCCGCTCGATCGGCGTCGTGATGCGAATGCCTGCCCACGTATTGCCCGCACTGTCGGTAAGCTCCGCAAAATCGGCCTTGCGGGTCTCCTCCAGCATACTAAATGCGGACATATCCTGCAATTCTACTCCGATGCCGCCGTACCACGGATTCCACCACGATTTCGGTCCCGGCTCCGGATACGACGTGTCCAGCCATTCGCGGCCGGCGTATTGAAGAGAATGGATCACGCCGCCGAAGGCCGGGTCGGCTGCGATGCGCAGCGTCCCGTTATCGCAAACGAGCACGTCGGCATTCTGCTCCCGGAGGGTGAAGCGCTCAACGGGATGCGTATCGGATTCTACCGGGATGACGACTTTCGAGCGCTCCGTTATAATCGCGCCTGAAGCATAACGCAGCTGAACGACATCGATGCTGCCGACAAGCAGATTGACTGGCACCGCAAATTCAACCCGATGCTGCTGATCCGCTTCGACGAGCGTTCTCTCCGTTTCGGCGAATAAGCCGCCATGCGATGTTAATGCCAATCGGCCGGCGAGCGGCTGCTTCTTAAGTTCGGTCAATGAAGCGGTACACGGTCCGACGACAAAAGGGTTGTGCTCGCTTACCGTCCATTCGAGATGATCGGCGAGCGCAGGCTTCGGCTCATCCTTCCGCTTCACGGCGTAAGAACGGAACTCGTACCAATCGGCGAACGTGCCGATGGCTAAATATACGGAGGGCGTACGCACCCGGGCACCCGGCTCCAGCGCGCCGATCGCGTGCTCGAAGGCGTAATGCCACCCGGATTGAATCAGCTTCAGCGACGGATGCCACGTGAAGCCGCGAGAAATTTTCTCGCCGTCCGTAAACATCCAGTTTTCCGATAGCTTGTCGATATCCCATAATTCGTTTGCGTCGGCGTATCCGCCCTTTAAGTCGATATACCGGCCGTCATACGGAATAATGCCGCGTTCGAACGAATGGTACACCGGATCGAGCAGCTCGATCTCGATGGTTCTTCCCATTTCCGGGCACGCAGCAAGGTTTGTGGCATTCTCCACTTCGAAATACCGCTCCACCAGTCCGCTCGGCTCCAGCCTTGCACAGTATACTAACCGGATGGGAGCAAATTCGCCGGATTCATAAACCGCCTGCAGCACCATCGTATCGTCTTCCCGGAACAGGTTGACCTGCTTCGCCTTCTTCTTTCTGAACTCCATAGAGAAAGGTCGGCCGAGCCGCGGGTACGGCCAAAAGGTGCCGTAACAATCATGTGGATGATGCGTCCACATCTCATTGACGTTTTTATGCAGATGAACGGAAAATAACCCGCTTGCGATAATCCACTCGTCTTCCGTTTCTCCGGCGAACATCCCCGACGGACCTTTGAACAGCACATGCAGCTTTCTGGCAAAATCTACGGATGGGCCATTCTCCGGCTGGACTTGCACCTGAAGCTCCGTTTCGAGCAAGCCGAAACGGAGAAGCTCGTAACCTACCGTTACCGAAGATTTGCCTTCGGCAGGAAGCGTCAGCTCAAATTGGCTTTGCTCCCATGCGATCATCCCGTTGTCGCCGGGCAGCTGAACCGTGAAACGCACCGTTTCGCGATATTGATTTTCGACGGTCAAATAAAGTTCGTTGCGTCTATGAAGCACATGGGAGTCGGAGGCTTTAACCCATGCCAGCTTCACCGGAAACTTCGGCATAATCCCTGTGCGGAGCCGCATGGGCAGGCCATTGATCCGTACCTCGGCGGTTACCGCGGGACATGTCTTCCAAAGGCTCTGCTCTTCTTCGATCGCGCCGACGAAAAATTCTCCTTCAACGACCGTTCGCCCGTCGACCTGCACGGAACGTTCCAACGAAAACCGGATGTTCTTATCGTCCGTGCCGCGAATCTCAATGTGGAGCGGTATGCCGGACTTGTTCTCCATCACGTAGCGGACCGGGTAGCTCCGTCCGAATACGAGTTTATGGTGATCGATTTCGGCGTAGATCAAATAATCGTCCGTCTCGACAAGACGGATGCCGCGGCCGCTTTTTTCAAATTCGACGCGCAGCGCGCTGCCTTCTTTGGACCACGCATATGTATAGTGCTCGAAGCCGTTAACTTTTTCCCCATCCGGCTGAATTGACAAGTCCCGTTTGCCGTCCGCATACCAATCGAACTTCTCCATGTAAGGCTTCAGCGCTTCGGTTTGCAGCACCGCCGGGATGAAGTTCATCAAGTGTGTCGCATCGTCCATCTTCTCCCAGAAGAAGCCGCACTTCTTGTACATGGGCACGGCCTTTGTATTGCCCGACCACGTAAATAAGTCGAGCCGCGGACAACCGCGGGCGACCGTCGTTTCGACCACCTTCTGGATCAAGGAACGGCCGACGCGCTTGCCGTGATAGTCCGGACGTACGTTTAGGAGGGGCACATACATCGTATTTTCGTCTTCCGAATATTCGGAAAAACTGCAGTAGCCGACAACCTCATCTTCCGGATCCACCGCCAGAAATGTATGCAAATTGATGGAGCTCGCATGTTCTTGAACAACCGATTGCTCCGTTCGAATGTCCCGGTTGCCGCCCCAACTCTCGCGGCTCCTGTTCCACATATCGGCGATGGAACGAGCGTAGGCCGGCGTATATTCCACGATCCGGATGCCGTCCGCTTCTTGCCTCCATGCTTCTAGGACGATGTTGCCGGTCTTCTCCGAAGACTCGGCACGCTCCTCGTTATGTTTATGCGAATTCGTTATGATATCGGATTGTAAATTCGATTTCAACTCGTATCCCACCTTTGCCAGCTTCGCTTAACCGACGAAGCTCCTATTTTATACCATTATATAGGAGGTCGCGAACCGGGCGATAGGGAAACAATAACTAAAAAGGAATGCAACCCTTTGTCGAAAGAGCGTGCTGGCTTGGCGAAACGTAGTATTTTAATTAAAAAAGCGGATGAACAGGATGCTGCATCTGCTCAACCGCTTTTCGTTTTTAAGGCGCGTAATCACCATTGTAGCTTACCAACACAGCGTCAACTACGCCCTCGATCTGCGACAGCTCATTGACGAAAGCCGTATTATCGTCGCGCAGCCGGATTTCAACGGTCATTTCCGTCATGTCTTTGCGTACGGTTTTTGATTTTAAAACATGATGCATTTTGCGCAATCTGACTTTAATATGTTCATCCGCCGCTTCGTTGTAGTGAATGACTAGAAGGTACGGTGCATCTTTGTCACGTTTGCGGGATAATAAAAAGATCACGCCTCCCAAAATTAGAGACCCAATGATGGATAACGGATAGATTTTAGCTCCCGTCGCAATGCCCGCTGAAATCGCCCAAAACATATAAGCAATATCCATCGGATCTTTCACGGCCGTTCGGAAACGGACAATGCTGAGTGCTCCGACCATACCAAGAGACAAAACGATATTCGTGCTGATTGTCATAATGACTAAAGCTGTAATCATCGTCATGAGGACAAATGTAATGTTGTAGTTATGGCTATAGACAACGCCCCGGAAACATTTGCGATAGATAAAATAAATAAACATCCCGATCAAAAACGATATCAACAATCCGAAAAATATTTCGATCAGCGATACTTTATTAAAAGCGTCGAACTGCAGAACGCTTTTTTTGATAATATCGCTAAAATTGATCATTTGATTATCCAAAAGTTATTCCTCCGTCATTTTAATAAGTGTATAGTTTCCTATTTTCTTTACAAATCGCATACTTCGAAATCGTCGATCGCAGACTTGCGGACATTTGCAGCAAACCGTAAATATGTCCCGGCAAAAACTCGTTATACTTGACCTCTAGAATCGTTTTACGTTCTTGGACCATTTGGGTCGTAACCAGTTCGGGATCAAAGATCTGAAATGATTGAACGCAGCTGCTTAATGCCTTATCAAAGGTAACGCGCACATCCGATAACGGATAAATGTAAGCTTCTCGTATGTAATCGACGACAACGGACGGTTTTAGCGCCAAATGTTTGCAATCCGCATAAAACTCCCTCATCAGCGGATGTTCCGATTCTTTCAGAAAATCGAGGTCGTTTTGCATGATCAAATCGTATTGCCCTCTGGACAAGCCGGCCGACTCTTTGCATACAAATTCGTTGAATTTGCTTTTTCGCTCCAGCTTGATCACTTTGTCGCTTTTGTTATAAATACGGATTCGGTACTTTTTTCGTTGAAAGATGCCGTCCACTTTCTCATGCAGCGAAGTATCGTACATATTATCAAAATACAAGCTCCGAATATGATACCCTTCTTCGTTTATCGAGTTTTTGTCCAGCTTCAAAAGTGAACCTACCCTTTGTCGTAAACCCGCATATTCATGATGATGAATAAAATATTTCAACTCATGTCTCAGCTTCTTGTTTGCGAATTGCATCATTAATCTCCTTCCGCCCGGTTCTCGGAAAAACCGTAGTTTTTCATCTCATCTACAGACAAGTTGAACCGGTTGCGAATGATATGCACAATCTCACGCGGACGCTGCTCCGCAAATCTTTTCAAAGCCTGCACCTCCTGCTCCCACTGCTCCATCGATCCTCCCCAACGATTCAAATGGCGCTCCATTTCCGGTTCCAACATTCTCGCAATTTCATCGATAGCACCGGTAACTAAATCCGAACGAAAATTTTCATTTAGATACGACGCAAACTGCCTAAGGAATCGTTCTCGAAACGACTCGTTTTTCATTAAGTTCTGTAACAATTCATTGACAGGGTATTTGGCATTTTTCGGATCCAGTACTACGGATAATGTATCTTCTGCCGGGTCCCCGAAGCTTTGGTCCGTATCGTAAACAATCCACTTCCATCGCCCGTCCGTTTGCCGCGGCCGCCAATATCGAATATTATGATCCGGCCAGTCGCGGTTTGCGATCGTGATTTCCGCAATCTCGTACAAGATAAAATTATCGATATCGATTTGCTTCTGAACATGTTCATAATGATCTTGCTTCGATAAGTCATGTGTCCGAACGAATTCCATCAATTCATGAAACCGATCGGTATCGCCCGCCTTAACGGTGCCGCCCGATTCGAGCAAGTCGATATTTTTCGGCTTAATTCCATGATGATCGGCTAAAAAATCCGTTGTTATTTTTTCTCTTAAATCATGAATACCCCAATACTGACCATTCAAGTAGACGATAACCGGCCTATACGCCTGGACATCAAGACCCGTGCCTTGCAACAGTGTTGCATTCAACCCATCCAGAAAATGAGTTTTGGCAAAATCTTGCCCCGAATTGCGTAGCACCAGCGAATCAAACCGCTGAATGCCCAAGTCGGAAAAAAAACGGTATTCGAATTTGGCTGCGCCGTATTTTTTCTTGGCGTAAAGAGCCAAAGACTTTTGGGGCAATGCTCGCGATTCCCCGCCAAAAATTTTCACGCCTGCCCCGGATTGAAAGACCAACTGCTTGTCCACGTACAACTGCAGATGAATCGGAATTTCGCGATCCTCCCAGAAATTGGCCCCCCGATGAGGGGGTTTCTTAGAAGCATTTTTGCCTAAAACATAGATGCCTTCGGTTTCCGACCATAACAATTCAGGGTTAGTGATGATCGACATGACGGGCAGGCTAGCCTGTTCTTGAACAAAATACGTATGCGTCGCAATCGGCCCCATTCTCTTATTGCTATCGATGATGCGTGAGCGAATGACCGTCGTATTGGAAATCTCGATCGGTTTATCGTACAACATGGAGTCTGCCGAAGGTTCGGAGCCGTCTACGGTATAACGAATTTGCCCAGCATGATTGTCGTTTTCAAGAGACAACTTGAACGGCTTATCGTAATATCCTCCTGGTCTTGAATGAATCGGCGATCCTAGAGAGTCGTTAGTTCGGAGTCCTTCGGATGCCGCCCCGGGATCGTCCGTTTGCTGCAAACGTTCATAGATCAATAAGGAACCTAACAAGATGATTGCGATCACGATGATCCCTAATGTACGTTTATCCAATAGAGTCACCTTCACTCTACAAATATTTTCCTCACTCCCACATAGTGTATGTTTCTTCCGTTGGCTCCTTCTTCCTGCAATTCGTCAAATGATGAAGATTCATGTCCTTTGCTGTCTATCGCGGTCACGCGCCAATAATATTTGCCTTGCTCCAATTTCTCGACTTTTTGCTCCGTCTCGTGCAATCCTTTCCGATCGACAACGATATGTTCAAATGCAGGATCTTTGCTGATTTGAAAATGGTATGTAATATCGTCGCCCTGCAAATCGTAGGATGGCCCCCAATGGAACGCTAGCTGCGCCCCTTCCTGCACCATATCGCCTAAAAAGTACGGCATCGGGTTTTCCAGGTTGGCTAAATATATTTGTTCCCTCCGATATGGAATGTCGGGAATTCGCTTAAAGTCTTCCATTACATCCTTTATCGTCCCCATCGAATACGAAATATCCGGCTCTCTCTTTAGGAACGTCGTAACGGTTTTTTGGTACTGGTCAAGGATCTGTTTGGTTCGTTCCGGGGTGATGATTTTTTTAAGCTCTTTCATTTTTTGCGTCAGCTGTTCAACGTTTTTGGGGTTTTTGAAAAATCGGTTTTGCAGAACGCTGCCCCAATATAATGAAAGACCGTTCCTCCAGTTTCCTTGGGCACGCTTCTTTTCCCATAATTCGTCGTATTCCCAAGCTCCGTCATAGTCCCATGGAAGAAAGAACCATTTATCGGAATTCAAAGGGGAATAAAGCAAGAAATTTTGCGTGTTCGTATCGGTATTGTCAAATAATATGTTGACGGCCGTCCATGTCAGAAAATTATCTCGATCGAAATGGCGGTCGAAAATCGTATCGATGTTCTGGGTCATGTCGTTAACATCGTCCAACATGTTCAATAACTTGGAGTGATCCTGGCTTCCCTTGATCTCCAAAATACTCTCAAACTGTTTCTGGTCATACCCTGGGTCGCTGGTCAACTTTAATTGATCGCGATAGCGGTAAAACTCAAAATTGCTCGCTTTATACAAATGTCCTTCAGGATCAAGCCCATGAATGCGCAAAAAATCTTTATTCGGCTGCTCGATTTGCTCGAATAAGCCGTAATCGACAAACCGATCGCTCGACGGGTTCGAAGTCAGATCTTTGACATGCAATTGAACTAGCTGAGTACGCAAACTTGTAACATCCGGGATTTGCTTAAAATACTCGAAGCTTAGCGTATTCCGGACGCGAATCAAGTCGTACGGATGCTTCAACAAGTTAACGGACTTTTGCCCCCGCCATTTGCCTGCATTATCCTGCAGCTTGATTTTATAAGATTTTAACGGCGAACGGCTGGATGATTTGCCGCGAAGCGTCACGACCGCATTCGGATGCATCGCATCGTACTCGAACATTCCGCTGCTCGGCCCCTCTGCCGTTCCTTCCTGCAGTATCCCATCCAATTGCATATCGGCATCTTGCGAGGTATATGTAATTTTGTTCAGTTCGCCCCAAGTCGCAGGTTTTAAATTGGTCAAGTTATTTTTGGTAATCGTTAAATAAAAATGTACAAGGGTTCCCGGCTGGTCATTCTCATAAACCAAGCGATTTTCTTCAAGTTTTGGCGAGTACTCTCCCGCCGGCTCCGGCACTTCAGGATTGCTTGTAGTTATCGGAGGCTGATTTGAAACAGTAGCAGCACACCCCCCGATCGTGAACGTCACGAATGAGAGCGCAAGCGGCACTATCAGCCATTTTTTCAGATTTCCCATATTTCCTCCTCGCAGCACCTTTCTAATTTACGCTTTAATCCACCGGCTAAATATAGATTTCTTCTCTCTGTTAACTAGCGGCTGTGCACTAAACGTGTAATAGTTGATACGGCGCAAATAATAAAGCAAACGCGCAAAAGAACATACAAGCGTCAGAAAGGCAGCCGCGAAAAATGAAAATCCTTGTTCGTTCGAAATGACCGATACAATCGTAAAGACGGTATTCGAAACGAGAAACAATACAGCTAGCCAAACAACGCCCTTGCGATCGTCAAAATATAGCAGGATGAGAGAGACGACATTGTAAACGATGTACATGAAGAATCCGAATATCAAGATATTGAAAATGTCCAACTGTTCGGATGTAAAGCCAATCAGTGGGAGAAGACGGATGCCGAGTGCGATGGAAACAATGGAGAAAAAGAGCTGCACCCCCATCATGAACGAGATTTCGTACATCAATACCCGGTACATTTCTTTCAGCGCCGCCCGAATGTCGCTCATCGTTCCATTGCCTAGTACCGTATCGTAATATTTGCGATACTTTGGATAAAACGAGGTTTCAAGCGATACAACGAACATGATTAACGTCGGAATGACCGATAAAAATGCGTAATAGACGGCGACATCATAGACCGGATTCCATAAAAACGAACCTTCGACTATGACTCCGTCTTCGCTGAACCACTGGATAAATTGATGAGCATATAATCCAACGGCGGATAAAGCGCCAAATGTAATCAGCTTCCTGTACTTCGCTGAATACGTCAGGAACAAATAATCCGAGGCTTTCTCTTTTGTGCGGAAAAACCGGTCCGCTTGCACGAGCAGCATACACGCCGTCGTTGAGAAACCAATAACAACGATAAACAACACAGCTGCAGCAGACTTCCAAGATGTAAACTCCAAGATGGCGTAGGTTCCGGCAATCGCGATCAAAGCGCCTGCCATAAAGGCCATGACAATTCGGCGGTACTCTTTCATCGCAGAAATGTACAACGATAAGCTCCAAATCATGACCATAACCATAAAAAATAAAAACAGATTTATTTTCATGACGAGTTCAAGCTTGCTGAAAAGTACGAATAAAAGCCCAGGAACACTTGCTATGATCATATTAAGCTTCAGGCTTCCGTACAACGAAGGCAATATTTGCCCATATTGCTTGAGGTATAACATATCCGATACCGTGCGTGTTAAAAATATGGACATGATGTTCGTAACGATAAACGAAAAAATGAAAGAATATACGGTCGAAACAAGGAACAGTTCACGCTCAGCAAACGGTACTTGATACCGAAACAGCATGATTTGAATGACGAGCAGCATTGCCATGCATGCCAGCATCGGCCCGACCGATATGACCGATGAATACGAATAAGCTTTGACCATGTTGAAAAGACCTTGTTTATCAAACAATTTTCTCAGCTGAAAGCCGATTCCCGCCATGCCCGCTCCCCCTTTCATACTCGCCATACAATGCTTTGTATTGTTCGATAAATTGCTTTTTCGAATATAAATGTTTGACTCGGGCAAGTCCGTTCTCGCCCATCTGTTTTCTTATTTTATCGTTTTTGCACA
Organism: Paenibacillus sp. sgz302148; assembly: GCF_056120465.1. Classification (NCBI taxonomy): domain Bacteria; kingdom Bacillati; phylum Bacillota; class Bacilli; order Caryophanales; family Paenibacillaceae; genus Paenibacillus; species Paenibacillus sp. sgz302148. The sequence goes on from NZ_JBVYOJ010000002.1 coordinate 55,240, forward strand.
AGTAGACCAGCAATTGCCCGATTTGTTCATAATTCATGACCGATGCGATCAGCCCGGCTTTGCCAAAACGATCGTCGACCCCGTAAAGCAATTCTTTGCAACTGCCGACATCTGTCGTGACAAACGGCTTTCCGGCAGCCATACCTTCGAGCACCGCCAGAGGTTGGCCTTCGCTGATGCTTGTTAGCGCCAGCATGTCCATTTTTCCGATGTATTGCTTAATGTCTACGTTTCCGGTAAATACAACATCTTCAAGCCGCAATGCATCCACCAGACTTACGCATTCGGAATAATATTCGTAATCTTCCTCGTAAGGGCCCATGATGAAGAACTTTGCATTCGGCACTTCCCGCTTAACGAGCGCAAAGCTCTGGAGCATCGTTTTAATGTCCTTGATTGGCACCACCCGAACCAGAGCCCCTACATTGACATGCGGATCGTCCGGATCTTTGCCCGGTATTCCCGAAAAATCCTCGGCTTGAACGCCATTTGGAATGATCCGGATTTTATCTTCGGCACATCCAAGCTCAATTTCGATTTCTTTGTTCCGGTTAAATAAGGTGATCACCTGATCGGCGGATTGGTACGCGCATTTGGATAGCGCATAGAAGTAATCGATCCATAGGTCCTTAAAGTACCCTTTCACCCAATCGGATTTAATAATCTCCTCTTCCCGTTCCCGCGAATAGATTCCGTGTTCGGTGAGCAAAAACGGTTTGCGAAACAAAAATTTGCCCATGCTGCCTAACACGCCGGCATAACCGGTGGATACGCTGTGATACAGATCGGCTTCTGGCACCGGATGCCGTACGATTTGGAACAGTGGAAGCAGCATGGAACGCACCGTCCAGAACATTTCCGTAAACGGCACGTGGGCGTACTTTTCGACACAAATCTCGCCCAGGAGGTCGAAAAAGTCTTGGCTCGACAGGAAATCCGTTACCGACTCGACCTTCGCATTGCGCAGAGCCGGAAAGAACATGTTCCAGTCAATATCCCGGCTGCCGCCGATTAACGCCTTGATGGATTGCTTCTGCGCTTCCGTCAATTGGATATCGCGTCCCCACTTAAATTCATCCTGCAAATAAGTATCCAGGAATACTTCATGTACTTCCGTCAAGTTGTCCGGCAGCGCATACTTGAATTTCCCCCGTTGCTTCTCCTCTGCGCCGATTGCGTAAATGACAAATTCGTGCTCTGGCATCGATTGGATGAGCGTATGTATCCAACTGGAAACGCCTCCGGTAATGTAGGGATATGATCCTTCGGCGATCATACATATTTTCATGTTATCCCCCCAATCCTATTTCAAATTTTTCCTTCGTGGCGTGCACGATATACAATTGCTCATCAACCAGCTTTACGGTGCAGTTTTGCTGACGATTAATCTTTTTGTCGGTTCGCAGCATGAAGTACATGCCGCCGGAGAAATGATTAATATATCCGTTGATGCGGTCCGGCTTATGTTCGAAATATACCGAACTGGCTTCGTATGCCTTCACTTCTTCACTTGCTTGAGATGCCGTCATGCTGCGCAGCCAGCCATATTCGTCGCTGACGAACGATAAAAATTGTTGGAGCCGTTCATACAGCTGCGCCCAATTGTAAGGAAAGCTCCGTTCATAGTCGATAATATCATCCGGATGAACAAAATGGGAAAACACGCCGATCGAACTCACTGCATTCATCATCGTCCACTTGTCGAAGTCGGCAATTTTGAAACCGGATGTAATTCTCGGCAATTCTACAATCCCATCCTCCGCAACCGAAAACTCTTGATGGTATGCTCTGTTATCCGCGTCCGCAATGTATACTGACGATATATTCGTCAAACTCGGAGCGCTTTTCTTTAACGCCTCCCTGCCAAACTTGTCAATGACATTGGAAGGAGGTACATAGGTACGTATCTTATAGTTTGGATAGACTTGATGAATATATTGCTCAAGCGCCGCGATCGACGCCTCCATGTCTTCGGTGCTTTTCCATGGCTTATAGTTGAATATTTTGGATGTTTCCGCGTTGACGGTTAGCGATTGATGATTAAAGCCGTGCAGTCCGATTTCCCCACCGCTCTTGATCAGCTCTCTGCCGTAAATAATTAAATTGTTGATTTCCGAATCGCTCGCTTGCTTAAAAGGCGGCGTAACCTGTTTGTTATAGGATTCGATTGTTACACCGGTATATTTCAAATCGTAATTTCGCGCCAAACGAAGCATATCCGGCCACCACACTTCTTTAAAAAAACGCGGAATATTCCGTTTGTAGATCTTGTACAATTCCACATTAAAACCTTGTGGAAACGGTGCAGGGAAATCGTCGATATACATCAATTTCATATTCATGACCGGGTAAATAAAATCCGGCGTCAGCATCCCGATCGCCCCGGAGAAAAACCCGCGACTTGCTTTCTCTTGAAGCATCGTCCCGTTAAAAACCATAAAGGTTCCTTCGCCATATTGAACTTTCCATAGCATGGGAATATCGTTTGTCGTTCTCGCAAGAACGGTACAGCGATCTTCCAATTCGAAATATATCGAGGTCCCTTCAAATTCCTTTCCGGAAAATTTTATATTTGCAGCGTTATAAAGTACGTTTGTCGTAAGCTCGATGTCCTTCGTAACCAAATATTCACCAATCTCATAAATGCCAAGCTTCCGGTATATTCGGTGAAACGAACTGTTCACATCAGGCGTAGCCGCAAAAAACAAATGCCCTCCCTGCTCCACGTATCGCTCCAGCATCTTGACATCGGTAAGATGGCCAAGATCGGTAATCGTCATGATGATCATCGAATATTCGTTTAAGGAGGAAGGCAAACGATCGGGTGCAACAGCTTCGTACGGCCTCTTCATGGAATGGAGAACCATTTCCGCATTATTTTTGATTTTTACGCTGTACTGCTCCTTGGGATCGTAAACAAGAAGCGTCTTGTCCTGCTTCAATTTCGCAACTTCTGCTGCACTTAACGCATCCACCTTATGCAGTCCGGCCGGCGCAGAGGATAACCCATCCTCACTCCAGCGCAGAAGCAATTCCGAACGGGAAATTTGCAGCACGAAGGCCATCGTTAAAACAAATCCCAAGATCATCGTAATTTTATTGCTAAGTTTTAATTTGGGTTCCATTTCATGCTCCCCTAGACCAAAATCGTATCGTGTTCAATACTTGATTGGAAACGCGGATCGGGGAAGATTTCAGCTCATTCAACACTTCGTAAAATTCCTTGTTCAGCTTCAGCGTATAAAACAGCTTTAACATGATGAAATAAGGAGTTTCCCGATCAGGAAACGATTCTCGAAATAGTTGGCAATAACGGCGCGCTTCCGCATAATCCTTCATTTGAATGCTGTTATTGATTTTCTCTACAAAGATCGCTTCATCGCTGCGGTCCAATTCCAAAAGATCCTTCAACACTTTGTCATAGAGCTGTCTGTTGTGGTCTTGCGTTTGTTTATCAAATAACGAGCTATCCATATATTTTTGCAGCATTGCGGCATAAGAGCGCAATAATTCAACATTTCCCCGGTCCAGCTCGTATTGAACTGATAATTGTTGAAGTCCAAGCAGCAACTTTCTCTTGATTTCCATCACGGCCGTTACAGCATAATGGGAAGTTTCCGTATCTTCATTCTGAAGCGCTCGTTCCAACAAGGTTGGGGTTTGGAAGGACTCGTTTTTCAGCATATCGAGCAAAACCCTTCGGCGGGTAGCCAAGTCATGGTGCACCAGCGCATCCTCCAAGGAAATGACATTGATTTCTTTGGCCACCTCAACTTCCCGGTGTACTTCAGTCGACGCGCCGAATTCCGGAGCCAGCTGTTCAAATCGGGACATATCCCCGTCCTCAACGGGTTTACGCTTCACGTACCACAAAAGAAGGCAAAAAATGACCCCCAAAAAAGGCAATAGTAACAACAAGCATTCCGTCAACCAATCCTTTTTCGAACGAACGCCGATGGCGATTATGCAGGCGACGAAAACGTAATAAACGACCAATGCCGCTTCAAGCATACATTTCTTCCCCGCTTAACAATTTAACCTGCGTTCCGAGACGTGCCAATCGTTCCATAACCGGCTTCGCTTCCTTCTCATCCGTATTCGATAAAAGAATGCACAGCCGCCCCGATTTCATGCCGATGAAATCCGTATCCCGGAGCGATTCCGATATGGTCATGGCCAGAGATTCCAAAGACTCGGTCATCTTCTCCACCATTAGCAACGTGGAGCTGACCTCATACTTTTCTTTAACCTCTTTTTTGTTTTCCAACACTTGTAGAAAGGCGTCCGCATTCAGTATATCCGTACCTTCCAAGTAACGCTCGTGTCTCGCCGACGCTATGTATTTAAGAGCCCGTGTCAATGCGCCGGAGATCATTTGGACCGTAATATTAAATAAACTTTCATGGTATAAAGACAAATGCTCAAACTCCAATTCGTGCACGCAAACAATTGCGATCACGTTTCCGTTTTCGTTTTGCACCGGAGCAACCATCGTCGGCATCATAGCGTCCAGCGTCCGATTGATGAAAGCTTTGCCGGTCTTGACGACCTGCTGCAGCTGCGGAGAATCGGCTAGCTTGATCGATTTCGGGATGTCGAAGTGATCTCCCTTCGACCTGATGCTAAGCCTCAAATATCCGCCTTCGTTCACGGAATAGACGGAAACCCGGTTCGTATGCAACAAGCTTTCGAGCACGGAAACCGCGGAGCTTAACACTTTGTCGGGCTCCAGGCTTTCCAGCTCTTTCACGATATGATGAATGCGGCCGATACTGTCTCTGCTATTGACGATTTGCTGCTGCAATTGATCTTTGACAATGCGTGTATCATCAAAAACTTCCTTCAAAAATTGATATTTTACTTTTTCGGACTGCAGCTGTTCCCTGTGGAAGGCCGCGTTTTGTTTGCGTTTGTCCGTTGTGAAACCGATGATCAGGCCAAAAAACAAATAAACGGCGATATTAAACAGAACCTCGGAATCAAAAAACAGCGAAACGATCTCGCGTCCGTAAGACAAATTGGTATAGAAATAAAGAACGACCGACAAACAAGTAGATATCATCGACTGTCTTGTCCCATAGAGTGCGCCGAACAAAATAATGTAAATCAGCTTGAAATCAAGAGAGAAGTTTTGCAGGAACGACCAGGTGCTTGTCGTCAAGTAAAACAAGCCCACAAAAACAACGAGATTCTCCGCGTAAGGAAGCAACGCCTTTATCGGATTCAGTTTGATTGAAGCCTTTTTTTCCGAGGCTTGAGGTTTCTGCTCTTGCGTTCTAAACCATTCGTACGTCTTGGCCAGGCCTTCCTTAAGGGAGTACATCGGTACCCAATCCAGATCTTTCTTCACTCTGGAATTATCAAGACTCGACCTGTAAATATCGCCTTCTCGCGGGACATGATAATCGACTCCCGCAACCGGATGAATTTTGCCCAGCGTATCGATTAACTCGTTGATGCTCGTTTCCGTATTTGTCGATAAATTATAAACGCCGGTCATTTCGCTGTTCGCAGTCCTATAAATTGCGTCTGCGACATCTTCGACGTAAATAAAGTCGCGGGTTTGTTCACCATCCCCGTATACGGCCAAGTTCTCGCCTTTGCGCAGGCGGTCCATGTAGATCGATATTACGCCTCCCTCACCTACGCTGCTTTGACGGGGCCCGTAGACATTCGAGAAACGAAACGCTACAGTCGGCAACTGGTATAACTCGTGCCATTTATTAAGATAGTATTCTCCCAAATGCTTGTTAATCCCGTATGGCGACACCGGGCTGCAATCCGCCGTTTCCTTCAAAGGAACTTCCGGGTTGGCACCATATACGGCTGCGGAAGAAGCAAAAATAAACTTCTTCACGTGATGTTCTTGCGAAAGCTTCAGCATATTGACCAGTCCAAGAATATTGGCTTGCGTGTCCGAATAAGGCAGCTTTACCGATGTTACGACATCTACCTGCGCAGCCAAATGAACGACGACGTCAAACTGCACGCTTCTGAAAACTTCCTCGCATTTTTTATCTTCAATATTGAGTTGATATAATTTATGCGGAAATTGTAAATTCGCCTGATTTCCTGAGCTTATATTGTCGATTATATAAACTTGGTTGCCTTCTTTGTGGAACCTTTCGGCAACAAAGGATCCTATAAATCCACATCCGCCAGTTACGAGAACCTTCATCAAGCATCCTCCTTTAGTCTTAATTTTTTCTTTACATTTCTAGATAATACTATATTTTGGATATGAAATTCAACATATTTCCACAATTAATTTGATATATATCGCTAAATAGCGAATCATGTCGAACTAATATATTCCATTAGCCTCTCGATTTAGTATTAAATCTTTAATATGATAGTTATGTAAAATCGGATAGATTTTTAACAAATCCAACACATCGAAAGGATGATTCACATGAAGAAACAGCTTGCGCTATTGATCGTTCTGACGTTCCTAACCTATTCATTGATGCCCGCTACATCCTCCGCCGCGACAATCAATACGGGCAATAACGCAAAAGTGTTGGTTTACTATAGCACCCCTCAAGGCGTCAATGGGTTATGGGACGATACGGCTGCAGCGCGCGTATTCGCTCAGTACGATTACGTTGTGTTTGGCGGGTCGATCGCAAACCCGAGCGACGGATATTACCCTTCGACCGTAAACATTATCAATAAAATCCATGGCTTAAATCCGAATACGAAAGTATTCGGGTACGTTGACCTTGGGGTGAAAACAAATAACTATCCGATGTCTACACTGCAAGTTAAAATCGACACGTGGAAAACGATGGGGGTTAACGGCATTTTTCTGGATGACGCCGGCTACGACTTCTATGTCCCGCGTGCCCGTTTAAACGAAACATTGGACTACATTCATGGCAAGGGTCTTTCAACTGTAGTGAATGCATGGAATCCGGATGATGTCATGGGAAATGCAGTCGACTCTGTTTATAATCCAAACGGAGCATCCACTCATATGGGCGCAAGAGACTTTTATTTCATGGAAAGCTTTTTGGTTAACACGAAGGCCTATTCCAACACCGATCATTATGCCTTATTATATCGAGTGAAGAGAAAAGCCGATAAGGCAGTGCAATACAGGAAAGCTTTAGGCGTGAAGCTATTGTCAACAAACATTGTGGATTATTCCATATTTTCCGATGCGCAAGTCGATCATTTCTTTAAAATGACGGAAACGGCCGCACTCCTATATTCATTGGACGGTTATGGCATGTCCGGCGTGAATTATGGCGCTAGCGGGCCTAATTATCGAGTTGTCCGCTCGTTCAATTACAAACCGGATTATAATAGCTACTATACGACCGATGTAATCACTCAAACCAACTCAACAAAGCTGGATACTTCGCTGACGGAAATCAAAAGACTTCAGTTTGTGCTGCATTCGCAACCGGGAATACATTGGTATGTGCAATAATATATTTAAACTGTAATCTTGCACCTTAGTTGAACGACTATGAAGGAGTCGAAATGATTGAAATGACGGAATTAAAAAAACGATGGGGGCTCGTCGGGGGCAGCTTGCTGGTTGCTTCTCTAGCGTTTCAAACTGCCGGCAGTGCAGGAGCCTCTGCTTCTTCGCCTCTTATTGCTCGTGATTTGTTTTTTCGATACGTAAATGACGGCACGTCGACAGAAAAGAGGATGGAGCTTCAGGCATCCCAAGGCTTCCAAGTGAAATGGCGCCGCAGTGACAAGGCGTTGTCCAACGTTGTTTCCGATCCTGTTACCGCAACCATTTATTACGTAGATTCCGGCGGGACGATGAACGCCATAACCCCATCTGCTCACAGCATCTGGACGGACAAAATATCGAATGCCCCGGAACAAGCCCAATTGGTATTTGGCGAAGATCGTTATATTTATGCTCTTGCTTATCCTTCGGAAACCGGCGATCTTGCCGTAAAAGCATATGATGCAAACGGCAAGCTGAAAAGAAGCTTTCAAGTGCATTTTTCGGGCGATGACCGTCCGTTTAAGGGGAGTTACGTCGATCGTGAGGGGCGTCTATATTTATTGTCAACCAAGGGATTGCAAGCCTTTGATAAGACCGGAGGTATACTATGGTCGGCCGCAAGCATCCCTGCGGGCAGCATTTTATCCGGATCGGCGAAACAGCGTCTATTCATCTTGAAACCGGATCGGCAAATCGTGGCGTACAGCGATTCGGGAAAAGCCATCTGGAAACAAGACCTGCAAAAATACGGCGACCTTGCACCCGAACTTGTCATTTCGAGCTTGGGAAACGTACAAGTTGTTACGAGGCGTGGCTTGATCGCGTTTGACGGTTCAACGGGAAAACCCGTATCGCCCGAACCTGCCCAGTCCAACATCGGTGCGTTGGCAAATGCCGCTTCAACAAAACCGGCTGCTTATTATGCAGATCGTTCTCGTTTATATTGTTTTGATTCCAAAGGACGCGAGTTATGGGTATTTCAAACGAACAATAAACAAATCATCGATAAGGCTTCCGTAATCAATGACCGGTACGGGAACGTATATTTCACCGATACCACGGGAGTCTGGTACGGATTGGATGCCTCCGGCCGTAAAATATTCGCGCTGGCAACTAACGACAAATCCAGCGCGGTCAGTGCTGCGGTTACCGCATCTAACGATCTCGTCCTTACATTCAAGGATGCAGGGATGATCAGTCTTGGCTCCACATCGCTTATCCGTATGATGGTCAACGGCCAGGAGAGATTTTCACCATTCCCGCCGACATTAAAAAACGAAGATGTATATTTTCCTATCGAATTTCTCGCCAATCAGCTTGGAATGAAAGTGAAGCGGGATGATAAGAAAAAGGTCATAACTTTAGCGCGAGGAAGCCAAGCAATGTCATGGAGCATAGACAATAAAACCGCCAGCTTTAATGGGAAACCCACGAAGCTGACGGTCGAGCCAATCATTGTCAACGAGTCTATCTGGTTACCGGCAAGGTACGTCTCCCGTCTGTTCGGTATTTCGACCCGTTGGGAACGTTCTGATCGGATATTGCACATCGAAATAAAATAATTTCACGGAGCCGGCAGCCCAATTCAGCGTGCCGGCTCCGCGCTTTATTTGACGATCACAGGTCCTAGCGTATATCTGCCATCCGTCCTTTTCCCGTCGATGGCCAATTGTACGCCGGGTTCCCCGCTATCCGGATCCAGAATGGCCACACACAACGTGTAGTTTCCTGGGGGCAAATCTTGCGGAAGCGGAATCGATTGTTTCGTTACCTTGGCGCCCGGTTGCCATGTCCGAATATCATCGTTGGTCTGTTTCGAGGCTACGATCGTTCCGGACTCGTCGGTTAACGAAAGCTCGAGCGGCCAACGATAATAAAACGGCGCGACTCCTGCGTTAAACCACTCCATCTCTACATCCAAAAGATCTCCAGCACGTACTCGCTCCACATGAGTCTCTGAACGAAGCATAAAGCGATAAGCGATCGTATTCAAAAAACGGTTCGCATTGCGCTCCAGCTCGCCGCCGACAGGCGCGTCATGCAACGCATATGGGCCTAGCCAGCTCGGGTGCGTGAGGCGAACCATCTTCAGCGTTTCTTCTATGTTTTTATCTTTAAAATAATATTCCTGATCGTGGGTCGAGGAGAATTCCCCTCCTCCAGGCGCTTTGGCCCAATAATCCCGCATAGCAGGCATCGGCTCTTTCGTCAGCCATAACGTATAGCCATCGTTGATCCAAGCGTACATTTCCTCGATCGTCGCTTCGTGATCCCCGAACATGTCGTTAAATAGGCCAAAGTTATGCTTCTGCGCCAACGGGTAAGGCCTTCGCATCATCAAGTGCTTTTCCGTAAAATAATCGATATATGGCTGCACATATTGATCGGCAACGGCAATGTTCGGAAAAGGAATCTTGGTCTTCTCGTCATTCTTCGTATGCCATTCTCCCCAGTGCCCGATGCTGCCGAGCTCTACGAAAGCGATCCTTGGATCGCTATTATAGCGTTTGGCCAACTGCTCGACGAGCTTCCGATGGTATTCAATTAAGGCAGGATTGAAGTAATCCGGGCTAAATCCTTGGCCATGATCGGTATCGTAGAAGGTACCCTTTTTGTTCGTTGCCTCGTAGAGCCAGTCCGGTATGTCCATATGCCGTTCGTCGGCCGGATCATCAAGCACGAGACGAATAATCAGCTTTGCTCCTCGCTTCGTCCACTCATCAAAACGATTTTTCTGTTCAAGCTCATCAAAAGCGTATACGCCTTGTTGAGGCTCTATTTCCTTCCAGGTCAAATTGACATGTGCCAAGCGGTGCGGCGGGTTCTCCGTTTTTGGAATGTATCTGGCATCTGCCACGAATCCCATAAACGGATTATTGAGTACTTCGTCGGTTTGAGCGGGGTAATATGTGATTGGATCTTCGTTGGAGTATGCCCATACAATGCCGATTGTCGCGAGGCTGCAGGAAACGAGCAGGAAGATGGATAACCAAATTTTCGTTCGATTTTTCCTCATAAACCTCCTGAAGCCACCTTCAAAGATCCTTATCGGCATGAAAGGTGGCTTATTCCGTTATTATTTGCTTTTTTCCAAATAGGCGTCGACCCATGCGGCCGTTTGCTTGAGCTCTTCTTCGGCTCGCGCAATCGCTCCGGCCACTTGGCCCGAAGCGGTACCGCCGTACACGTTGCGTGCGTTGACGACGTTTTCCGGCTGGAGCACGGTGTAGATGTTGTTGTCGAACAGTGGGGAGAACTGCTGGAACTCCTCGAGCGACAGGTCTAACAGGTACTTGTTGTTCTGGATACAGTACAACACCGTTTTGCCGATAACTTCGTGCGCTTGGCGGAACGGAAGTCCCTTGCCCACGAGGAAGTCCGCGATGTCCGTTGCGTTCGAGAAGTCTTGGTTAACCGCTTTGCGCATCCGGTCGCGGTTCACTTTCATCGTGGCGACCATCGGCGCGAACAATTGCAGCGCGCCTTGCAGCGTGCGAACGGTGTCGAACATGCCTTCTTTGTCTTCCTGCATGTCTTTATTGTATGCAAGCGGCAGCGACTTGAGCACGGTCATGAGGCCGAACAGGTTGCCGTAGACACGTCCGGTTTTGCCGCGGACGAGCTCGGCAACGTCCGGGTTTTTCTTCTGCGGCATAATGCTGCTGCCCGTACAGAACGCGTCGTCCAGCTCGACGAACGCGAACTCCGTGCTCGACCAGAGCACGAGCTCTTCGCAGAAGCGCGACAAATGCATCATGATCATCGATGCGTTGGACAGGAACTCGATGATGAAGTCACGGTCGCTGACGGCGTCAAGGCTGTTCTCATACACGCGGCCGAAGTTCAGCTGCTGCGCCACGAAGTGGCGGTCGATCGCAAACGTCGTGCCGGCCAGCGCCCCTGCGCCAAGCGGCAGTGCGTCGATGCGCTTGTAGCTGTCTTGCAGGCGCTCGATATCGCGTCCGAACATGGACACGTAAGCCATCAGGTGATGCGCGAACAGGATTGGCTGCGCGCGCTGCAGATGCGTATACCCCGGAACGATCGTGTCGAGGTTCGCTTTCGCCTGCTCCACGAGCGCTTCCTGCAGCTTCTGAAGCAAGCCGACGAATTCGACGACGCGCTTGCGCAAGTATAGGTGCATGTCCGTCGCGACTTGGTCGTTGCGGCTGCGGCCGGTGTGCAGCTTGCCGCCGACCGGGCCGATTTCGTCGATCAGCGTTTTTTCGATGTTCATATGAATGTCTTCATCGGAAATCGTGAACTCGACTTCGCCGCGGCGAATCATGTTCTGCACTTTGTGCAGGCCTTCCTTGATCTTCTCGACATCTTCCGCAGGCAGGATGCCGCATTTCCCCAGCATCGTCACATGCGCAAGGCTGCCTTGAATGTCTTCCTCGGCGAGCTCCTTGTCGAACATGATCGACGCCGTATATTCCTCGACCAGTTGGTCGGTTTTTTTCGTAAAACGTCCGCCCCACAGCTTGGACATCGTGACTACCCCTTTCGAGCCTTAGTTCTTCGCGTTTTGCTCCACGCCGGACGATACTTTCAGACGCAGCGCGTTCAGGCGGATAAAGCCCGTCGCGTCGCCTTGGTCGTACGCTTTCGTCGGATCGGCTTCCATCGTCGCAATATCCGGGTTGTACAAGCTGACCGGGCTTTTGACGCCGGCGGCGATGACGTTTCCTTTGTACAGCTTCAGACGCACCGTACCGGTGACGTTCTTCTGGCTTTCGGTTACGAGCGCTTGCAGAGCAAGACGTTCCGGAGCAAACCAGAAGCCATTGTATACGAGCGTGCTATATTTCGAAATGAGCGAGTCGCGCAAATGCATCACATCGCGGTCCATCGTCAGCGACTCCATCTTGCGGTGCGCGGAGAAAAGGATCGTGCCGCCCGGCGTTTCGTACACGCCGCGGCTTTTCATGCCGACAAAGCGGTTTTCGACCATGTCGACGCGGCCGATGCCGTGTTTGCCGCCAAGCTCGTTCAGCTTCTCCATTGCGGCCAGCGGCGACAAACGCTCACCGTTGATTGCAACGCAGATGCCCTTCTCGAATTCCAGCTCGATATATTCAGGCTCGTCCGGCGCTTCCTCCGGCGATACGCTCAGAACGTACATATCGCGGCAGGAAGGAGCACTCGAGTCGAACCAAGGATCTTCCAGCATGCCGGATTCAAAGCTGATGTGAAGCAGGTTGCGGTCCATCGAATACGGCTTGGACGCCGATGCTTGGACCGGAATGCCGTGCTTCTCCGCGTAAGCGATCATTTCCGCGCGTCCCGGGAACTGCTCGCGGAACGCCTCGTTGCGCCAAGGCGCGATCACTTCCAGCTCAGGCGCAAGCGCCGCTGCCGTCAGCTCGAAGCGCACTTGGTCGTTGCCTTTGCCCGTTGCGCCGTGCGCAATCGCTACGGCACCTTCGGCGCGGGCGATTTCGACCATCCGCTTCGCGATAAGCGGACGCGCGATGCTCGTGCCGAGCAGGTATTGCCCTTCGTATAATGCTCCCGCTTGGAACATCGGGTTGATGAAATCGCGTGCGAATTCGTCGCGCAGGTCGTCGATGTACACTTTCGACGCGCCGGTGCGGAGCGCTTTTTCCTCCAGACCGTCTAGCTCTTCCTTCTGCCCGATGTCTGCCGTAAAAGCAATGATTTCCGCGTCGTATGTTTCTTTCAGCCACGTCAGAATGACCGACGTGTCCAAGCCGCCTGAATAGGCGAGCACAATTTTATTTTTTGCCATGAGCAGGTTCTCCCCTTCGTCTATTATTCAATGATATGGATTACATGATTGCCGCCATAATCGCTTTTTGCGCATGCAGACGGTTTTCCGCCTGATCGAAAATGATCGAATGCTCGCCGTCGATGACGCCTTCGCTCACTTCTTCGCCGCGGTGCGCCGGCAAGCAGTGCATGAACAGGTAGTCTTTCTTCGCATATTTCATCAATTCTTCGTTCACTTGGAAGTCCTTGAACGCAATTTCGCGCGCCTTCTGCTCGGCTTCAAAGCCCATGCTCGCCCATACGTCGGTATAAACAACGTCGGCATCCGCTACCGCTTCTTTTGGATCGCGGCAAATGTGCATCTTCGAACCGTGCTCGGCTGCGCTTTCCTTGCAAATCTGGATCACTTCCGCGCTTGGCTCGTAGCCTCCCGGCGTCGCCACGGCGAAGTCGATGCCGAGCTTGCTCGCGCCCATCATCAACGAGTGTACCATATTGTTTCCGTCGCCGATATAGGCGACTTTTAAGCCGCGCAGACGTCCTTTATACTCTTGAATCGTCTGGTAGTCGGCGAGCGCCTGGCACGGGTGGGACAGATCGGACAAGCCGTTAATGACCGGTACCGTCGCCGCTCTTGCCAGCTCAACGACGTTGCGGTGGCCGAACGTGCGGAACATGATGCCGTCCACGTAACGGGACAGCGTTTGGGCCGTATCCGAAACCGTTTCGCCGCGGCCGATTTGGATATCGTTTTTGCTGAGGAACAGCGCATGTCCGCCCAGTTGATACATGCCCACTTCAAACGAAACGCGCGTCCGCGTCGACGATTTTTCGAAAATCATCGCCAGCGTTTTACCTTTAAGCGGCTCATAAATTTCGCCCGCTTTGTTCTTGCGCTTCAGCTCGATCGCCAAATCGATCAAATATTGAATTTCTTCCGCCGTGTAATCGACTAGGCCCAGAAAATCGCGGCCTTTCAGCTGCTGCGCCAGGTCTTGTTTTACCGCATCGGTCATTGTATTCGCTCCTTCGCTTTGCATCCTGCAAGGATGCTTTATTCACAGGTCAAGCCGCTTCCCGCGGGAAGTATCCCAGGCTGGGAAACGGCTCGATGAATTCGTATTGTTCAGACAAACGTTCGGTAACTTTTGGATCCGAAAAGCCAATTGAACTTGGTTCGCTTAGGTATGCAAACCAACTAACATTGATCCGGCCGCACGATTGCCACTTGGTTATGCCGTTACCGTCGCCGCTTTTTGGGATAGCAATTTGCCGATGATCGTCACCGCTTGATCGATTTCTTCCTTCGTCACGAGCAAGCTCGGCAGCAAACGAATTACATTAGGCCCGGCCGATATGAACAACAGCTTTTCTTGCTGCGCCTCCGCAATGATGTCCGCTATAGGCTGAGCGCACTCGATGCCGACCAGCAGCCCGATTCCGCGCACTTGCTTCACAAACGGATTGCCCGCGAGCTTTGTTTGCAGCTGCTCCAGCAAATAAGCGCCGGACTCGGCCGCTTTCGCCGGGACATTGTCACCTACGATCGTTTCGATCGTCGCGATAACGGCTGCCGTTGCGATCGGCGTACCGCCGAACGTGGAGCCGTGACTGCCTGCCGTAAACGCTTCACGCAGCTTCTCCTTCCCAAGCATCGCCCCAACAGGGAAGCCGCTGCCCAGGCCTTTGGCAAGCGTGATGATGTCCGGCTCGATGCCGTAATGCTCGTAAGCGAACAGCTTGCCGGTCCGGCCCATGCCGGTTTGAATCTCGTCGGCGATCAGCAGCAGGTTCCGTTCCTGGCACAGTTGCGCCACTTGCCGAATGTATGTTTTATCCGCGATGTTAACGCCGCCTTCGGCTTGTGCGAACTCCAGCATGATCGCGCACGTGTTGTCGTTGACCGCCGCTTTTAACGCGTCGATGTCATTGTAAGGCACGTAGACAAAGCCAGTCGGCAGAGGCGAAAAGCCTTCCTTCACCTTATCCTGCCCCGTCGCCGTTAAGGTCGCCAGCGTCCGACCGTGGAACGATTGGTTGAACGTTATGATTTCATAACGCCCGTCGCCGACCACCTTCTGATGGTATCTGCGCGCCAGCTTAATTGCCGCTTCATTCGCTTCCGCACCGCTGTTGCAGAAAAAAACCGCATCCGCGCAGCTGTTCGCCGTCAGCAATTGCGCCGCTTTCTCTTGATTCGGAATGTGGAACAAATTCGAAACGTGCCATAGTTCATCCAGCTGCTGGGCCAGCTTTTCCTTCACCTTGGCCGGTGCATGTCCCAGATTCGTTACGGCAATCCCGCTCATAAAATCCAGGTACTTGTTGCCTTGGTCGTCCCACAGCCAGCTGCCTTCCCCTTTCACGAGCGCAATCGGATACCGCGCATAAGTCGGAAACAATGCGCTTTGTGCCTGTTCTCCCATATCGTTCACTCTCCCCTTATTTCACGATTCGCGTGCCGACGGCGCTGCCGTTCAGCACCTTGCTCAGTACTTCCGGTTCCGTCCCGCTGACGATGACCACTTCGCGCACCTTGCCTTGAATGCACTGGATCGCCGCGCGCACTTTCGGAATCATGCCGCCGTAAATTTCACCGGTTGCGATCATGTCTTCAATTTCCGCTACCGTCACCGACGACAGCACGACCTTCTCGCCGTCCACCGTACGCATTATGCCGGGAACGTCAGTCACGACGATCATTTGCTCGACGCCCAGATGCGATGCGACCGCACCCGCCGCCGTATCGGCATTGATGTTGTAGCGCTGGCCGCTTGCGTCCAGTCCGATCGGCGCGATCACCGGCATGTAGCCCATGACGATGACGCCTTCGATCACTTCCGCGTTCACGTCGGTCACGTCGCCGACAAATCCAACCTCCGCCGCGTTGCTCACCGGTTCGGCATGAATGAGACCTCCGTCGACGCCGGATAAGCCTAGCGCTTTGGCACCGCTTTGCTGGATTTTGCGAACGATCGTTTTGTTGATCTGCCCCGCCAGCACCATCTCGACGACGTCCAGCACGGCATCGTTCGTTTTGCGCAGACCGTTCACGAACTCCGTCTCGATGCCAAGCTTCGTGAGCGTCTCCGAAATCGCCGGGCCGCCACCATGCACGATAACCGGAATGACCGATTCGGACTGCAGCTTCTTCAAATCGGCGAAAAAAGCGTCCGGCAGCGCTGCCAGCGTGCTTCCCCCGCACTTCATCACAAAACGTTTATGCGACATAACCGTTATTCTCTCCAATGATTCGTAATGATTCCATCTGAGGAAGGTCCCCCAGACAAAATGAGACTGAACCCGAAACTCGCTCCGTCCACGTCTACCGGTTGTTACGTCCGGTAAGCCGCATTAATCCGCACATAATCGTACGTCAGGTCGCAGCCCCAAGCCGTTGCTTGGCCTTCGCCCATATGCAGGTCGACGTAAATCGCGACGTCGGTGCCTTTCAAATATTCCAGCGCAACCGCTTCGTCAAAACGGATCGGACGCGACTGCTCCAGCACGACAATATCGCCGAGGCGAATATCGACCGTCTCGGTGTTCACCGGCTGCCCTGCACGGCCAACCGCAGCGATGATGCGCCCCCAGTTGGCATCGGCGCCGAATACCGCCGATTTGACGAGGCTCGAGCCGATAACCGTCTTCGCGATTGCACGCGCCGCATCGTTCGAAACCGCGCCGCTCACATTGACTTCGACCAGCTTCGTTGCGCCTTCGCCGTCGCGGGCGATTGCTTTGGCCAGCACTTCGCACACGTGCTGGAAGCCTGCCGCAAAAGCCGCCCAATCCGGATGAGCCGGGGTTAGGGTGTCGGTGTCAGCCGCTCCGCTCGCCATCACGACGAGCATGTCGTTCGTGCTCGTGTCGCCATCGACCGTAATCATGTTGAACGTGGCATCCGTCACTTCGCCGAGCAGACGCTGCAGATCGCCGTGACCGATGCGCGCATCGGTCGTCATAAAACCGAGCATCGTCGCCATGTTGGGGTGAATCATGCCCGAGCCCTTGGACGCGCCGGCAATATGTACGACTTTTCCGCCCACGGTTACGCGCACGCATACTTCTTTCTTCACCAAATCGGTCGTCAGAATCGCCTGGCTGAAATCGTCCGCTTCCTGTGCTCCGCCGCCAAGCCGTCCCGCGATATCGCTAATGCCTTGCAGCACGCGGTCCATCTTTAGCGGCTCGCCGATGACGCCCGTCGATGCAACGGCAACCGCCGTCTCCGGTACGCCGAATGCTTGCGCCGCCGCGGCGCGCATCGCGAATGCGTCCTCGTCGCCTTGCTTGCCCGTGCATGCATTCGCGTTGCCGCTGTTGACGATAACTGCTTGCAGCGTACCGCGGCCGTTCAGGCTATCCTTCGTCACCTTGATTGGTGCCGCCTGGAACGCGTTTAGCGTATACACCGCCGCGGCCGTCGCCGGCACGTCGCACACGATTGCACCCAAATCGTGGCGCGTCGTTTTTTTCAACCCACAGTGCAGCCCGGCTGCACGAAACCCTTGCGGCGTCGTTATCGACCCGTCCGCTACGACGGTAAATGCCACCCCGTTCATCATCGCCATCTTCCTTCACCTGTCCCTTTTTCCCCAAATCGCCTGTACGGTCGCATTGCCTGATTAACTCTCAAATCAATTTAAATAGGTAAAGAATGCCGTTTCGTTATGGATACATCGGCGTTAAAGCCAAGCCCAACGTTTCGTCCCAGCCCATCATTAGGTTCAAGTTCTGGATCGCTTGCCCGGCTGCTCCCTTCACGACGTTGTCGATGACCGAAATGATCGTCAATCGCCCTGTCCGTTCATCCGCGCTAAAGCCGATATCGCAATAGTTCGAGCCGAGCGTTTCTTTGGTCGCCGGCCATGTGCCCTTGTTGCGAATACGGACGAATCGGCGTCCTTCGTAATATTGCTTATATAGTTCGATGAAATCGGCATCCGTGCGATTGCCGTTCATATTCACGTACATCGTGCACATAATGCCGCGCGTCATCGGAACGAGCTGCGGCGTAAACGTGACCGTTACCGGCTTGCCGGACACTCTTGTCAGCACCTGCTCGATTTCCGGCGTATGCTGATGTTTGTTCACTTTGTAAGCTTTGAAGTTTTCATTGATTTCCGAAAAATGCGAGGATAGGCTAAGCCCGCGTCCTGCCCCGGAAACGCCCGACTTCGCGTCGATGATAATCGATGCCGGATCGATCCAATCCGTCTGCAGAAGCGGAGTCAAACCTAGCAACGCAGCCGTTGCGTAGCAGCCCGGATTCGAGATGAAATCGGCGCCTTTTACCTCTTGTCCGAACACTTCGGCAAGACCGTATACCGCTTTCGCTACATATTCCTCACCCGGTGCTTCGTGCTTATACCATTGCTCGTATTGCACAGCCGATGTCAACCGGAAATCGCCGGACAAATCGATCACCTTAAGCCCCGCGTCTACAAGCTGAGGCACCAGCTTCGCGCTGACTCCGGACGGCGTCGCCGTAAAGACGACATCGGCTTTCTCCTTGATCAGCGGAATATCGACCCCGTCTAGCAAATCCGTCATAATTTCCGTCAAATGCGGAAATCCTTCGGCAATCGGCGCCCCTGCGCTTGAAGACGAAATGACGGATGTAATCTGAACGAGCGGATGTCCCCCTAAAAAACGAATCAGTTCGACCCCGCCGTAGCCTGTCGAACCTACGATAGCAACTTTTATTGGCGTATTCATGTGCGGCTCCCTCCCAAAAACGTCCCACTCACGAAAAAATATATGCATTATTATACGATGATATAAATAATAATTCAACGATAAATTGCCGCCGGAACGTGACAAAATCCGGTCATTTTCCAGAGACTATCCTTCGAGCTTAAATCCTTCGCCAAGCACTTCCGAAGCGTTGCTAATAATGATAAAAGCATTCGGGTCAATCGACATGACGAATGCCTTCAGCTTGGTCACCTCGGTTTGCCCGACGACGACCATCAGCACGGTCCTGGACTCGTCCGTAAAACCGCCGCGGCCGGACAGCTTCGTCAGTCCCCGGTCCAGTTCATATAATACGGCTTGTGCAACCTTCTCCGGCTGCTGGGAGATGATAAAAGCCACCTTGGACGAAGAAAGCCCGAGCTGTACGACGTCAATGACTTTACTCGTTATGAACAAACCGATTAATGCGTACAGCGCGCGTTCCAGCCCGAATACAATGCCTGCGCCAACGATGACGAGGCCGTCGAATACAGCGACCGCATGCCCCAAGCTCAAACCGCTGAATTTATGCAAAATCGAAGCGGCTACCGATAACCCCCCGGTCGAGCCGCGGCCGCGAAACACGATGCCAATCCCCGCGCCGACGCCGATTCCGCCGAAGATGGCAGCCAGCAGCGGATTTTCGGTCATCGGTTGCCAGTGGCTTGTCAGCCATACGAAAAAAGGCAGCACGACGGAACCAACCGCCGTCTTCAAACCGTACGCTCTGCCGAGCAAGAGAACTCCGGCAAAAAACAACGGGATGTTCAGCGCCCATTGCGTAATGGCCGGCTCAATGCCCCATTGTTTCTGGGCGATGACGGATATGCCCGAAACGCCGCCCGATGCGATCTGGTTCGGCAGCAGCAGGACGTTAAAGCTCGCGGCCACAAGAAAGCAGCCGATCACGAGCAGTACGTATTCAATCAATTTGTATAAAAAACTGTCAACCGGAATTAAAGGTGTTCTTCTGCGCACACCGACGCCTCCTTATTCGTTCAAAAATTCTGTACCAAGCAATGGCCAGCCTAAGCCTGTACCGTTTTCTATCCTATTTCGTTGAAAAGCTTCTATTCGAAGCCCTTTCCACCATGATTGGTCCTACGTAAGTTGATGCTTTTCTTGCCAAATCGAATTTTAGATCAACAACGTGATCTGCGGATATCTTATAAATCCTCTAGAAAGTTCTATATCGCTTTAATGCTTCAACGAACTTAAACTTCCCGTTTAAAAAGACAATCCTACACGTTTCGTGTAGGATTGTTTGGGTTTATCATGTCTCGCTCGCGGCGATTTCATGATCGGGAATTCGCTATTCTTCTTTATGGCGGATCTGATTGCGCAGGAATCCGTCGATGAAAGCATCGACATCCCCGTCCATGACGGCGCCGACGTTGCCGGTTTCCACTTGGGTCCGATGATCCTTCACCATGCTGTACGGGTGAAACACGTAGGAGCGAATTTGGCTGCCCCAGGCGATATCCGATTGTTCGCCGCGGATTTCAGCCAAGTGCTGCTGCTGCTCTTCGATCTTCTTCTCGTACAGCTTGGAACGAAGCATTTTCATCGCCCGATCGCGGTTGGAAATCTGCGAGCGTTCCGTTTGGCACGCCACGACGATCCCGGTCGGAATGTGCGTAATGCGCACCGCGGACTCCGTCTTGTTGACGTGCTGCCCGCCCGCGCCGCTGGACCGGTACGTGTCGACCTTGAGATCCTCGGGCCGAATCTCGATCTCGATATCGTCGTTGATCTCCGGCATGACGTCGCATGAGACGAAGGACGTATGCCGACGGCCTGAAGCGTCGAACGGCGAAATCCGCACTAGGCGGTGAACGCCTTTCTCCGATTTCAAATAACCGTAGGCATTGTAGCCCTTGATGCTGATCGTGACGCTCTTGATGCCCGCCTCGTCGCCGGGCAAGAAGTCGAGCACCTCGACCTTGAAGCCGCGCTTCTCGGCCCACCGAGTGTACATCCGGTACAGCATTTGCGCCCAGTCCTGGGATTCCGTGCCGCCTGCACCCGGATGAAGCTCCAAGATCGCATCCAGCTTATCGTATGGCTGGTTGAGGAGAAGCTGCAGTTCGAAGCTTTCGACCTTTTTCACGAGCGACTGCACGCCTTCCGCGATGTCGCCCACGAGTGACTCGTCCTGCTCCTCTTCTGCGAGCAGCAGCATCGTTTCCATGTCCTCCTGCTCTTGGACGAGGCCCATGTATTGATCCACGACCGACTTGATCGCGTTCATCTCGGAGATGATCCCCTGCGCCCGCTCATTGTCGTCCCAGAAGTTCGGGTCGGCCATCTTCTCTTCATAGTTCTCGATCATTTCCCGCTTCAGATCTAAGTCAAAGAGACCCCCGAAGTTCATTTAGTCGCTTTGCCGTTTCCCTCAGGTCTTGCTTGATTTCGATATCGATCATCGCTGTCTGCACCTCATCTATTATTAAAAGAGTTTGCCGTGGCACTGCTTGAACTTCTTGCCGCTGCCGCAAGGACAAGGCTCGTTGCGGCCTGTGCGCTCTTCGCGGCGCGCCGGCTTCTTCACGGAATCTTCCGGGCTATTCGTCGACGTCTGGCCCTCGACGACCGCTTTGCGCTCCAGGTTGCTTTCCACTTGCGCCTTCATGATGTACGTCGAAACTTCCTCTTGGATATGCTCAACCATTTCTTTGAACATTTCGAAGCCTTCGAACTGGTACTCGCGCAGCGGATCGGTACCGCCGTAAGCGCGCAGGTGAATCCCCGTGCGCAGCTGATCCATCGCGTCGATATGGTCCATCCATTTGGAGTCGACCGCGCGCAGCACGACGACCTTCTCGAATTCGCGCATCGCTTCTTCGCCGATCGCTTCCTCGCGCGCGTTGTAAAGTTCCTCGACGCGATCTTGGATATAATCGACGATTTCTTCTTTTTCCTTGCCCCAAATTGCTTCCACCGTCAGGTCGCCTTCGTTGAAGAACGTCGTATTCGCATAATCGACGATCGCCTGCAGCTCCCAGTTTTCCGGAACCTCTTCCGCAGGACAATGCGCCTCGACTACCTTCTCGATAACCGAATCGAGCATTTCGAGCACGATTTCGCGGATATTCTCCGAATGAAGCACTTCGCGGCGCTGCTTGTAAATGATCGTCCGCTGCTGGTTCATGACGTCGTCGTATTGGAGGACGACTTTCCGCGTGTCGAAGTTGTTGCCTTCGACGCGTTTCTGCGCGGATTCGACCGCACGGGTAATGAGGCGGCTTTCGATCGGCGTATCCTCGTCAAAGCCCATCCGCTCCATCATGCCCATGATGTTGTCGGCGCCGAAACGACGCATGAGCTCATCCTCAAGCGACAAGTAAAATTGCGTGGAGCCCGGGTCGCCCTGACGTCCTGCACGGCCGCGCAGCTGGTTGTCGATCCGGCGGCTTTCGTGCCGCTCCGTACCTATAATATGCAAGCCCCCGAGATCGGCAACGCCTTCGCCCAGGATAATGTCCGTACCGCGGCCGGCCATGTTCGTCGCAATCGTGACGGCACCTGGCTGACCCGCGCGAGAGACGATTTCCGCTTCTTCCGCATGGTATTTCGCGTTAAGTACTTTGTGCTGCACGCCTTTTTTCTTCAGCATCTCGGACAATCTCTCCGAGTTTTCGATGGAGATCGTGCCGACGAGCACCGGCTGCTTATGCTTGTGACGTTCGACGATCTGTTCCACGACCGCGCGGAACTTGCCGTCTTCGGATTTGTATACGACGTCCGCCGCGTCCTTCCGAATCATCGGACGGTTCGTCGGAATTTGAATGACCTCGAGGCCGTAAATTTTCTTGAACTCTTCTTCTTCCGTCTTCGCCGTACCGGTCATGCCGGACAGCTTCTGGTACATCCGGAAGTAGTTTTGCAGCGTAATCGTCGCGAGCGTCATGCTCTCGTTCTGAACTTCCAAGCCTTCCTTCGCTTCGATCGCCTGATGCAAGCCGTCGCTGTAACGACGTCCGGACATGATCCGGCCCGTAAATTCGTCGACGATCAGCACTTCCTCATCCTGTACGACGTAATCCACGTCGCGGCGCATGATCGCGAACGCTTTGAGCGCTTGCGTGATGTGGTGATTGAGCAGCACGTGCTGGTGGTCGAACAAGTTGTCGATGCCAAACGCCCGCTCCGCTTTCGCTACGCCGGATTCCGTCAAGGAAACGGCACGCACTTTAATATCGATCGTAAAATCCTCTTCATGATTCAGACGCTCTACGAATCGGGCAGCCGCATAATACAGCTCCGTCGATTTGGCCGCTTGGCCGGAAATGATGAGCGGCGTACGCGCTTCGTCGATTAGAATGGAATCAACTTCGTCAATGATGGCATAGTTAAGCGGGCGCTGTACCATTTGTTCCTTATATAACACCATGTTGTCGCGCAAGTAGTCGAAACCGAACTCGTTGTTCGTGCCGTACGTAACGTCGCACGCATAAGCTTCCTGCTTCTCGTCATGCGACATGTCGTGCAGGTTGACGCCAACGGTTAGGCCAAGGAACTCGTGCACTTGCCCCATCTCGTCGCGGTCGCGCTGTGCGAGGTAGTCGTTGACCGTAACGACGTGCACGCCTTTGCCGAGCAATGCGTTCAAATACGTCGGCAGCGTAGCGACGAGCGTTTTCCCTTCCCCTGTGCGCATCTCCGCGATTTTGCCTTCGTTCAGCACCATGCCGCCGATCATTTGCACGTCGTAATGGCGTTTGCCGAGCACACGAACAGACGCCTCGCGCACCGTCGCAAAAGCTTCCGGCAGCAAGTCGTCGATCGTTTCGCCTTTGTCCAGGCGCGCGCGGTATTCTTCCGTTTTGGCGCGCAGCTGCTCGTCCGACAGAGCTTTGAACGTCGGCTCAAGCTGGTTGATTTTATCCACCGTTTTCAAAATGCGTTTAATTTCACGTTCGTTTGTATCACCGAATATTTTTTTAACAAGACCCAGCATAATTTCCCGCTCCTTCTATACTGTTCCCGTACTGCGGAAACAGGTCGCTCGAAAAAGTAAGTTTGCCTAAATTGTAACAGTTTGCATACCTCGCCGCAACAATCGTTGCGACATTTTAGCCTTGGCTGCGCGGTTATTCAGCCCACGACGCCCGCGGGCCTTGCCTTTTGCTCCGCCATCGCCGCAACATTTACCAGAAATTCCGGGAAGATCGCGGCATCGCCTAACGTTCGAATCATCGTGAGCAAAGGCTTGGCCTCCTCATACTGACCGGCACGAATTAAGATATCGAAGCACAAGAAATACAAATCGGTATAATCTTTACGTATTTTTAGCGCTTGATTCAACAACTGGAGCGCGGCTGCATCCTGTTGCATTGCGATCAAGCACATGGCAACCCAGCGAAGATAGACCAGCTTCATATCTTCATTTGTTTCAGAACGAAACCGTTCGTCAAACTGGGCGATCGCCTGTGCGTAATTTTTATTGACGTAGGAAAGATAAGCATCTTGATATGGCCATTCTTCTATTGATTTGCCGGCTTGAATATGTCCATAAAAGCTCTCGACCTGTTCGCTTGAAGCACCATAATTTTCTGCGACGATTTCCCATACGGCTACTTCATATTCGCCAAATATACGATACGCCACAGGTGCTTCAATAATGGAAGCCGAGGTTTGCAATTGTAATCTTTGAAATTTTTCATAATCCCCTTGGTGAAGGAACTGCCCTGCATCAACTCGCGTTTTCCAATGACCCGCGCCCATATCCTCAATGATGACCTTATATTGAGCTACATCCAATAAATACTGATGTAACTTGGAAATTACGTTCCCCCATTGAAATTGTTTTGCGGTTTCTATTCCTTGTTGCCTTAACCTTAAGCGTTGCTCCTCGTCTCTCAGAAGTAAAAGCATCCCATCAGCCATAGCCTTTACATCGCCAATGTCCACTAATATAGCATTGTGTTCATGCCGAGCATATTCTTGAACACCAACATTGGCCGTTGTTACAACAGGGCAGCCACATGCCATTGCTTCCAATACCGGGAGCGAGAACGATTCATAGTGGGATCCTGAAATGAACAAGGCTGCTTCACGAAATAGATTAGCTATTGTTTCTTGCGGTGGGCTCACATACACTTCATCCGCTATTTTCGCAGCTTCCGTAACGGGGGAATCCGGGGTTATCCAACGCAATTGAATATCCGGATACATAACTCGCACTTGTTCGAATGCTTCAACTATATCGGCAATCCCTTTAAATGGTACCTGGTCGGAGCCCAGCATAAGTATATACGGTTTTGAGGCATGATTTGTTGTCTTCTTCCCTAAATTAGCTTGAAAAATCGAGTTATCGACAGCATTATGAATGATTTCTGCATTTTTATGATACAAACCCTTGATCAGGGAAGCTGCTGTTTGAGATACGGTCATTATATATTCAGGCAGTTTCATTTGAACGTTTACAAAAGTCCGCTGTTGATCGCTTAGCTCTTCCGGATGAAATAAATGAAGGTCTCCTTGCTCGAAATAGACTACGGGTGCAATTTGAGTTTCGATACATGCCTGTATTTGATCCCAGTATGTTGCAACAATAACATCGCAAAGCGGTATGCCTTTAGCCAGCTCGAGGCCAAAAGGAACTTGGATAAATGGAACCTCCACTTGGAGCCAGTCCGGTTGGGGGAAATGAGACACAATCGATACGCGTACACCACGATTATTCAAACGGTTGGCGTGTTCAATGACTATCTTAACTGCGCCGCTTACTTCGACGTGGCCCAACATATATACGACGTGCAGTGAAGTCGGCGGATTTGGATCGAGTGCCAGCCTTTGCTCCCGGGCATGTCCAATTCTCATGTATCTTAAATCATACTCATATTGTCGAAGTTGATGGTACATGAATAATCTCCTTTAAATGTTAGAAAACCCGAAACCTTGCGGCTTCGGGTGTTGTGGCTGGTATTAGCCTTGCTCAATGAGTCCGTATTTGCCGTCGCTACGCTTATAGACAACGTTGACCTCACGCGTATCGGCATTGGCGAAAACGAAAAAATTATGCCCAATCATATTCATTTGAAGGATCGCTTCATCGACGTCCATCGGTTTCAGCGTAAATCGTTTGGTGCGAACCACCTCAAAATCTTCTTCCTCTTCAAGCTGCCGCACGGCATTCGCGTCAAATGACTCCTTGAACAGGACGCGTAGTCCGCCGTTCTGGCGTACCTTACGGTTCACTTTCGTCTTATGTTTGCGTATTTGACGTTCCAGTTTGTCGATGACCACATCGATGGATGCATACATGTCCTCGCTTTTTTCCTCGGCTCGGAGCATGACGCCTACAATAGGGATCGTCACTTCTACGCTATGCAGTCCGCGTACGACACTTAACGTGACGTTTACGTCTGCTGCTAGGGGAGTTTCAAAGTACCTTTCCAATCTGCTCAACTTCTTCTCAACGTAGTCTCTTAAAGCTTCTGTCACTTCAATTTGTTCGCCTCGAATGTTGAATTTCATCTTGTACTCCTCCTCTCTACCTACACTATATCATATTCGACATGCGCCTTCAAAAATCCTTTACATGGAGAAAAAGAATCGCTCTTTTATGAAGAAACACAAAAAACCCCCGGTATGTCCGGGGGTCGTTGCTAGCGAATCTTTAATTGGTAACCATCTATGTGTTGCGGCCGCAGCCGGATGATTATAATTTGATTACGTTAGCTGCTTGAGGTCCGCGTGCGCCTTCGACGATGTCGAATTCTACAGCTTGGCCTTCTTCAAGCGTTTTGAAGCCATCAGTTTGGATAGCGGAGAAGTGAACGAATACGTCGCCTCCGTCTTCGCGCTCAATGAAGCCGTAACCTTTTTCTGCGTTAAACCATTTAACTTTTCCTTGCATCGAGAAACATTCCCTTCATTTTCAAATAACTGTGAGTACGATGCTCACAATTCGACTATACACTACCGATTAATGGCTGTCAATGATTTTAGAAAGCGATTACATGCTGTTTTTTAGGCGATTTGTCAGACAATTCGCGTATCTACATGTTATTCGCTATCATGCGGAGTCGTGAAAGCTTATTTTCATTGGTTATTCACAAAGTTATACACATTATCCACAGGCGGGTTGTCCATAACTTTGTGCAAAAGTGGATAAGTAAGTGGACAAAAAAAACCATCCGCTTTCCGCTGTGGAAAACCGGATGGTTCTTAGTTTGAAAGTTATTGCTCAGCAGCAAACGGCTTCGCCATACGCGTACTTTCCGGCTTGTCCGGGCTTGCTACGCTGACGTAGATGGTGCCTGCTTTCGCTCCAAGCTGGTACACGGTAATGCT
The DNA here is from genome assembly GCF_056120465.1 of Paenibacillus sp. sgz302148. Lineage (NCBI taxonomy): Bacteria > Bacillati > Bacillota > Bacilli > Caryophanales > Paenibacillaceae > Paenibacillus > Paenibacillus sp. sgz302148. The sequence goes on from NZ_JBVYOJ010000002.1 coordinate 82,487, forward strand.
GGCCGAGGTTTCCCCTTCAGCTACTTTGACACTGCCGATCACGGGATCGCCTGTCGACTTGGCATAAATCCGAATAACGTCTCCGGCGTTCACTCCACTCACAGTAATTGTATCTGCAGCTCCTTTATTATTGGCCACGACGATATTATTCGAGCCTGGAGCGGTGGAAATAGATTCATCCGGGACTTCTTTGATCGTTCTGACGCTTTCGGATTTATCCGGACTTGTAACGGTCACGTAAATTTTGCTTTTCGGTTTGCCCACCTGTGCCACCATAGCAGTCGCACTCGTTTCCCCCTCGGCAACCGTAGCCATCCCGGCTGGGATGTTACCTGCTATGTAAACTTTGATCAAATCGCCTCCCGCAAGGCCTGTCACCGTAATCAAGTCGGACACTCCGCCACCATTGTTGATGATGGTAATGTCTCCAGCTGCAGGAGCTGTGGATACAAGCTCAGCCGGTACGGCAAGGACCGTCCGAACGCTTTCCAACATATTCGGCGTCGTAACCGTGATATTCACAGGTCCGCCTTTCTTGCCAAGCTGCATGACCAAAACGGCCACTTCGGTCGAATTCGAAGGTACCGTTGCGATTCCTACAGGTATTTTGGCTGTACCTGCATATACCTTCACCACATCTCCGGTTTGAAGTCCTTTGACCAAAATCTCGTCGGAAAGACCTTCCAAATTATTCGTCACCGTAATACTCTCAGCGAGCGGAGGCGTGCTCTGGGCTTCAGCATTATAGGGCTTAGGCGTACGCACGCTCTCCAGTTTCCCTGCATTCATCACGGATACAAGAATCGTGCCGGCGTTTCTAGTTAGCTGAGGCAGGGATAGCGTAATATCGGTTTTGCCGTTCGGCACTTTGCCGGAGACCGTGTAAACTTTACTTTTCTCACTAGGAAAGATTCGGACGATATCCCCGCTCGCAACGCCGGTAACTTTGATCAAATCCGCAATCCCTTCGATATTGTTCGTAACGGTGATATCGTCCGCAACCGGAGCGGTAGATATGTTCTCTGCAAGGTAAGCTGCAGCCGTTCGTGTACTTTCAACAAGCGGAAAGCTTGTAACACTGACATAAACGGTTCCGGCAGCCTTTCCGATTTGCGGAATCGAGATGACTGCAGAAGTCTCTCCAGACTTTACTCTGCCCCCGCCAATCGGAACCTTTCCATTGGCCGTTGTATAGATTCTGGCAACATCTCCAGCGACCAATCCGGTAACCGTAATCGTGTCGGATATTCCCTCAACGTTGTTCGCGATATTTATATTCCCGCTCGCTACCGGAACGCTTGCCGGTTCTGCTATATATGTTTTGGCTGTGCGCGCACTATCTCCCTTATTCTGCGAAGCTCGAGTGATATAGATTGTGCCTGCGGATTTGGTTAGACTCGTCGAAATAGTCACGGACGATTGCCCCGTTTGGACTGTGCCTGCGGCAAAAGGTTCAATTGCCGACGTAGACGCGTATACCTTTATAATGTCATTTTCCAGCAGACCATTGACTTCGACAGAATCTGAAGTGCCCTCCGGATTGTTGATTACGGTTATTTTGGAAGCGTCGACCGACGGGGATACCGGTTCAGCATCGTATGTCTTGACCACACGGATACTTTCATTAAAGGCACCGCTTGTCACCGAGATATAAACACTGCCTTTCACTTTCCCAAGCTGGGGGATTGATATAGCAACCGATGTATCGCCTCCTGTAACGGTCCCTGTCCCCAAGGGTTCTCCTCCGGTTGCCCTAGCATATACCTTAACGATATCACCTGCTTTGAGACCTGATACCGAAACGCTATCATCGGCATTCCCATTGTTCGTAACAATGATATTACTTACCGCCGGCGCCTCCGTCGCTACCTTCCCATTGAGCGCCGCATACGCATTAACGAGTCCGTATCCAAATATCGAATCTTTCTTTAGAGCGCCCAGATCTGTGGATGTACTGGTTAGAAGTGATTCCACTTGCCCCGGCGTCATACTTGGGTTATGTGCCATGATCAAAGCGACAACTCCCGATACGTTCGGCGCTGCCATTGACGTTCCGTTCATCATGCCGTATTGGCCGTCTTTTAATGTACTGAGAATGTTCACGCCCGGTGCCGCGACATCGATATGATTGCCGAAGTTGGAAAAGCTAGCTTTTTTATCGTTGCTATCCGTAGCTGCAACAGCGATCACATGATTCAGCGCCGCTGGATATCGTGGCGTCCCCACGTTGTCATTGCCTGCGGCAGCAACGACTACAATGCCTTTCCCGTAAGCATAGTCAACCGCGTCCTGCAAGGACTTGGGTGCAGAGGGCGCACTAAACCCTAGACTCATATTTATAATTTTCGCACCATTATCGGCCGCCCAATAGATTCCTTCTATGACGTCACTCATCTGGCCCGTGCCGTCCGAACCCATAGCTTTGATCGGCATGATTTTGCTCTTACCGGCGATACCCGATATTCCTGTACCATTATCGATCACACCTGCGGCAATGCCTGCAACATGCGTGCCATGGTTGTGATCGTCATCAGCATTCGCTGTGTTGTTGATCGTGTTGTATCCCGAAACGAGATTCGACATTAAATCCGGATGGTCGACATCGACACCCGTATCAATGATCGCAATAATAATAGATGGATCTCCCTTGGTAGTATCCCATGCCGTATCCACCTTCATTTTGGGAATCGACCATTGCTCGCTGAACGAAGGATCGTTGGACGAACCAAATACTTTTCCGATATAGTTCGGTTCCGCATACTCCACGTTCGGATGGTTGTTATACTTCTGCAATTCCTTCGTTACCGTACTGCCTTCCGGGATTTGAATTGTCTCCACATTCGTGGCGGACGCACTTTCTTGAACGTCCCCGCCTAACGTGCTCGCAATGGCGAGCGAATTGGCGCCTTCTTTGAATTTAACAATGATTTCATCCGGTACGTAAGCGGCCGTTTGCACCGGTGTTTGTATTGGAGTTTCCTCCGCGTAGGCCGCGGCTCCAAACAATGCAAACGAGATAACAGCCATCAAGCTTGTTTTCGCTAGTAACCTCAAACTGGGTTTCATATCAACTTCGCCCCTCTTATCTAGTGTCTATCAGTTTTTATTGAAATTGTGTACAAAAAAATCCCCATGCCGCAATTTGCAGCATAAGGACTTCAATTCTATTATTTTTTCTTGTCGAAAAACATACTTTCCGCAGAATAACTGACTTCATAAGCCGACTTCTGCTTTCGCGCCGAAGAGGCTTTTTCCAATCCTTCTATCGCCTCGTTCTTCAGCATCTCCATTCTGCCGATAATAATAGGATCATATTGAAGCACTTGAGATACTTGTTCTCGATATTGATTGATTTGTTGTTCAGACAAAGTCTGCAGCTGGAGCTCTTGAATGAGTGATTCGCGCTGTTCTACAAAATTTTCGAGCTCGTCATAGGTGGCCGACTGAATTCGAGAAACCTGATCCAGAGTCAAGTTCATGAGCGAAGCAATGATTTTATCCATGACTCATTTTGACCGTTGTTGAATTGACGGATTTTATTGCCTGCACCCATGTTTCTTTAAGCTCGACTAAATAGCCGAGCACCTCTTGAATCGGTTCCGTTTGTTTCTTTATATTGGCTTGGATCAGCAGATGAAGAACATAGTCATACAACTGGACGAGTTGTTCAGATATGGGGTAACTATGATCCAAAGTAGCCACAAGCTCATTCACGATTGCTTGCGCCTTGCATAAGTTTTGATTGGCTTTCTCGTATTTCTTTTGCTCGATTGCTTCGATGCTGCCTTTACAAAAACGAATTGCTCCGTCATAAAGCATGACGAGCAGTTGGGCTGGAGAGGCCGTTTGAACCGCATTATCCTGATAACGATTAATCGGTGTTTGAATCATAGTCGTCATTCTCCTTCTTATCAACCGAATGCGTTAGCCAAATACCCTGATTGGGAGTTGAATTTGTTCATTGCCTGCTCCATTGCCGAAAATTGCTTATAGTAATGATTCTCCAGATCGACAAGTCTTCTATTCTTCGAAGCGATACTACTCGTCAATGAATCGATTTGTTTGCCTAAGGTGCTTTCGGTCTTCAGCGTATTATCTGTTGAGCTGGAAAACCTTGAAGTTCCCGCTTTTTCCGAAATTAAGTCCAGTACACCGCCAAGATCATCATACATCCTCTGGAGGATGCCTACATCACGGCGAGCCGGGTCAGGAGAATCAACGTTCCCCTTGGAAGTAAATAATTGAATCACTTTATCGGGATCCGATTCAATCGCGGCCCTAAGTTTTGCTTCATCCTTCAGTATCAGCTTTCCATTCTCAAACCATTGGCCTGTCGTAATCCCAATCGAATCGATTATCGTATCTTCAGCCGGATCCCCTGTTTGCACCGGAGTTACAAGATCTAGGCGAAGATCGTTAATTGCCTTTTTGAGAATGGAGTCGTTTTTAAGCAAACCGCTTTTTGCTTTCTCTTCCCAGTTCTTGACCTCATCTTCTTTCATATCTTTCTTCTGATCGGGAGTCAACGGAGAGAAGTTGCGATTGCGCTCCTCTTTCACTTTGCTGTTCAACTTACTTATAAGATCGTTGTAATCATTGATGAAGGTCTTAATCGAATCGACCACTTTATCCGTATCCGCCTTTGTTTCGATGACGGAAGCGGCGCCGCCTACACTCTTGGCATTCAGCGTAATCTCCACGCCGTTGATTGTAAACTTATTGCTGGAACGGGTCGTTGGTACGTTATTAATAACGAGCTGTGCATCTTTCCCCTGAACCTTGATTCCATCACCAAGTTTAAAGGAGTTGGTTAACAAATCGCCTGATATCGCAATATTTCCGTCGCCGTTGATATTTCCGGTTTCCTTGGATGTAAGGGAAATCGAACCGCTGACCGAGTCGTAAAATGCAGATACTTTTGCTTTGCTGTCCGAGTTGATCTTTTTGAGAATCGTGGACATCGTATCCGTACTCGGATCAAATTCGATGACGGATCCGTTGATCGTGATCGAGGTTTCAGTAATTCCTTCGAGCTCATTATCGTTCATTAAATCTTGAATGGTTTTATCCATATCCAGGTTTTTTGTGATCCCAGTGGAACTTCGTACCGATGCAGCTGTGGCCAAATCATCGACTTTTACCGTGATCGTGCCGCCGGCAGCCGTATTCGTAGCTTTTGCGCTAACCGCAGCGGTTTCGCCGGTGACGGTACTTTTCTGAGCCCGAAAATTACTTTCCAGATTCAGGTTAAATACTTTGGTTCGAAAATCGACAAGCTTGGCATTCATCTCTTTGTAATTATCACGCTGCCATTCCAGCGTTTGTTTCTTTTGTCCCAGTCGATCTACAGGTATTCGATGAGCTTTCATCAGCTCTTTGACCATGGAATCAATATCCATGCCTGAAGCCATTCCCGTAATTCTCATAAGCTCACTCCTTCCGTTTGTTCATTTGTTATACTTTCTCGTCAATTAATATCCCTGCAATTTCCATAAGCTTTGCAACCATATCTAACGTTTTCTCTGGCGGTATTTCCCGAATGACTTCCCCGGAGTCTTTATCCAGTATTTTCACCATAATTTGGTTCGTTTTTTTATGAAAAGAAACTTCACTCGTCGTATTCGGACCTTGGAGTGCCTTTATTGCACGGTCAATTACTTTAACAAGCTGCTCGTCGCCGATCGAAATACTTTGACCTTGCAATTCCGCATTGGCAAGCTGCTTTGTCGTTGTAATTTGCGGAGCTGGGCTCACTCTTACGGATTCCGTTTTCTTGTAGGATGATGCTTCCAAACTTGTAAAAGTTCCTGCTAGGTTAGACGCGCCGATCGAAATATTGGATGACACTACAATCACCTCACGAAGTATCAGTATTATTACCTGATTTATCGGCAGAATCAACCAGTTTTATAATAGAAATAGCCCAGATGACATTAGGCTAAGCAAATATTTTTTTCGATAAAAAAGTTGATGACGGGAACTTCATCTGCATTTCCCGTCCCCACTTCAACTGCTCAGGCACATTTTCCGTCACTTCGTAAAGGTGGATCATTCTTTCGTAAGAACGGTACTGCTGATTGGTCTTCCGCGCTTGATCATATAGAGAAGCAGCATCGTCAAAATGACCTTGGCCAAGACAAATATCACCCAGTAGCAAGAGTGAATTGCCATGACTTCCTTTCTTCTCGAATTGGTGCAGCAGCAAGTCAGATGCCGCCTCCATAAATCCGCTTTTATACAAGAGATTGGCCAGTTCATATTGCGTTTCAATAGAGCAGGACATGATGAGCTTGGACAAATACTCAAAGCTTTCGAATTCTTCGAGTACCATGATCGATTCACAAAGCGTAAACAGCGTTTTCTCCAAAAATGGACTAATGATCAGATCGATATCTTGGCGAAGTATCACCTTTTTCAAATACTTCCATTCTCGATCACTCACGTTCATACTTTCTCTTATTGTATTCAATAATGTTTCATCATTAAGTATAAAGGAGATCAGAATGATGTCCTGAGCATTATCCAACGGGATTTCTTCAACCTTTGCCCACTCCTGCATTGCCTGCATATAGTTCTTAGAGTACAGCAGGGCTACCGCCCGCAGATCAGCCCGGACCTGCTCCCCGGATAAAAATTTGCCCAGCAGCGGATGCCTCATATCGTAAAGAACTTTGATCAATAATTTGACTTCGTCCATCGTTTGGGCAGGATATAATCGATTGAGATGGGAGAGCGTTTCCTCTTGCGAAATATTGACCCGCAGCATGGATTTAAGATATATATATAAGGCTGCCTGATGCTGCCGCTTCTCCAAGAGCACCTTGAAAGAACAATCAAACGCATCGGCGCAACGTCCCGATTTATCGTAGATTTCGGCAAGCCGATAATAGGAGAGGTAGCCTCCTATTCCTGCCAAAGTCACGGCATCGGTCGTATCACCAAGCTCTATGCACTTCAGATACGCCAATTCAGCATCCGGCAGATAGTTCATCTCTTCATAGATTAAACCTAAATTATAATAAAAATCGGTAAAGTCCGGAAACAAATTGGTCGCATCGGTCAGCAGCTTGACGCCCTCTTCATACCTATTCAACGCTCTTAGACATTTGGATGTCGTTACGATCAAATGCTTCACGATCGTCTTGTCCGACACAAGTGGATAAGCTTTCTTAAAGGCCTCCAGCGCTTTCCCGTACTCCTTCATCGATGCATAGACAATTCCCATATTAAAAAGATTGTAGCCCGATGGGTTACGTTCAAGTTCCTTCAACATGATTCTATGGTTTCGTTCCTGCTTGCTCTTCTCCTCGACAACCTCAGGCATATAGCCAACATGATAGATGGCAAACCCCGCCTCGGCTGACGTCAATATAGCCGTTGAGTCGTCTGTATTGAGATTCTCATGCAATTTCCCGTGATACCTTAACCCGGATTCCCGCCGGAATAACCGGATATTGCGATGATGTGTAATCTCGCCATCCTGGCCGTAGTTCTTAATCCATGTATAATAATAATCTCTCTGAAGCTCGAGATCCTTCTGCAGCTCTATACCGGGTTCCAAATATTCGTCAGCGTCAAGCACCAAAATATAGTCTGATGAAGCATGGTCGACCGAGAAGTTACGCGCTGCAGCAAAATCGTCAATCCAAGGAAACGACACGACTTTGGCATTGTTTCGGAGCGCGATTTCTACTGTTGCGTCCGAAGATCCCGTATCGACAACGATCACTTCATCGACGATTCCTTCAACGCTCTTCAAGCACTTCTCTAAGTATTTCTCTTCATTCTTGACGATCATGCACAGTGAGATGGATGTTCTATTCATCGATTAACCTCAATTCATCGCTTAAGTCGGTATATAACATGTTATCGACATCTACTCACCCATTCATTAGACAGCACGTTTGCCATATCTATCCACAAAGAAAAAAAGACCCTAGGATACCTAGGATCTTTGATCTTAATCGATGGATTAACGAAGCAATTGCAGAACGCCTTGCGGTTGTTGGTTCGCTTGTGCCAGCATCGCTTGGGAAGCTTGAAGAAGAATGTTGTTCTTCGTCAGAGTTACCATTTCTTTAGCCATGTCGGTATCACGGATACGCGACTCGGAAGATGTCAGGTTCTCTGCAGTTGTTCCCAAGTTGTTAACTGTGTGCTCAAGACGGTTTTGAAGAGCACCCAGGTCAGCGCGCAAGCTGGAAACGTTGTCGATTTCCGTTGTAGCTGCTGCAAGGTCTGCTACGTCCAGCGACGAGATGTTTGCTCCGCCAGTGATGTCGATTGTCAGCGTATCAGCGGAACCTTCATTGATTTGAATGTTTTTGTTCAAGGAACCATCCAGCAAAGTAATTCCGTTAAACGTCGTTTTTGTACCGATGTTTTGGATCTCAGAAGTTAATGCCAGGATTTCTTTATCGATGTTAGCCGTATCCGTCGTATTGTAAGTTCCGTTCGCTTTTTGCGTGTACAGTTCTTTAATACGAACGAGCATATCGCTGACTTCCGTCAATGCGCCCTCAGCAGTTTGTACGAGCGAGATACCGTCTTGCGCGTTGCGTTGTGCTTGCTCCATGGAGCGGATTTGACCTCTCATTTTTTCGGAGATGGACAAGCCAGCTGCGTCGTCAGCCGCGCGGTTGATTTTTAGACCGGAAGATAATTTTTCCATACCTTTACCGGCGTTCAGGTTGTTAACTCCCATTTGACGGTGCGTGTTCAAAGCAGACATGTTGTGGTTAATTCTCATTGTTTTCTTCCTCCTTGAAGTAGGTATATCCACATCCTTGTGGATCGCCAGTCGTCGAGTCGGCCGCCCCGGCGCTGGCTTATACTAATATTATCGAAGAAATGGACGATTAATGTTAGATACGAATTAGGGCAAATTCAACCATTTATCGACGAATTCACCCTAAAATACGACATAATATATGCATTTATTTTATTTTTCTTTATTTATCTTCTATTTTCGCGATTTTGAGAACACCATCTACGCTTATTATACTGTTCGAAGCCTCGCGATTTTCTTGCTGAATCGATAGATATACCTCTTTACGGTGAATTTGCACATTTCTAGGGGCGATAATTCCCACTCGAACGGAATCTCCTTCCGTTTGCAAAATGACAAGCTCGATTTGATCCCCAATCATGATTGATTCGCCTTTTTTGCGCGAAAGTACCAACATCCCATCCACCACCATAAACGTTTATTATTTTCCCGCAGAAAAAAGTTTGTGCCGAATCATGTATGAGGTGTCATGAAGAATAACTTGTTTGGCTAGCTTGACCGATTTATTCACAACAATCGGCGCCAGCAAATTCATCGTTGCCTCTTGCAAATTATCTCTAACAGAGACGAGCGACCATATGGCTACTTCGTCTTCTCCCTTTATGTTCAACAACTCAGTGACGTCCTCAGGCAGATCAAACTCATAACTCGCGTGGAACGCAAACGGATCAGTAATAATAAACGAAAGCCCCTCATTTTCAAGGCTCTGGAGGTAGCGAAAGGGAGCGATTTCTTCCGGACTCACAATTACATAGCGGGAATATTCGTCGAATCCCGGAATCCCATGCGTAAAGATAAGGACGTCTTCCTCCCGTATTTCAATCTCACCTAATCGAGAAGTCATCATTTTGGTCATCTCGTGTCATTCACTCCTCCGTCTTATCGTCCATAAAAAAACTATAGGCTCCATGCACCTATAGTCAAATTATACATATTTACATTTGCAAATCAATTTGTGGAGGCGTAATATCCAACCGCGGATACTGACGCATATAGATGTCGAGCTTTCCTCGCGTATAGTCAATCGACGGTTTGTTTACTTGAACGTTGACTTCAACAGGCGTGGGGGTAATCTCAATAATCGGTTTATGCGGAATAAATTCGATATCTACATTGTCGATAGAAGCAGGTCCCATCAAAGTCAGCGGTACTTCCAACGTAGACTGCTCCTGTGCTATATCCGCGATCGCATGGGTTTGCAGATGGATTGCCGCCAGCCGGTTACCGTTTTCGACGGTTCGAGCAATCCCTTGCAATAGCACGTCCTTCATCTGCGAATACAGCCGATGGCCAAATGAAGTTATCGTACTGCCCCCATTCAACGCTTCCCAGGCACGAGTCTGATCAATGATCAACTCTGCTCGCGGAGATTGAATCTCCACCTTAGCCGGGGCATTCCTCATTTCTAATGTAGCCTGAGGTTGTTTGATGTCATAGGTCCCTAAATCTGCATCGATTCCAATCTGACCGTATTGTTGCGAGATTCGTATACTCGGTATTGGGATCATATCAAATCACCCTATCTCAAAAAGTCGACTAAGGTCGGCGTTATCACCTTGGCGCCAACAGACAGAGAGGCTTGATACACGCTTTCATTGATCTTTGATTTGATGATCAGCTCTTCATAATCCGCATCCTCGGTTTTCGATTGAAGACCGGTCAAATTGAGCTCTTGATCCTTGATCCTTGCATCCATCAGTTCTACCCGATTCGTCTTTGCCCCGATATCAGCCTGCACTGCCAAAAATTTGTTGAATCTTGTGTCGATCTTATCCAACGTAGCGGCAATGGCGGGCTGACTTCCCAATGTTAATGCTGCAGACAAATCATCGAGGATTTGAAAGGCATTATCGGCGCCATTGGCCTCGCCAAATATTTCATTGCCCGTAATCGTTACCGGCATTTTGATCCCCGGCCCGATCTCATAAAGCAATTTTAACGTATCCGTCGTATCTCCCGCAGGATCGGTTAGCGAGTATGGCGCCTGATCCGTTTGTTGTCCGTTAAAAACGTATTTGCCGTTTATCTTACTATTCGCGATATCCAATAGCTGTCCGCGAAGTTCCTTGATCTCGCTATTAATGGCATCGAGCGAAGCCTGCGGGTTCGTCCCGGTGGATCCTTTGACAGTGAGTTCGCGCACGCGATGGAAGACATCGATTGCTTGATTCATCATCGTATCGCTAAATTCAAGCCACGACGACGCACTGTCCACGTTGGATTGAAATTGCTCGTTCGCTCGGAGTTCACTGCGATATCTCAATGAATACGTAATGCCAACCGGGTCATCCGAAGGTTTATTGATTCTTCTTCCGGTGGAAATTTGATTCTGAAGATCATCCGTCCGCAACATATTGCGATTCAAGTTATGCATCAACTGCGCACTTAACATATTTTGCGTTACTCTTAGCGCCATACTATGCACCCTCCTTTATTACATGCTATCTACCGACGATACCCATGCTGTTAATGACTTTATCGAGCATTTCGTCTACCGTCGTCATCACTCTTGCCGCAGCGTTATACGCATGCTGGAATTTAATCATATTGGACATTTCTTCGTCTAGAGACACGCCGACAACCGATTGTCTTCTTGCCTCCACCTGATCGACAATAATCTTCTGGTTTTCAACTTGGCGGGATGCTTCATTAGACTGCACGCCGAGCTGCCCAACGATAGATCTGAAATAATCACCGATGGTCCCCTCTTGGATCAATGAATCTCCTGACGATCCGCTGAAATTAACCTTTGTATCCCTTAATTGACTCATCAGCAGTGCCAATGTATTGTTACCCTTAATGACCGTTTCGGTGCCTGTTCCGCCGGTACGCATCGACGTAGCGATATTGCTCGGGTTATCCGCTATTGCAGGATTTAGTTGGATGCTCGCTGCCGTGATTTTTGTGCTGCCGCTCTTCATCGTAAAGAAATCAGAGCCATTCTGTACAGGATCGGCAAACGTATATCCAAGCTTATGTAAGCCGTTAATCCCTTCCACGGTTACCGTAATGCCGCCTGGAGGCACGGTTCGGCTCGCGCCGGAATAGGTAATGCCATCCAGGACGGTACCTTCCGGAAGGACGGAGCCTTCCGGGATCGTGATACTGAATTTCCCGTTCGCAATCGAATCCGCCAACGTATCCAACTGTTTCTGGTAATCGGCTACATACCGGTCACGGGAAATAATCATGCCGTATACTTCGCCGCTGTTCAGATCCCCACTCGATACGGCCTCTTCCAAGTCCGCCGTCGTAACCGCCGTTGCGTTATCGTAAGCAACAAGTTCGGTACCGCCCATGCTGATACTATAGCCTTGCGATGTTTCTTGAACTTGAATGTTGATTATTTTGGAAAGATCGTCCGTAAGCAAATCCCGTTGATCCCGAAGATCGTTCGCTGAATCGCCAAGACCTTCGATTCGCTGGATTTCTTTATTCAGATCCGCAATCGTGCGCGTGATCGTATTGATTTGCGTTGCCTTTACTCCGATATTATCCGTAATGTCAGAGTGAAGTGCAGAAAGTTGATTGCTTGTATAATTAAACGCATCCGCCAGAGCAATTGCGTTTTCCCGAACAATCTTCCGTCCCGTTACATTCTCCGGATCTTTGCTTAAGTCAGACCACGATTTCCAAAAGTTATCCAATACTGTGCGAATTCCGGTGTCTGACGGTTCGTTGACGATCGCTTCCAGCTTCTCCAGCGTTTCAGACTGAATTGTCCAACTGCCGAATGATCGATTCTCGTTACGAAATTGATCATCAAGAAACCTTTCCCGGACCCGCGTAATGGATGAAAATTCAACGCCTGTCCCCAGCTGTCCCGGTACTGCGGAATGTGACAATCCTACGGCCTCAATCGGTCGCGAAGCTCTCATATTCACAATTTGTCTTGAGTATCCCGGAGTATTCGCATTTGCTATATTGTGACCTGTCGTTTGCAACGCCGCTTGTTGAGTAAATAAACTCCTCTTCGCCGTCTCGAGGCCATGAAAAGTAGATCTCATCATCCACACTCCGTTCTATGCTTTCGTATCGAACATGCCCTGTCTTTTCATAGCGTAGCCCTGGGAAGTCGGTCGTTGGTAAATGACGCTATCTTCGGCAGGGCCCGTCAACACGTCCAGTGTATAGTTAATAAAAGCAAGCGAATGTTCGATCAGCTGTTGGTTTAATTCATTTGCCTTCTTCACTTGATCTATAATCGCGAGCAACCGTTCCTGCGACTCCCGAAGCTGCTGCTTCTCATCGATCTTAGTCGTTGACTTAATCAAGTCGCTGATCGTCGATGCAGCTGTTGGCCGAATACCAGCCGTTCTTAGGTAGCTGCCAACTTCCAGCATTCGCTGTTTATCCAGCTCTGCAATCTGTTTTAAAAGCTTGGACTCTTGCTGCACAATACGCGTTACTTCTTCGACATCATCTTGGATGATGGCTTGTCTCTTCTGTTCACCGGAAGCAAGTAAAATCTCATGAGCAACCGTCAGGTTGTTCAAAATGCTTATGATGTTATGGATGCCCATGTTCCCGTCACCGGCCCTCTATGGTTGGTTGTTGAAATATTGAAGCAGTTTGTCCGCAATTTTCTGCGAATCCACCCGATAGTTCCCGGATGAAACCGCTGTTTTCAATTCATGAATGCGAGCGTCGTTGTCTTTGCCGGAAGCTTCGAGAAGCTCCTTCGCCTCCGACGAGATTCTGATTTCATCCTTGCCTTTATATAGACCTCCGACCTGGCCGGATGAGTTCCGGTCGTACGGGTTTCGGTATTGACGTATGGCGCCGGCCCGATTCAAATCGTTTATTTTCATAAAACTCACCCTTCTTCCAATAAAAAATAAAACCGATAAGCGTTAGTACTTTTATCGGCGGATTTGCTGTAAAACTTTATATGTAAGTTTATTTGATTAATCGAGGCGACGGTCCTTCAATTGCTCCCGAACATTAAAGCTCTTATAGTTCAAGTCTTCTCTCTCTTCCTCGGCTTTCCGGTTTGTATCATTTCTTAAACTATTCAGATCGCGGGCAAGACGTTGTCTGCAATTTTCGCACATCGTATTTTCACGTATCGGCACACCGCATACCTCGCAGGCAAAGGACATATTCGGGTGGTTGGCCAATGAGATGCGCCCCTCCCTTATAAATCGGGTAATTTGCTTGATCGGCACTTCCGTCGCATCACTTAGTTCCTGAATGGTACAGCCACGATTTTCACGGAGATATTTGACGCATTTCTCGTACTGCAGTTCCATCTCTTTCACACAATTCGGGCACAATTCTTTAATATTCTTCACGTAAATTCGGCCGCAGCGCGGGCAATTTTCTACATTTAAACCCATCATTCTCTCCCCTTTTTACGCCCAATATCCCTATGCATTCATCATGATTTAAGTTTATCGCATTCATGGTAAAAAGTATACAGTACTATCGTTATATAGAAAAACCGAAGGGCCATGGCCCTTCGGTTTTTTCCGGCTGTAATTTAGGTAGTTGGCTCAGCAACATACGCTTTTTCTACTTTTGCAGACTCTTTGGCGTCCTTGTTCGTAACGGTAACTTCGACCGAACCCGCACCCGTGCCTAGTTGCGCAATCGTAATCGTTACGTCGGTTTTTCCAACAGCTACTGTTCCTGTTCCGATTACCGTCGTATCGCCTTTAGCGTAAACATTAACAACATCGCCGGCAACAAGGCCAATTACTTTAACCGTGTCGTCAGTACCTACTTTATTGTTGGTTACTGTAATACTCGTAGCAACCGGTGCTTTCGATACTTCTTGCTCATATGCTTTATCGGTTTTGTCCGATACCAATTTGTTCGTGCTCTTAACCGTTACTTGTACCTCTCCATCAGCAACCGTTAATTTCTTGGTCAAGGAGATCGTAATTTCCGTTTTACCTGCAGCTACTACGCCTGTTCCAAGGACTACAGTAGGCTCAGCTTTATTAACTACGGTTACTTTATCCCCTGCTGCAAGACCTGTAACTTTCACTGTATCAGCAGTAGCGCCCGTATTGTTGGTTACCGTGATGTTGGCTGCAACTGGAGCCGTGGACTTCTCTTCAGCTGCAAAATCTTTTTCAGTTCTTGCGCTTTCTTTCTTGCCCAAGACTTTCGTCGTAACGTTAACTTTGCCAGCTGCAGATCCCAGTTGTTTATAGCTCAGTGTAGCTTCGGTTTTATCTTTGGCTACTGTAGCTGTAGCAATAGGTTTAGCGTCAGCAGCCGCGCCATCAGCATACAGGTTTACGATCGCACCTGCAGTCAAGTTTACGACTTTCACTGTGTCTCCAGTATCAACGTTGTTAGTTACTGTGATATCATCTGCTTTCGGCGCATCCGTTGTTTGCTCTGCATCATAAGCTTCGTTCAACTTCGGAGCTTCCAGCTTGTCCACGCTTGTCACCGTTACATCAACCGCGCCGGATGCTTCTCCCAGTTGCTTGATGCTCAGAAGAGCTTCCGTTTTATCCTTCGCAACCGTCGCGATAGCAGTCACATCTTTGGATGCGGCATCTTTATAGTAAACTTTAATGATATCGCCCGTAGTAAGACCCGTTACTTTCACAGTATCCGGGATACCCGCGTTGTTAACGATCGTGACAGCTTCGGTTGCCAATTTGGTCGAAACCGGCTCTGCATCAAAAGATACTTCAAGTTTTTCGCTTTCTTTTTTGCCGGATACTTTAGCAGTGACGTAAAGCTTGCCTGCATCTGCTCCGAATTGCTTAATGGAAAGCGTCGCTTCCGTTTTGCCTTTGGCAACCGTTGTCGAACCAAGAACTTTCGCATCAGCGGCATTCTTGTCGTATACTTTGATCGTTGTACCTTCTGCTGCAGTAACCTTAACCGTGTCAGGTTTACGTACATTGTTCGCTACTACGACCTTATCGGCCTCTAATGTAGCCGTTGTTCCCTCTTTATCAACGGTCAATTCTTTAGCTGCGGTTTCAAGCGTAACACTGATAAAAACCTTGCCGCCGTCTGTGCCCAAATCCTTGATGCTGATCACAGCTTCCGTTTTGCCTTTTGCGACTTTGGCTGTTCCCAGCACTTTGCCGCCTGTTGCTTGGTCGTACACTTTAACAACGGCGTTCTCAGGCAATTCTTTCACTTTAATAACGTCTGGCAAGCCAAAGTTATTCACGATCTCGACTTTTGTCGAATCCCAACCCGTAGTCACGTCAGCATCCGCAAACGCGCTGGAGAACGGAGTTAACGCGATTGTAGCGCCTAACAGTGCGGAGACCGCTTTTCGCTTTCCATTTTTAAACATTTAAATTACCCCTTTCATGCTGGTTGATAGATTATACTTTAGCTTGGTCAGCTAGGATTAAAGATCTTCGCGCCCTGCGGCCGCAAGGGTTGGAGTATCTTGAACCGTAACTGGATCAAGAAAAAGATAATTTTTAAAGACGCTAGGAATAAATTACCCTCTGATTTAATATATCGGATGCTCGTTCATATTTTTTAGTCTTAATTCTTAAGAATCATGTTTTTTTTCAAAACGCGACAGAATGTGACTAATAAAATCATACAAAAATCCTATTTATTAAGATTTCGTTTATCACTACCTAGCCCATGTTAATCCATATATCCGCGCATTCACTTGCGAGAGAATGGCTTTGGCGCACTGATTCAACGTGCTTCCCGTTGTGTAAATATCATCGACGAGAATGATGTCAAGCGGCTTCGATTTCTGTTCCCGAATATCCAGAGTCGATAGGACCGAAGGGTCAACGTCAAAAACATCCTCCAAATCCGAAAGCCTTAACGATCTCGCTTTGTAGCTCTGCTTATCCGTATGCCGCTTACGCCGCAATAGAGGGAGAACCGGAAGTCGATATTTGTCGCCAATTCCGCGGGCCATTTGCTCCGCCTGGTTAAACCCGCGTTCTTCTAACCTCATCCGACTGATTGGTGTGTAAACGATATAATCGAAACGATGTTGCGGATTCAACGAGACACATTCCGAAAGCAACCTCTCATAGACAGTAGATAACATTTCGACAAACAACGGAGCAAGCTTCTCGCTCCCTCGGTATTTGTACATGGCAAGCATCTCTCTCATCATATCGTTGTACTGAACAGCACTGCGGTTATATTCAAAATAAGTTTTTTCCCGACGCACGCAATCGTAACAGTCTTCATATCTGCCACAAACCGAGCATTGAACACGGTAAATCCACGGTATTTGCGAGTAACATGTCTCGCACAGTTGTGGCAAGATGCTTGCTGGCCCATTCTTTTGACAGTAGAGGCACGAATGAGATTCGGCCCGGAACGAAGCATGAACTTTGTCAAGTAAGCACCTTAAGATTTGGAAAAATCGGTTTGGGGCTATTGGCTGCATACTCACGCACCTCTGTTTATGGTTTCATTCGTTAAAATTTAACCGTTCTTGCCGTCAGTAGGTATCCCTTCCTCTTCGCTAATTGGTTCATCATGCGGATCTGCTTCACAGCCCCGGTTTGGGAACGCGTTCTGGCTTCCGAGCAAAAATATACGTTGCCAGCCGGATCATCCTTGGAGCGCCCGGCCCTGCCCGCCATTTGGACGAGCGAAGCTTCGTCGAACAGAGATGAATCTGCGTCGAGGATGACGACGTCGGTTTTGGGAACCGTTACGCCCCGCTCTAAAATAGTCGTCGTGATGAGCAGCCGAATTTCACCGCTGCGGAATCGCCGGACTTTGTCCGAACGCCCATCATCCTTTGATGAGGTACCGTCAATTGAAACATCTTGAAATGTTTTGCGGAGTAAGGAAACAAGCGAATCAATCCTCTTAATCTGCGGCACGAACACGAATAGCTGAGCGCCACGTCCGAGCGATGCCCGAAGCACAGCTTCGAGCTTATTCGGCAGTCCCTTATGAGCTGGCCACTGCCGCAGCGGCTTCGTATGAATCCATCTTGGCACTGGCAGCGGGTGCCGGTGATACCTTACGGGCACCTTCACATGCGGCAGCTTGCCGCGCCGAGCCAGCTGCTGCAAATGCGCGGGCGGCGTAGCCGACAGGAAGATGTATTTCCCTAGCGGCTTGCATACTTTGCGCGCGGCATATTCCAGCATAGGATCGTTGTGATAGGGAAACCCATACAAGATAATAGGTATATGAAATCCCTTGTTGTTAACTAGCTTTATGGTTAATATAATGAAGAAAATAAAAAAGGACCTATTCGGCCCTAAACACCCCGGCAAAGTATTTCCCCAACCGCACACTCATTTCCGCCCGCACCAAATCCCTCGTTAACGCAAACCGATCCTCATACCCGCGGCAGAGATATCTATACCATATCGTTGAATCACGTTGTTCATCTTCCCACACCTTAATGTTGGCAGCCTTCAGTGCTTTACGCACCTGCACCATGTCGGCATGTATCCGGTCCATCAGAACATCAATCGCCGTTAAAAACAATTGCTTTAGCGGATGGTCGATACGCTCCGCGCTCTTTCGTCCATTTTCCACATAGGTGAGAAGCATCGGAAGAAGGACAAAGTCGCGTATCGTGAGCAGCTCATCACGGTTTGCAAAGATCTCATTCTTTTCAGATTTATCCGGTCCCATGCGGTCAAATATAGCCTTTTGATCACCACGTAGCGTTGTGTGTGGATCCCATTTCTCATCGGTCATCATTATCACCCCATACAAGAACATTTGTTTGTATTATAGGCGATGGGTGGAGGATTATTCAAGTGGGGGAATGTGGGCAAACAAAAAAGGCTTACCCTTTTCAGAGTAAGCCACGTTCTTTCATGTATGGTTCCAGTATCAACAAATCTTGCAGCGCCATTTTCCGATAAGGCCCGTCCTTGCTGGCCTTTCCCCATAGATCGCTTATTCGAGCAAACACGGCCGTTGCTCGCGCCACTTTATCAGCATCAGTATCTTTGTATATCATTCGATGCTCCAGCGCCGCGACATCTTCACGAATTTTATTCAAAGATGTACACGGGCAAGCTGTCGGACATAATTCATTATGACCCTTGATGTATTTGATTGGCAATACACTTTTAACCGTTAAAATGGCCGCGTAAAGCAGCTCTCTTTCCTGGCTTGTTAAATCCCCTTTGCTCAAATCCCTGTTTACCATAATGGCTACCGTATAAGTGTTATGACCGGCTGCGTGATAAGTGAACGAGAGTAAATCGTTCACCTGCTTAATCCTGCCTTGATCGATTGCCACATGATACGAGATCCCGGCGCCCCACTTCTTAGCGTGGTAATTCGCATGACTTTCCAATGTTCCCTCTGGAGGGCCAGAATGATGGATTACGATCGTATCGATTTCCTCGGAATTTCTAAGTCCGGTATGATACGTTTTACCATCCCATGTATTTTTAACAGTGTATTTCTTGCCTTTCATCGTTTCCCACGAACCGCGTTTAGGCAGCTTATCCGTTATATCTTCAATCGGTGGAACACTATACGGCATGGTCGGTATCAGAGTAATATTCCTTAGCATTCGCGGCACCTCCATTCTTTTGCGTTACGATATCTTTGACGCCTTTTCCGGTTATAAACGCAGCGGCAGTACCGGCAATCCACCAAATCGATTCTTCCTCCAATTCAATATCAAGGTATTCCGAAAACCCGATCACCACGCAAGCGAAGATCATTGTCACAAACTTCGTGCTGTTAAATGAAGGCTTTCCGGTTTTCACATCGACCAGGATTTGAACCACAATAAAGTTGATGGCTAGCGCTACTGATGCAACAAGCTTTTGCGGATCCAGATGCCAACCAAATTTATTGTTCAATGCCACGGCTATAATAGTTATGATACCTGTAATGAATTTCGGGTCTACATACTTATTCAACTGACCTCACGCTCCTTTTGTTTATTCCCCGGCGCAACTCCACCGGTAACGATGAATACGGCCTCTTTAAGCTCATCCGATCCGAACTCGAATATATGCTCATACGTCCATTTATCGGCGTATTCTTCGCCGTGTTCCGCTTTTATCGCATTGTACACAACACTCTGCTCCTTTGGGCATCTTTCGAATATGCAGTAGTCAATGATAGGTTGGATCAACAGCAACACACCTTTCCTGGACGCAAAAAGAGCCCATGGGATGCTTTCCCAATGGACTCTGTAGCCGATGCTTTCGGTCTGATTAGATAGTAGCATAAAAGTTTCCAAGTGTCTATACTTGATTTGGATCATCTCTACACCTCACGGCGTCCCTCCTTATCCGAAAATTTCGTTTACACCAAGAATTAACTGGTCACATCGCGGATCATTGATTTCTTCTAATTTACGAATGAATAATTTCAATTGTTCTATCGTTGCATTGTTAACGAAGTCTTCGAGCATCTCATGGACGTCCATATTTTCCCTCCTGTAGAGGGCATAACCGTTTACTTCTTGGTGTATTAAGGTATAATGGAGTTATGTATGGGTTATACCCTCTGTGATGATGTTCACCTAGGCTCTTGGTTGGGAACAAGGTGAACGGCGGTTCGTCTTCTTATGAAGGCGAATTTTTTTTGACCAATTTTAAGTAACGCGGAATGGGCTTTTTTACGACTGTTTTTTCGCCGGTGTCGTTGTTGATTAGATATTTCTTGTTGTTATCCTCTATCATGGTGTATGTTGTAATTCCCTCGCCCTCTAAGAACTCTTCCATAAGTCCTTTTTGCCCTTCTAAACGACGAATGTCGCTGACTGTAGATAATGTATTTACCCCAAACATACGAACGTCAAGATTTTGGTAGTCCCACAGCAAATCTTCGATTTCATGTCCGATCGGCTTGTCCTCATCGATATTTTTAAGAGAATTTTTCGTGTAATAATAGTCTTTAACTCCGTATTTGTTGCCATCGTAATCTTTTTCAATCGGAAAAATGTTCTCGAATTCCCCGACTGTGAGTGTGCACATTATTATTTTCACGAAGTCGATGCATTTGAATCTGAGAACAAGATCATCGTAATCTAAACTATTTGTTTCCTGGTGGTTAATCAATTTCACTCCGTATAAGACAATTCGTTTTCTTTCGATTAACTCAATGTCCTTTATTGAGGATACGATTATTCTGTCTAGGCAATTATCAAACGCTTTTTGATACATCTTGAAATAGTCAGGTTTATTTGTTTTGATGCAGTCAATTACCCTTAAATGCAACGATGTCACCCTTCCTGGAACAATCATTAATATTTCATACAGTCACACCTACATCAATTTGTTTAGACATTTGATGCGGTTCATCATTTTTAAATTTATTAACGAAGTATACCTGTCCTTTTCCAGTTACTTTTGGTGTTTTGCTAATGGTGATTCGACCATCAGAATGGGTAACACTTGTTTCTTTGATTTCAAACAAACCCCGTTCCATACTTTTTTGCGTTGGCATGTTATAGTCGGTACCTTTGCGTTTGATTAGGTACCCATTTTCTCGCAACCATTCAAACAGTCGATTTTGACCTATCATGACACCATTTTGCTTGAGAATTTTTGCTAACTCGCCTATAAGAATGCTTGTCTTACTTGCGGTTACGGAATCAGCAAACAAAGTCTTTGGTCTATCAGATTCAATCTTTGCTAGAAGTAATGCTTTTTCTTCATTTACCTGTTTAAGTTTTGTTGCAAGGCTAATAATAAAGTCGGGATTGCTGAGTGTCTTCTCAATAGTCTCAGGCGTCATGTACGCTCCATGCTTTTGTACTGATGGTAGCATTTCTTCATACAGCCAATCTTGAAAAGGAGCAGCCTTAGGTTTTTCTGACTTGCCTAATATGCGATTTAACGCAAGATTTGTTACATATGTTTCTCCGGTATTATGAATCCTAATATGGCGATTCACCATATTAGAGTTTTTAACTAGAAATATTTGATCGGGTTTTGCAAACTTCAACACTTCTTGGGTTGCCGACGATCCTTGATATTCAAGAACAGTTGAGATGTCACGAGCGCGAATCAAAAATTCTCCAGTAAAATCGAAATTGACATCCTCTTTAGTCAGTATCATTACTTCATATTGACCTTCAAACAAAATCAATTGATTATCCATATCCTTTCCTCCTTGTGTTACCTCTCAATGAGGTATAGAATAGTAAACATACAACGAAATGGATTAACTTACTTCATCAATCAGATCATCAATGTAGTCCACTTTGAAAATCACCTTTAGCTTTTTTGCAACTTGAATCGTCAATCTAGCCTTTTCTTTTTCGATCTTGTTGTAGAACTGTTGCGACATTTCAAGATGTTCTGCGACTTCTTTCTGGGATAAGAAGTTTATTTTGCGCAGGTATTCAAGTCGAGTTTTCGGTTTTGCCATTGTATGTTCACCCCTTTCTGTTTTCATGTTACACCAAAACGTAGTACATCGTCAATATAATGGAGTGATATTTTTGTCAATTTTTTCAGATCGTCTGCGTTGGATTAGAGAAAGACTTGGTTTTTCCCAAAAAGAAATGTCTGAAAAGATAGGTATTTCACAGCAAGGTTACTCAAAGATTGAACTTGGCCAACGGGAACCAAACCTTGATACTCTAATAAAATTATTTACAATTACCCAAGAATCAATTGACTTTCTTATTGGTGCACACGATTTTACGATTGAAGGTCATCAAAGATTAAACCATTATCTATCGGCCCGTAGGTCATTTGAAGTATCCGAGCGCCGACTTAAATCTTCGATTGAAATTCTGAATTCAGTATCCGATGTAGAACTTGATAAAAAAATTGAAATTCTTGGCCGTACGAAAGAAACCTTATTGCACAAAAAAGAGACAATAGAAGATACATTTAATTTTCTAATTGATTATTTAAAAACAATTCCCGGTGTACCTGAAGAACGGTTTACAATGGAGTTTTGGGATGCTGAATATGAAATATACAAAAAAACTTATTATCTCAATAAGAATTTAGATGAATAGCTATATAACACAAAAGACACCCCTTAAATAGAGGTGTCTTTTGACTTCCGGAATATCTTTTTGATAAACATCCATATTCGCTTTAATGCTTCTAATACAAGCCCTAGAACTACGAAATACAATAGCCAAGCAAATAAACCTAATACTCCAGGTATAAGTTGATATACAACAAATCCCCCGATGACACACACTATGATAATAATGCCGACTGTTGAGAATATTGCGTCCTTGATGATAGAAAACAACCTCAATTAACTCACCTCCAGCCGCATACCTAAAAATACCATATAGTGTCACGTTACCGCAACGATTACTTGGCTTTTTTATTGGCTTCAGTGACGAGTGAAATCATCTGTTCCTGCAGTGAACGCAACTTATTATTTTTGACTTCTGATGATAGAGACTTATCGGCTTCGACTATGCGCATTTGTTTCCGAATGTCCGAGATGTTATCCGAAGTTCGGTTAAGCAACTTGCGCAGCGGCTCGTTAAATTCGGGCGTCGTTTCGCCAGTTTGTTTTTTTACATTTCGCGCCTTCTCTAGTTCGTCCAACTTATCATAAAACTTCGTCATGGCGTCATTAGAGTACAACGGATCAGCTGTAACTTGGTTGGTTAAGGTATTCCACAACGATCCCCCTTGCGAAGATGCTGGGATGCCGAGTTGACCGATGACGCCGCCATATGATTTGAGCAGATAGTCTAATTGTTTTGGCGATGATTTTAACCCGATCTTACTCAGAAGCTCGCTTACACCCTTCGAAATTTCACTGGTTTTGTCATCATATTGATACTCTGCAGGTAAGTTTTGCAGATACCCGGGAACAATTGGCCGATCCGCAAAATCACGGTTTGCTTGAAGATCAGCAATTGGCCCAGCGATTGTATCACCGGCCGCTCCGATTAATCCTCCAACCGGCCCTTCTTTTGATGTACCTTTCACCGCTCCACTTATTCCAGGTGGTAAGAATGTATCCATAATCTGTTGTGCAAATTGATCGAACGCCTCCGGGTCTTCATCGGCCCACGAACGCATTATCCTTTCCGGCAAATCACTAAACACCGTGCCAATTTCCTTGGGTTTGGCGATCTTCCAAAACGTTCCGTCACCTTTTGGAATCAACAAGAAATTATCCTTTGTACGCTGGCTAACTTGCTGATAGTTAGGATCGTTCCGATTGATTGCATACAGAACCATTGTAGGTACAGTAATTGACGCAAATGCCTTTGCAGTACCCTTCACAGGATTATCTTTGAAGGTTCTCGCAATCTTGTCCAACCCTTGCATGGCCGCGTTAAAGTAAGGAAAAACCTTGTCGATTTCCTTGCCATACTTACCACGGCGTTTGAAGTTTGTAGTTAGGTCCTGCGCCTCGAACAATCCCTTTATTTTAGATTCTGGAGTACCATCCTTGGTAAGCCGTTTATACTCACCAAGCCGTGGTGCTGACTCAACAGCGTTCATGATATTCTCCAGACCGCGAAACGTTTTTGGAACAATTCCCCTTAGCTTTGATTGCGGTAATATCGCGCTTTTACTTCTTGCGAGCATGTTTCTATCCGCAGCAATCGGGCTCGAATGGCCCCCACCAACGCGTTTGAATGACTTATACATATCGCCATCCTTCAACATACTTACAAAAGAGTCTAATAAGTCATAAGCAAATTTGTGTGGCAGTATGCCTGTTGACTTAGAAGAGATATACGCTTGCGGGATATCGCGCAAAATATTCCGCGTCAGACTGAATACAGGGTTAATCCCCGTGGTCAGGGTTTTCATCATGTTCGTAACCTTGCCGATCGCATTTAGAAGCCAATTACCGCCATCTGGCCCTAGTGAAGTTATAGCTTCGAGTAGTTGCTTATCGTGAATCTTAACATGTACCGGCTTACCGTCCATCATGACACGGACGATATTGTCCTTATCCAAGCTTTCATGCTTCATTACCTTATCGAATTCTTCGCTGAAACGCACTATTACGTCATCAAGACCGTTCTCGCTGTCTAATAGACCCTTTGTAATGTCCGGCAGCTTATTGGGTGGTTGTGTCACGATCTCTGCGATGTCTTTGAATGCTTCCGGATTCTGCTCGATATTCCTTACAAAAGCTTGGCCGACCTGATTCCTTTTCGCTGCTTTTACGAATGCGTCAGTATCTTCGATAGTCGATTCGAGCGGACTTTTGATCTTCCTTTGCGAACCTGTTTTCGAGTAGCCCTTAACCGGCGCCTTCTGACCAACGAATCCGCCTTTAGCACGATTATTAGTGCCGCCCATCTTCTCCAATTCGCTGAAATGGCGTTTCATCGGCACATAGAAAGGATTTTCTTTGAACCAAGTTTCCGCTTGCTCCTTGGAAAGTAAGCCGGTATCAACAAGCCATGATTGGACCATGTTCCGATTGTACTGGTAGTATTCATCAGCGATTTTCGCAAACTCAGGGTGTTTCGCATTGAGATCGGCGATCTTTTGCGCTCCGCTTTCTGGTGTCCATTTCATAGAGTCGGGATACACTTTCTCACCACGTTCTGCCCTAGTGATCGCGTGCCGGTTGAGCATGTAATCCTCGAAGTCACTGTACTTCCCTTTCGGAAGCTGATTCATGATGTCCTTCAAGGAATTACCGACGACATTGCCTGAGCTATCCACCAGTTTATCAGTAAGAATCTGATGGGAAATCATGTCCGCGCCGCGGCTATTCAATGCCAGTTGATGCGCTTTCTCCCCCGGCCGTAACTCTTTACCAAGTACCGCCTCAACATGCTTATCGAAATTGTTCAGACTGTGCAAGTCGTCCACGAAATTGATGTATGCTTGATCCACTTTTGACTTTAGTGGGCTGCTTTCTTTGGAAAGTCCCGAAACAATATGTGATTTCGTTTCCGTTCTGAGGGCATCATATGGGCCGGTCTTTGCAAATGGAGTTAAGCGGTCAACTGGCTTTGGTGTTGCCTCCCCAATTTTCGTAACAAGCTTCTTCAAACCATCCTTCACCAATGGAGCCGCACCACTCACTAGGGCATCGCCGGCGCCACCTAGAACGCCACCTAACGTTGCGTTTAATGCGACTTGATCGACATCTGTTTCGCCCCGATTCGCTCCTTGTACGACACTCTGTAGTGCATTAGCCGGAGCTCCGCGCACTAATCCCTGTGCAATACCGTCCGTGACTTTTGTCGATAACCCCGGAAGAACTTTGTTCGTTAAGCGGCTTAGACCGTTCTCTGTTGCATTCAGCACTTTTTGCCCTGTGCCGGTCTGCATGAGTTTATCAACGGCGTTGTAGCTACCTTGAACGAGATTAGCTTCGAGTTGTGATGGATTGGTCACAAAGCCGCCTACACCACCGACTATATCAGCGATTAAGTCAGCTGTCTTATTCCCCGTTGTCGGCTTTGGTCCGATCGCTGGACCGACAGTTGAAGCTGCCGTATGTCCCACACGATCGAGTGCTTGTCCTTCTGCTGTGTCATAACGCAAATTATCCATAAAACCAGCAAACGGATCTAGCACGTTTTGTCTTAACCATCCGAGTCCATTTTCGTCGAACCATTTACCTTGTTCAGCACGTTGGTTCTGAGCTTGCTTCTTTCGTTCTGCTTGGACCTGATCCGCTGTCTGTGCAGGATTTGCTACTTTGTTTGTTAAAGCAGCGCGTTTTGCTACAACTTCTGGAGAAGGCTGCGACGTTGAAACCAACGGCTTAGACTCTTGCGTTTGCATCGAAGGCTGCGAAGATAACGAAGGAGTCTCTTTCGAGACTCCCGTCTTTACCTCTTTTTTCGGTCTTGTATCTGGTATTAGTCCGAGATCCATTCTTTTTTGATCGTACCAACTTGATGTATCGCTAGATGTAGATTTAACTGCAGTTGATTGATCGGATATAACGCCTAACTCGCGTCGTTTACGATCGTACCACGATTCGGCCATGAGACATCATCTCCCACTCGTACCTAAATTATCACTACCCCATTTCAAACCGTAGCGCGAATAAAGGCTTTTCGCTGTAGACTCAGGTAGATTGAGGCTGATGATATAGTTTCCTAGTGCGTATTTGTCTGTAACCGCCTTAGAGCCTGTTTTTTGACCCAAGCTATCCATTTGATCTTTGATGAACGGAGAACCGTCAATGGCCTTATATGCGTCTTCGTAGCTCATAGGTTTGTTTTGACCGTTATTAACCATCTGCCATACTTTATATGCATTGTCGGGATTATCAGGACTCTTCGACCAAGCAAGAGAAGATGCGCTTGTGTTAGCGTTCATACGGGAAGTTTGGGCGTTCATTTGATCTACCGCAATAGAAGCCAGTGCTTTCTTTGTATCCAAGTCATACTTCGCCCAGTCGAGTTTATTTGCATCGGCCCACTTCTTCATTTCTAGATCAAACGATTTATCCCACTGACCATTCTTAATCTGGTCTTGGAGTTTGTTGTAGTCAAACATTTGCCCTTGTAGATTTAGCGTACCATTACCCTTAGCCTGACGGAACAACCCACCCCAATCATCAGTTGGATTGATTACTTTACCAGTCAATTCACTTACCTTCACAGCTGCGTCTAGATTTGATTTCTTTTCATCCTGACGTTGCTGCCACTTTAGATATTCGTTTGATATGTTTTGCTGTCCCAAGTTATTAGCAGTGGACATAAGATTCTGCACATCACCAAGGTTATCACGATACATACCGTACTGGTCCTTGTACTGTTCGTACTGCCTGTTGTTATCGTCAACGTACCGTCGATACGCTTGATCCATCAGTTGCGGCAATACCGTGTCACTGACGCGCCCTAGCTCGCTCTGTTGTATCTGATTTGCCCTATCTACCGCGATGGATGAATTACCTATTCCACGGTCACCAAGGCTTACCATAGCGTTATTGGTGGCTGTAGTGGCGTTTGCTTTGGCGCGATTTAGTGCAGCCTGATACTGTGGATCGTTCTCCGGATCATATTGGAATGGCGCTGGCTGCTTGTATGCTTCATACTGCTTATTCGCCGCTGCATCCAACCTATCATAGAGCGCGTTCACCTTCGTTTGCCATGGATCAGGCTGCGCTGGTTGTGAAACAGCAGCAGGTGTCACGGCCGCGGTTGTTGCAGGCTTTTTTTGATTCTGCTGATACGTGTTATAGGCTTTATCGAGTGCTGATACGTCGCCGTATGACTTGCCGCCTTTGTCGTAGTCGGCTTGGAAGAAGTCTTGACCGTTGGCTGTGACCATCTTTCGCTTGTTGTCGTAGCCAATTTGAGAGTCTTGGAAACCTTTGTTTTTCATGTATTCGCGTATCCATGTTGGATTTGCAACTGCCATGGTATCACCCCTTTAAAAATAAGTTGCCCGCATGAGCGGCTAGTTGTAAATATCATCCTTTTGCACTAGAATGAGATTGCTATTGTCACATTTTAGGGAAGGAGGTATAAATATGAGAGTCGAAGAACTTCAAGTCGCAAAAGAATTAACTTTAGCAGTAATCGAAAAGATGGGTTTTCCTAACAAATCGGCATCTTCCCCAACCTCTGGCAATGACACTATTGCTGAGGAAGTAAGCAGAGTCTTTAAAAAGATTTGCGATGCAGTGGTGGAGGCATCCGCAAAGTAGTTATCTCAAGCAATTGTACAATTCTGATGTAGCGGAAACGACCTCCGGCAGAACCGCCAATTCTTCGCTGGAGGCGCCGTTTTCGCATTTAACCTTGATCCACTTACAAAGTGCTTTAATAGTGCTTTCCATTTCCTCGTTAATTTCTTGTTTCATCGTAATTCCTCCTCAAATTTAGGAAATAAAAAAAGCCCGATATCTCGGACTCTAGTAATTTATGGTACAAAGAGAAAACTCACCGCGAAAGGTTGAGCTCCTTCGGTGAGTTCCTCTTAGTCCAGTAACCCGCCCAGGTTAGCGCCAAATGTTCGGGTTGTTTTGATCATACTACTGTTAATTTATGCTTGCAAGGTTATTTCTGCGCTGCTGCTTCGAGATCGGATTTCTGTTTTTCTAGGTCAGCCATTTCGTTCTGTGCGTCAGTGATATATTTGTTCATTTGATCCTTGAATTCTTGCGAAGCATTTGGCGATCCGGTTAAAGCCATTTGATTGCCTGTAATGCTTATTTTTAAGTCCGATATGTTTTTTTCGATTACTTTGATCTTCCGTTGTATTTCTTCTGGAGAATCCACTTTTGGAGGCTCTGGCTGCTGCGTTTGTGTCTGTTGAGTTACTTGCGTTGGTTCTGTTGTAGTAGCAGTTTCGTTCACTTTTTGTTCCTCCTTCTTATCAAGAAGTATTTCTCCTTGACCTCCAAAATTGATAGAATAACCTGTTGCGTCAGCGAATGCGCGTACAGGCAAATAGCTTGACCCATCGATCACAACTGCCTTTTTGCCAACATCTGTACCGTTCACTTTTACAAGAGTTTCCTTCTTGACTACTTTACCGATAAGAGATTTAATGTCTGCAGCATACGCCGTAACTGATAAACTTAATACAACTCCAATCATAATGCCTAATGCAATATACGACATTTTTTTCATGGGATCACCTTTTCCATGGTTTTTACCCATTGTACAACATTTCCAATTTACTGTTAAGAGTTTCGTACGCCATTTGAGAATGTAATTGGCGTATTTGCTGGTCCTCCTGGAGTGGTAGCAACATATACCGTTCCATTAACTCCTGACGCATTCGCCTTTCCATCAAGCGTTTGTTGGAGAGTGAACCCAGTGGAATCGTCTTTTAATTTACTCCATCTCGGAACGGTTACAAATGCACCTGATCCTGATCCACAACTAATATCTACATTATCACTAGTAGAAGAAATTCCAAGACGAGAATTTGACCTTATATTCATAGCTCCTGTAGCCAACAAAGACAATATATCAGATATTGAACTAAGAGTTCCTTTAATACTATTGTTTTCAACTACTGAAAACGTCGTATTCCCAGTTAAAGTAGGACTAATCGCCACATAATTAGCAGCATCCTTATACGCCGCCAACAAATTCCCTGTACTTGAAAAATCAATCCTCGGATACGTTCCATCAGCCGTAGAAATATAAGCCCCGATAAGGATACCGGCCACGACTTTGCCCAAGTCCGCGCTTATCGCCGACAACTGATCCACGTCGATTTTCTCCGCAATCACCGCCCCAGCCTTAATCAAATCCGCTGTAACACTCTTTGGCCGCACATTCTTTCCATCGATATTACGATCAGTCAAATATGCGACTTCCTTGATTAACCTAGCCACTATATCCGCAAGCTGCTGTGTCGATAATCCCGAGCTCACTTGCGGCAAATTGATATCTGCCATGCAATTCCCTCCTATACCATTGGCATATCTCTTTGGTCCCGGTCGAAGCTGTACATGGTACATGGACCCGAACCAGTAAACTTAATCCGTATATAATTCGCATTCGCTACCATGTTGGTTGGAATGATCACTCTGGCTCCCTGAATGGCGCTAGAAGACGTTATTGACTTCGCAAGCTCCCAATCACTATCACCACTTGCAGACTTGCTTAGATAGACGTTTAAGGCGCTGTTTTGCGGCAAGTCCACGACGATCCATAGCGCGTGCCATCGTATTTTTCGAGCGAGCGAATCGCTGCCGAATGGCTTGGACACCCATTCCCATGTGATCGGTGTCCCATTGTCCGATATGCCGCCCATTTGTAGCACTCTGCCCGCCGCGTCGCCTTGATACCAGTTGTCGCCCATCTTCGCCATGTGAAGCGCGGAGAAGTCTTTCCACACGTACCACGTGCCGAATTGCGGGTCATATTCTAGGATCGTGTCCGTCGCCGTGGAACTGACCATAGGAATGGAAACGTACAGCTTCTTACCATCGGTCCCAACGCAGCACGTATTTCTCGCGGCCTTGTTCATGTTGTCAACGTAATACTGCACCGGCAGCGAGAATTGTTTATCCGGAAGTGTCCCGCCGGAGTACTGATATATCCCCTTGTCATCGAGGAAATACATCATCCCGTTGATTGTTGCGGCGCATTTGTTGTTAAGGATGCCGATTTCAGTCGTGACCGTCACCATGCGATAATTTGATGGCGCAGATCCGTATAGTTCATGAATGGAACTTGGCTTGAACAGAGTTAAGTGCGTTAGTCCAGACTTAATCGCATTAAGCGTTTCGCCGTTCGGCGTCTCTACTGTGATAAATCCAGAGTCAGCATCGTCGCCGGCCGCTGTTGTCCAGTCGTTTGCTTTGCGATAGGAAGAGAATCGCAAGTCGTTACCAACAGCACAATACAGCCGGTCCATATACTGTTCGATGTAATTGCCGCCAGCCGGTGCTGTGGCGAGATTTGATACCGTTGCCCCGTCGTAAACCTTGATCGGATCGACACCATTTGCTCCTATGAGGCTGATTCCACTAAGATTCCCCTTGAAATTGGCGAAACTCCATTCGGCGACAGCATTTAATCCACTCGCAATACTGACCCACACACTGCCGGTCCATTTATACAATATCCCTCCTGCTACTGCGTGTAATTCAGCATCCTTCCAAACTCCAATACCTTGTATACGCGCTCCCAAGTTGCCGCCAACCAAAGAATGACCCGGCCTCGTAGTAAAAGCCGGGTACTTGGTGGATGTGATATTTTTGGTATCAGTAGCGTAAGATTCGCCAATAGAAAAAGCGTCAAGCTTATTGACGCCTTTAAATTCCCTTTGACTGATCAATGGTCGTTCTCTTGTTGGAGGCCAGTAATTCATTTTTCACCGCTCCTTACTGGTAACCGTACTCGTATCTCGTCAGTTCCATCGTTCCATTGTGGTAAGTGAATACACCGAAGTATCCACTCTTTAACTTCGTGTTTGTGACCTGCATGATCTGTGTACCATCCAAATATGCGGTGATGACTCCAGCGTCAGTATGTGTGACTCTGAGTTTATGCGGTACAGTGTAGTTAATTGTTATGTTTGCTTGCACAATAGCTGATGACAACGCATTATTAGGACCCATTGCGTAAATACGGGCAGCATCGGCCACACCACTACCATCAAAATAAAGCAAATACCCCGCGTTTACTTGGCTTGGGTTATCAGATGGAGCAGCTCCTGCAGCCCTGTTTCCAAACCAAGTTATGCCGCTACCTGGAATTAGCGTTCCCTCAGCTTCAATAACCAGTGTTTTTCCGGTTTTATATTCGGCCGTGTCCTTGGAGAAAAAAATAGCTCCTTTTTGTTGCGCATCTATCGTATTCGTAAATCTTACGTATCCGTCAATAATCCTTCTAAAACTCAATAATTGCCCTGCCGCGAATCCTGTTTGCAATTGATAAATCGTGTCGCTTTTTGCCGATCTTGAAGGCCGGAAGGCAAAGGCACTGATATAGATATTCGCTGGGCTTGCACTTTGGCCAATTGTTGCGTTAGTGTATTTCAGTTCGATTGTATGAAACCCTGGCTGTATATTTTCGATGATTGTATTCGGAACATCGTACGTCGCCGATTCTTTTGAATATAAATCGATTGTTGCAACGCTGACCCCGTTATCCGTAATGGTAATCGTTCCACCGGCTGTATTACATGGCGAAATCATGAATAGATCCATTCCGGGTTTATCGATAAAGAAATTAAACCGGATATACGTTCCGTTTGTTCCTTGCGTATTTATCAATAAATTACGCTGATAGTATTGACCTGTACTGGTAAACGTCTGTGTGGAATCTGTATCGATATAAGGACTTCCAACCACTGGTACATACAATTCTTCTCGCGAATTGACATACAGAACATTGGAGTAATTGAATGTATCCATATATGACGTTATGATTTCTGCAATAATCGGGTAATCCGCATCCGTAAAATGAATGTTATCGGGTAACATGAGCGCTGGAGCTTTAGTCTTGTAAAAAAACTTTTTTGTGATTTCGTACTGCATGTCGATGTAATCAACGGAATAATTCGATGCCACTTCCTCGCATACTCGACTGAAAAACATAAGTTTTTTACTGTTGGATGTGTAGATCGGCGTCGGGGAAAGAATGAGCACTTCAATGCCGTTATTCAATAGTGATTTAACCATCTTCGACATATTGGTTTTGTATTGATCAACAGTAAGTGCAGGACCGAATGCCGACCCTGCTAAGTCGTTTATGCCAAACATGATGATCGCCAAGTCAGGGGCTTGATTGATCACATTCGCTTGTATGTTAGCAACACCCTCGGTGGTTCTCCATCCGGAAGTACCTTTATTTACGACGGTTACTCCGTTATAGTTAAACGCCTTCTGTAACTGGGACTGTAACGCCGCGGGGTAAGGGTTAGCAACCTGAGCCCCCGTACCAATCTGCATGCCAAAAGTTATACTATCGCCGTAGCAAACGATCTTTGCCGATGTCCCATACACCATCTTTTGAATGGTTTTCCGCAGATAAGATCCGGTGTTATCAGAGTAGCTATTTTGTCCGAATTGTTGGATAGGAGTAGATACACCACCAACAACTAATGTTGCATTATCCCCGAACAAAACGACTGAATCCGCGTTTGATAACGCAGCCACCTTATATGTGCCATGCGGAAAAAACACGGACATACAACCTGCAGCAATTGCTGCATCAATCGTTTTTTGGATAGCTGCTGTATCATCAGTTACGCCATCACCTTTGGCCCCATACACTTTAACGTTGAAAAGTATGGATCCAAAAGTAATTTTATTCAAGTTGGCATTGAACTGCTCGGAGATTATTTGCGATACCTTCGTCACTTTCTCACCGCCATTCCATCTGTATTTCGGTTGCTTCTGTATCATGATTCGCCTCTAAGAATGCATCCAATAGTGTTTGATACTGCTGGATAAACCCATTGGCGACATCGAATTCCTTGTTGATCTCCGCTAATTCCTTGCATACTCCATATATCAGCAAGTCGTGGAAATCCTCGTCAAGCTGCGGCACACTGCTCAAATCGGTCGGCGATAGATCGGCCGGCGTATCGTAATGGTAGATCAATAGCCCATCTGTTACGTCTTCCGTGGGCGTTGGATACAGTCCGACATAATACCCGACATCACCCTTCAAAATGTAAAAAAATCGGCTTGTAGCCTGTGATTCAAGCTGCTTGTATGGATAAGACACATCATTCACCAGAAGTTCGCGAATCTTCGATGGATGAATGGATATCGGATACTGTGCCTGATCTGCTATGAGATCATACAACGTGCCGACCGTGTTTTTTACCACTGTACGAAACAACTGCTTTTGCAGCTTATTGATCTTTCTAACCTTCGAATCGTTAGAAAGAGCGTTCGGATATCTTTCATCAATTTCTCCAAGGATTTCATTAAGTGTCATGACGACACCCCCATATAAAGAAAAAGCGGAACTCTAAATGAGTCCCGCCTGTTCTAAGATTTCTGCAACGGTTTGAGGTACTTCGACCTCTACGCCTTTTTGAATCTGGAAGTTATGACCGTTTACGCTGACGAATTCATACGGCCACTCCATGTTTTTGCCGGATTCTTTCGCGGCTTCGAGTTTCTTCTTTTCTTCCGGAGAGAGCCACAGTTTAATTTTGACTTTAGGCTGCTCCCTGAGCAGTTGAGCCGTGGATTTCGTGACGTTATCCATTTCTGAATCGGACATTTGCGCCTTGCTATTTCTAGTCGATTTGATTTCTTCCATGATGATTCCTCCATAGTTTCGATTTTAAAGGGGAGGTGTTACCCTCCCATTATCCAGATACAGTATGCTCGATGCGCAGCATAGCCGCTTGTTGCAGGATTTTAGCAGTAAACAGAGCCTTCCACATTTTGTTACTCCTCTAATTGTGATATAATAGAACCATACGGTCAATACAAAACTATCTTGTATAAAGTAGGTGCTATTATTGAAAAAACCCACTAAAGAACAATTGGAACAGGACGTATTATCGGATATGAGTTGGAATGAGATTGCCCTAAAATATGGGTATACAGATTCTCGGTTTTTACGAAAACTCGCTGTAAGATACGATCTTCCAAAACGACGAGCAATCCTTAAACCATCCAAAGAGCAACTACATCAACTGATATGCATTGAAGGTCTAACCCCTCAAGTCGTTGCCGATAAACTCGGTTATAGTGAAGGAGGCTGGTCTAATATCTACGCATATTGTAGAGAGTATGGAATTGAGTTCGATTTTACTCCGAACGCAGATCTGAGAAATACTCCATTTACCAAGGAACAACAATCAATTGTGCTAGGAACTTTGCTCGGCGATGGATATCTTCGCCCATCGTCTCTAAATTACAATCTCGTCATTGCTCACGGAGAGAAACAACGTGATTATTTAGAGTGGCTAAAGCAAAGATTAACACCATTCATTCTTGCCGATGATCCATACCAAGCAAAGAAAACATCTTTACATAATCATGCGCCTGTCTATCGATATTGCACCATCGCTCACCCGTGGCTAACAGAACAACGTCAAAGGTTGTACCCCAATAACATAAAAACTGTATCGCCTGAATGGTTAGATGAAATTGATGAACTGGCACTTGCTGTGTGGTTTATGGATGATGGTTCTCTAAATAAACGTTACGGAACTATGGTTTTGTGTACAAACGGATTCTCTTATGATGAACATATCCTCATGCAAGAATGGTTCGAACAAAGATGGAACTTAACCACAGTTATTGAAAATCGACGAAATAACCAATACACAATACGCTTTAATGCCTCAGTAGCCAGAACCCTTCGTAATATTATCCGTCCTTTTATTCCTCAATGCATGCAATATAAAGTGGATTTCAATTAGAGTGGACGGGTCATTTCTGCCCGTCTCTCCCGTTTCATTTTTAGATTATTGCGGGAGTTCAGACTGTCGCATCACCTATCGGTGTCTCTTCGCTCAGTCGTTCACGCTGCACGGTTTCCCTGCTTGCGCCTTGTTATCCTTCTCAGGACCTCCAAGTCAATCAGAAGAGATTTTAAACGGGCTGGACTAAGCAGCTCGACCCGTTGTTCCGCGTTGATTGAGTGGATCGGCCGTACCGGCAGAACCGTGCGGCTTGATGATATTCTGCACGTTTCCGCTGCCAGCGACGTCTACAACACCGTATGCGTCTTTACCGATAACAAGCGTGCAGTATACGTCTACCCCAGCAGCACCGGCACCCGCAAATTTCTTCGCATTCGTCGTTTCAACGAAGCGCACGCCATATAGTCGGCCGATTTCGCCACTAAAAATTTGCCGCGAACCAGCGTATTGCGCCGCTTGTTCCCATTTTGTATCGGATTGAAGGTCGTATGTTGTTCCTGGTTCAACAATCGCCACATAGTCCCCACCTTCAAGAGGCTTGGAATTGTTGCGTTTAAGCGTTCGAACGGCCTTCCTGATCTCATTGACTGTCAGGTTGTCACCTGCAGCAACTGTAACGCGAGATGCGCGGCCGGCTGCGTACTGTACCGATGTTCCGGCTGCGAGAATATCGCGTACGACTTGGTCCAGTGTATCAGCCGACTGATCACCCAACACATCTGCCATTTCATCAAGAACCGGATCGATTGCAACAAGGTCGAGGATGTCGGATACTTCGATAAAATCGCCATATTGGGCGACTGTAGACGTTACGTTAGTGATCGTAATCGCATTACCTGCTGGTGTCACACCCTCTGTAAGCGGAACTGTAGCCGCTGCCAGCGCCGAGAACTTGCGGAAATCAATCGTTTTACCGCTGCCCTTCGGAATTGGACGCTTCTGTCCGAACTGAAGGTGTACAAAATTCGCGATAAGTCGCGCCAAAAGCTTTTTATCATAGTACGTTTGAATTGTAGGCGATACGCCTGGTAATAGTGTTGTTTGAACTGCCATTATTCGTCATCTCCTTAGAATACGATTCTTTCGCCCCTCTGTACTCGCCTCGAAATCTCTTGGATTTGATCAAGACTCATATTTGCGGGGTCGAATTGAACGTTTGATGGTTGGTCATTGCTCGGAAGGATCTGCTTTTGATCTCTCCCGGTGATACGGGCTAATACTTCTTGCTCCTTCTCTTGCGCAAGCTTCTGCATCCTACTTTCGTAAGAAAGAAGCTTATAAGCATCCTCCAAGTCGTATCCGCGGTTTGCGAACATGTCGAATGCTTGGTCATGGTATTGCTCGAAGTCACTGTACTTCGACTTCAATTCGTTTACTTTCGAGTCAACGTTGCGAAAAAATTCCTGTTTCCGCTGTTCATCGCGCTCTTTTTTGAGCTGATCGAGTTCTTGTTTCATTGGGTATAGGTGTTCCATAATCACGGATTCATCGACACCCATATTTTCGAACTTCTCAATTTCCCGCTTGATCTGATCTTGCCTTTGCGCCTCGTCCAACGCGCTGATGAAGGCATTGACATCGGCGTAACCGCCAAGTTTCGCAACTCTCTCCATATGCTGTTGGTATTGTTCCAACTCTGTAGATCGCTGCTTAAAAGTGTCGTAGTCACCGTATTGCTCCTTGTATTTCTTCTCAAGCTGCGCCTCGCGTCTTGCAAGCTCCGCTTTCAGCGCTTCGCCAAACTTCGGTTCTTCCGGTGCTGGAGCGGCGACCTCCGAATGTGCGCCCGATTCGTCCGTTATAACCGATTCATTTAATGATTGCTCCGCGTCGACCGAAGCTTCTACGACCGATTCTTGACTCTCATATTGACCTTCCATGGGTAATCCTCCTTGTTATGCGACGACCATAACTGTTACGTCCGATTTTTTACCGAAGTTGAAAATAGAACAGGCACCCGAAGTCTCATCGAGTGCCTGTCTTCATTGCTGCAATCTGCAGCTTTGTTTCGTTGTCCATCTGCTTCAATGCTGCTTTTTGATCAAACTCTTGCCGCGCTCTCGCCTCCTCCTGCATCATCGCTTGTTCCTGCTGCGCTTGTATCTGCTCCGGATCAGGCGGTGAGTTCTGCATCTGTGCTTGTTGCTGCTGCATCTGCTCTTGCTCACGCAAGCGCGATACGATCTTATCTTTGTTAGGAAGTCCGTCTTGCATATCGACATATTCGCTCGCAAGCAATACGCCAGCTTTGAATAAGTCTGCACCCAATTGAGCGATATACGCTTTACTTGTTGGAGTCGAAGCACCGGCCGATACTTTCACATCAAGGTCGATTTCAGCATAATGAGCTCCTGTGAAAGCTTGGAAATCCATCTGCCCGTTCTCGTCTGTGATACGAATGTATCGCTGCTCGGTGTAGAACTCCTTTATCAATTCGATCATCAACTCGTATACGTTTTTGATCGAATTGAACAACTCGCGCTGTATACCCTTGATCGGGATAGACCCTTGCTCGACCAACATCTGAATAGCTGCGGCCGCAGTTACACCGGCTGGAGTCTCACCTGTCTGAGCGTCGTATATGCCGCCCATTCGCTCGATGAGTTCGATAAGCTTATCTATCGTCATCGGGACATCGCGGCTAATTTGAGGCGGCTGGAACCATTCTGCGGCTTTCGTTTGAGCAAGATTGTTCACCGGCTGCACAACACCGGGCTTTGCAATGAATTTGTTGGCATCGATGCCGCTTTTGGTGTCCACAAACAGAATTGGATTAGCGGTTAACATCGTGTTACGTGTCAGCATCTCCAAGAACTTGTTAAGCAGCTTCTGATTGCTCATGATGTTCTTTGGCTCTCCGATGCCCGTTAAGCTCTTGCGCTTCCTCTTAGGCACGAAAGGTATGAATGGGTAGCGTCCATGTTTGTACACGTTCATGATCCGTTTGAGAATCTTGCCACCAGCCGCATATATACAGTGGATGCCGCCTTTCTCCTTGTACCAATACTCGTACAGCATGACGCGGTTTTTAGCCTGAGTCGGTGACGGGCGATCGTAAATCTCTGTCTCAAACGTGTTTTCCGCATCAACCTTAATGTTGAATTTCTCCGATACCCATTCAACCGTCTTCGGAACGGCATATATGATGTACCGGCAATCCTCCACTTTGTAAGCTTGCGGATCGTGATAGATATTACACGGGTCCGGCGCCTCGATGCATACGTCGCCTTTCCAGATGTTCTGCTGCACTGCGCTGCCGCCGCTTATGTTGTTATCCCAATACACTTTAAACCACGCTGTACCAAGCAATAGGCCAGTGGGTACGACTTCCGTTATTATCTCATCCAGCCCGACGCGCTCAGATATCACGTCCGTTACTTGTGTGAACAGTTTCGCCGCTGGCTCATCTCCGGCCGCTGTCGGTAGGATTAGTCCGGATGGTCGGTTATTCGTTAATTGCGGCGTCTTCTGATCCACGACATAAGCAACATAGTTTACCACCGGATCAGGGAGCCACGACGGACGTTGTGAGTTCCATTGATTAGCTAAATAGAATTCATCGTATTCCCGCCAATCAGCATGATCCTGGCTTAATGCGCTGAGCGATTCTTGAAAGTGTTGCTGGATTTTCTTGAACTGTTCTTTCTCATCGAGAGTATTGGCGTTTTCGTTCTGTTCCTTCTTTTCGGCTAATGCTTGCACCTGTTCACCCCCTAGTAATCCGTCCAACTGACGGTGTCTATTGTGTCTTGTAACGCAAATGGCAACTTATCCTGGTTCAAACTGGACTTGGATGCTGCGACATCATCACGCGGATCGTACGTTCCGAGCTCGGGCCGGCTCATGATGTAATATTTCAAATCGTCCATCGCATGGTCGTTCTTCTTGATCGGCTTATCGATCTGCTCGCCGCTCTCGGTCTGTGGCTTCCAACGATATGACTTAATCTCGCGGATCAAATTCACGCAGTTACGGAAAATAAAAAGCTTCGGCTTCCCTCTAGGCCATACGTCCTTTTGAGGGTTTTCCCGAAGCTTTAGATATTGTTTGACGCGCTGTATACCTGTCCAAACGTCCTTAACAACACTTGTATTTGCCAGCACTTTGTTATCGAAGAACAACTCGGTTACGGATCTCTCAGCCGCTAGCGTCTTTTGATTCGCCGCGCTATCGATTAACGAGTGCAAGAATCCGTTATGATCTCTCTGCCATCCTAACCTATCCGCGATCTCATGCAATCGCTCAGAATGCCACTCCACGCTTTCACCAGATTTATAATGCTCCTCTATCACATAAATGTTGTCGTTACCATCCACCGCATAGAAATGAGCAGATAATGGAGCGTCCAGCCCTGGGTCGATGCTGATGTTGTCGTACCACTCTTTCGGCACGTCGAACGGATCGATAACGTGAATGTCCTCGTTAAACTCCTTATATACCAATCCGCTCATAGCGACGAATTTACCGTACTGCCTTGCCTCGCGCTCCTCGTCGCTCATCGTTGCTTCGAGCTGCGCGATTGCTTCGCGTGACAAGTGTGGATTATCCGCCCACTCCATGAGCCAGTATTTAATTTCCTTGTCGCCGATCTCGTTCATGTAAATGACATCGTATACCCATGTTAATCCTTGCAACGGGGTCATTGTTCCCCACATATCGCCTTTTGTATCGAGTACGCGCATTTTGCACTCGTCGTAGATATCTCCAGGCGGTTCCTCGTCATACCATATCCAATGCTGTGACGTCCCTTGAAACTTTGCTCGTCCTTGATCGCAAGATTTGAATCCTATTAGCGATCCGTTGGTAAGCTGGATGAAGTCGATAATGCCGGTTTCGAGACTGTCCTTCGTGCCTTTACGCATCTGAACATCAGCGATCATGCTTTTTGGTAGCCATCGCAATACTTCCTTCTGCGCTACGTCCCGTTGAACCTCGTTTGTGAGTGATACAACCCACCCGCGATTCGGTGTCTTGATCTTTTTGAATGGGTGTAGCCCTGTAGCGTACCACACAGCCTCTGCTCCGCCCGATACCGTCTTACCTGTCCGGTTACCTCCGAACATCCATCGGTTACGCTTAGTCGATTTATGAAACTCCTGCTGCTTATGGTGAGGTCGATAATACTTTATTCCCTCTTCCCTAAGTCTTCGCTCCAATTCTTGCCGAAAGATCGTTAATTGCTTGTAGTGCTTCCGCAATTCCGCCGAGGACTTCATCATCACTCATCCTCTCTATGTCAACGTCAAGTGCCATCTTGCCGCTATGTTCGTTAGCCACTCGTTGCTTATACTTCTCAGGTTTCGCGCCATTCAGCAAATAAATAAGGAGCGTGTCTGAGTACTTTCGAACAGTACCTACAAGCTCCCCACGTTGGTAAACCGGTTCATCTACACCTTCAACCGCTCTGCGCCTCGCCTCAATCTCTAAGCGATCACCAGCTTCTTCATCTGCGTATACAAACGCTTTGGCGTAATTTTCATCACTCAACCATTCATAATGCGTCGATCTCGCTATTCCTGCAATCTCGGCTGCTTTTGTGATATTACCCGTTTCGGCATAAGCAGCAAGAAATGCACGTTTTTTAAGTTGTAGTGTTTCGTCCGCCTCTACGGCTAGTTTCTTCTGCTTAGCCATGTTATTACCTCCTATCGTTTGTTATCCTCAATCTCCTGATAATACAAATCGTCGTCATCCTTGCTCACTGGTTGAAATACTTGTGCCGGTGTCGTCTGCTCCTTATATTCCGTGAAGTTGCGTGACATCAGTTTATCCGTCATCGTATCAATCAGCGCATCTCGCCGTGTATCGTGGATATAATGCGTATACTCTCGTATGGCGAATACCATCAGCATGACGATGATTGCGGTTATAGCCATTCCCCTCACTCCTTCCTATGCAAAATAAAAGGGAGTCGAAGCCCCCATGTTTTATATACCAGCCTCTTGCCTATATTGCTTCAACGCCTCAGCGATTTCTTTGTGCACATCGTGGTTTGAACGTTGCGCTTCATAGAGGAGATGCAAGTACATCTCTATCGACTCTAACCGAGCAACTTTTCGGTTCATCGATTCGTGTAGTCCTTTCGAAACTTCTTGAGTGATGGTACTATGAACCCTCGGCATCAAAACCTGTTCCATAAATTGCATAAGATCCATTTCTTTCATCGTCATCATCCTCCTCATAATATAAAAAAGTGACGGCTGCTAACTATTGTACAGGGGGATGAAGTCACCTCCATGTAATAGATTCCGTCACTTTCTTATGATTTTGTACATGGACACAGGCCATTCTCCTGTGTATTGCTGGTCCCTCGATCACGTCCAGGAACTCCCGAACGTACCAGCGCTCGATCAAAGCGCGTATCTCTTCCGCCACCACGTATATGACACACATTCCTGATGATCGACCTGCACGGCGCTCGGTCAACGTTACGGAATATGCGGCATTTTAAACAAAAGAGATAGCGTAACATCCGACTGATCATGCAGCTATCGTGATGTCATCAACTATCTCCTATGGTACTAACTTATCATGATTAAGCGGGCATAAACCGTGCATTTTGAAAATTTTCTATTTCCGGAATTCGTTTTATCGGCTCCAACGCAATTGCGAGCTTTCTTAGCGCTGATTTATGCCAGCGTCTTATTGTGCTTTCGTCCTTATCCTTGATAATTGCTAGCTTATACAGTTCAATTGGATTACGGGCCAGCCATTTATTTTGGATTATATACGCTTCATCATCGCTTAACACTTGGCTCATCGTAAAGTCGATTGTCTGTACGATCGCCTGATACATACTGTAGTCGAAGAAGTCCAACGCCGACGCGAATCCCATATCTGCCATCTTACCAGGGTTAGCGAAGAATCGTTCCGGCGCTCCGCTGCCGCTCGGCATTCCACTGTAATTTGCTATGCCGGCCGAAGGGACCGGCTTATGCGTTTCGTAATTCCGGATCGCTTGCTTGTAGCTGAGATAGTGTTTTAACAACTCGGTTACTTCGTCTTTGGTCATAGTTATCTCTCCTTCCCTAGATGTGGAGAGACGGCTTACGCCGCCACCTCTCCGTATACTTTATTCTGCAGCTCTTTCACTTCGCGTTGGAGCGCTTCAAATTCTGCTCTCGTAACCGTTTCTGCCTCTCCAGCCAGTGATAATGATCCCATAGCCAATCCGTCGACGTTGCTTCCCTCGGTAGTTTCTTCGCTTTGAAACTGTAAGTCTGGTGGGTTTATCCCATCACCCAATGTAGGATACGGCTCAGTAGCTTTCTTCCGGGCCTCGTACTCCTCTCGAAATCGGTTGGCTTCATCAGCCGCTACCTCCCGGTACTTCCCTTTTTCTGTCCAGTTGAATTCAATTTCTTCGTTTGTTTCGGCCAGCTTTGCACGGAATACACTTTCTTTGAAGTCGAGTGCCACTACATCGTATATAACCGGTCTGCTCTCTTTGTATATGCGAGCGGCTTCGGCTAGATTGCCGTTAATGTTGGTGTCGATAACGTTGATTGCTTGACGTGGCCCGATTGCAATTTCGGTCCTGAGGTCTTGCACCTGACTTTCAAGCCGCTCGATTTCACGTTTCGCATCATCCAGTTCGGCGCTAGCGTTATTCCGTTTATGCTCCAGGTCGTCACGTTGACGGCGCATATCTGCATATTGTTCGTTGAGTGAATCAAATCTGACTTGTACTTCCTCTTTCTCGCGCTTCAATTCGGCGTAACCCGTTTCTAATGCGCTGTATTGCTCGGCCTGTGTCATGAACAGGTTGTTAAAGTGGATACGAAGCATTTGATAGGCACCTTCGTTCTGGGCTAGCTCTCGTAACGTGAATATTTCACCTTCAACCTCGATCGTTTCCATCGCGCTGGTGATTTGCTCCTGTGCTTGTTCCATTCGCACTTCGTGCTGCTGTTGTTTTCCCAGCTCGTCGCGTTTTTCGTTCAACCGGTTCATGATCACGTTGATTTGGTCCGTAATACGCTGCATCTCCGATGGATCGATAAAGCCGCTGCCTTGAATTGCTGTTCTCTCGCTTTCAAGTTGCTGCAGTTGTGTTTCCAGTTCCATAATCTCATTTTGTAACATGTATATACGCTCCTTTATTGTGTATGATTATTAAATTTCATTTCGTTATAGGTTATACCTATATTATAGCATATTTTGTGTCGAACAAGCGTGAATTGTGGCATATTTAGTGTTACGATGCGTCTTTATCTCCGTTTTGATAAGCGAGTGCTTGCCGATTAATTGTAAGCGTTTTATTTTGCTCTATAATCGACTTTTGTTTTCGCCTATGGATTTCATCATCTAAGATTCGCAAAACGCCTGTAACCGCTCCTGAGTCGTCTATAGCTACAGCGTCGCGCCCAACGTCTACCCAGTGTGCTATGTTCATGCTCCCACCTCCTTAAGATAATCTAATACGATTCCATTTCCTTC
This sequence comes from Paenibacillus sp. sgz302148, assembly GCF_056120465.1. NCBI lineage: Bacteria > Bacillati > Bacillota > Bacilli > Caryophanales > Paenibacillaceae > Paenibacillus > Paenibacillus sp. sgz302148. Next base: position 126,359 of record NZ_JBVYOJ010000002.1, read on the forward strand.
ACTCACTCGATCCAGCAACCGTAATTCCGAGAATGGAATGCTCTTTCTGCCGCCGATCTTCTTTTCATCCCACCAGGATATAATCCAACTGTATTGCACGAAGTATATCTCGCGGTACTTGGTTAACTCGATAAGTGCGAATTTGATGCCTTGCCACTTCCGCATGAATTCGATCTGATGCTCTTCGAAGTTTTTAAGCGGCATGGACGTTTCTTCTCGCGTACTCTTGGCCTCGAAGCATATTGATCGTCCGTTATAGTCGCCCATGTAATCTACTGTGCTGTCCTTCTCATAGAATCCATCCTTGATGCGGCCTTTGACCAATCGCGTAACTTTGACCGGCGTTGGTATCTTCTGAATCTGTGCTATCCCTCTAGCTGCATACTGCCGGTTGGCGTATTCGATCAGGGTTTCTAGCCCCATGCCGCGGTTAGCGTAGTTGATTGCGCTCATCCCTCTACCAACTCCATCTTCACATCGTCATTACCCAGTGCTTCAAGGTAATAGGCGTATAAAGTTGCTTCCTCCACCGACATTTCACGCGTTACAGTTTGGCCGTGCTTCGTTACCACTGCTTTCATGTTCATGCACCCCCTTTCAATCTCATTTTTCCTCTATAACGCTGTGGCGCTGTTGTAGCTAAGTCACCGGGCTTCTGCCATACTGGATAGCTGGCGATTCGTGCTTGATCCTCTGGTGTGAGATCGGCTATCGTTTTGAATACGACGCCTTGGGCTTTCATCTGCTCTTTCTCGGCTTCGGTTAATCCTGGGTGACGGTATCTTGTCATCTTCATCGCTCCTTTTTATTTAGCTTGCACCTAATCGTTTTAATGCGTCTTCTTGCCGCTTGGATGTCGCCGTATTCTCGAATACATCGCATGATCCGATGATTCGGTCAATTAACCTGCCGTCAACGTCTAGCGGCTCATTGTTCCGGCCGGTTGAAAACCATTTACTTAATCTTCCCAAGTCTAAATTTGTCGTATAGTTCGTTTTCTTGCCCTGACGGCCGTTTATGATCGGAAATAAGATGTCGTTGAATTCGGTTTCTGTTAGGATGCCGGACCCCAATTCATCCAGCGTTAGCAAGTCGCAGTTGATGGCCGCGTTGATTATGTCCGTTAGACTTGTCTTGCTGCTGCTCTTAAAGGTATCCTTCGCGATGTTAAATAGCTGAGACACGTCCAGGAACAGGCATACATACCCTTGTCTATCAATTTCATGGTGTATCGATGCTAGTAGGTGACTCTTGCCGTTCCCCGGCTTCCCATATACAAACATTCCTTGCTTCCGCTTGTCGAACTCTGCAGCAAACTTTTTAGATTCGTTATAAATGATTTCCGTACCTCGGCGTATCTCAAAGTTGTTGAACGATGCCGCCTTTAAGTTTTCATTCATGATGTTCTTTTTATAAATCCGTTCCATTCTTTCCCGACGATTGCGGCGATCCCTGATTTCGTTCTCTTGCTCCATTCGCTCGACTTCACACTTACATGCAGAAGGCATAACGTACTTTTTCATAAGGGTGAAGTATACCCGCCGCATTTCAATCTTGCACTTTAAGCAACAGTAGATACCTTCTAGCTCGTTATCGCTGTACAAAGATGTCATAGTTTTGTTCGGAATCATTGTGAACACTTCCGTGATTGCCGAATGGAGCATTTTTAGCACCGCCTTTCTGTCTCCTGAAATTTTCAAATGGATTATTGCACGTCATGAACTGATCGATGTTCTTGGGATCTAGGAACTTGTCCAAAGTGAATTTATGCGTATACCAGTAAAGTTCACTTTTTACGATCGTGTTGTAGTTGCTGATGGCTTCGGTTAATTCATCCAGCGAACTGCTTTTTAATCGAGCATTGATCTTTGAACCCATCTTTTGAGTCAATTCACGATGAACTATGATTTCTTTCGAGTTCCAAAAGTCATATATATCTTTTATCTCTTTATTGTTTAATGTTTCTTTTACTTTACTTTGCTTTACTTTACTTTCCGGCGTTTCTTCTGGGTTTTCAACAGGGTTATCTCCTGCGTTTTCCACGTGGAAAACCTCATTTGTTAGAGGGTTATCCTTGCGTTTTCTCCAGCGTTCACGCATTTGAGTCACTTCGCTGCAGCGTCTTTTAATTCCGTTACTAGTAATCACGCCGCGATTCTCGTAATCCTCTCTTGAAAAGAGCGATAGTTCAAACGCAGCTTCTAGCATCTTTATAAAAACGTCTTCCGTAAGTAGCAACTTCTTGATGAGCGGAGCCTTTAAAACTGACTTCGACACATCCAACTCAGCATTAGGAGTTCGGTATATTCGCTCACAAAGGATGAAATAAAAGGCGTAACCGTCGTTGCCGAATAATGCTCGCATGGCCTCGATCTTCTCGTCACCTTCTGCATCCGTATCATGAGGGAAGTAATCCATACCCTCCTTCCTCGGTCTTGCCATCCCCTTCCCTCCCTTCAAGCTCCTAATAGCTTCAATTTGTGCTGTGCCCAGCGGATCCGTTCCTCGCACCATGCTTTATCGCCTTGATTGTCATACTTTTCAGCGATTTCCATACGTTCTACTGCGCGGGCGAGTTCATCTTCCCATAAGGTGATTTCATCTACAGTTGTCATGTCTTATCCTGCCTTTCTTATAGAAAAACTCTAACCGTGCCACATTGCTTGCAGAAATAAAGATGATCCGTAGAGCCGCATGATCCTTGTGTTTGCCATACATGCCAATATAGCGGCTATAGCTACAGCGTGAGGGGCGGCGGGGGCTTCAACTAACTCATATCCGAATTTGGCGTAATAGTATGACCCATCTCCACTCAGATTCGACAGTTTGAATGAACACCCTAGACGTCGTTGCATCTCCTCTACAACCAGTTTCATTCCTTCCCAGGTGGTGGAATATCGCGGAGTATATCCGAATGTTCCATCAAGGTTTAATGCAGTTGTCGGTGATTGCCACCCGATCAGGTTCGCCCAAACTTTGTCTAACTCTGGCCCCGGCTGCATCTGCTTGATATGCTCTTTATTCATGGTTATCCTCCAAATATGTGAGTATAGCGGCCTTTGTACGTTGTTCTGGAGTGGCTTGGAGGAGTCTTATTATTTCATCGTCTAACCAGTGACCTGCTTCCTCATCACTGTTTACTTGTACATCTAATTCGTCTAAATATTTGTACTTATTCTTCTCTATCGCCTTTGCTTCTAGTTCCATAGCCATGGATAAGTCCGTAGAAGGCACATATGAAGCTTCCATTACCTCTTTAGTTCGAACACCATCCTCTGCAGACACCCACCACAGAATACCAATATCATCCGATTCTAATGACCAGCCGTTTACTATTTTTGCTGCGGCATGATCCAACCCTAATTCCTGTATCTGCTCTCTTGTGTACATAGTTACCTCTCCTCCACTTTGGTATCTGACCAATATTGGGCTAAGATATCATTCGCTTGCTGTTTAACGTCTCTTAGTCCGTAGAGCCATCCAAATTCGTCAGTTTCGTCTATAGCCATTTCAACACGTTCTTTTATTGAACATACTTCCGAGATTATAGTATCCCGTTCATCTCGTAGCTTCCGGTTATCCTCTTCTGTAATCCTGACTTCGTTGTAGAATTCGTCATGCTGCCGATCTAGTTCTCTTAAGGCGAATGTCAGGTAAGCAGCAAGAGTATGGATGTTTTGGACAGTAACAGCTATTTCGAATTTGTCTTGTACGAGTTTCCATGCCTCCGCTATCTTCTTTTCCCGATCCGTCATGTTTGATCACCTTCCAATAGATGAGGATGTTCGAAACGATTTCCGATTACCTCAAATTCATACAAGTTTCCGCAGTAGTCGTGTCGGCCTCCACCCAAGACATCAACAAAAGGCAACCAACCGAATTTGTGCTGTTTCACCATTGAAATTGTGTAGTCTTCTGGATCGAAGTTTATGCCTGCCTTGTAAACCTTAAGAATATCCATCTCATAGATGTCTTTTCCGTTTCTATCTTTGAGGCCAGTAAACTGCCGGGGAATAAACCGCCCCTTCATGCCGTCTTTGAGAATGTCCACTAAACATATGACTCCAAATCCGTCCTCGTTATCGATTTCTTCCCAGTCCAACATACGCTTTTCTTTCGTGTCCCAAGCTTCGTATTTGACCTCACGCACGTTCTTTACCTCCACTATTTATTCTTCGCTCAGCTTCCAATACGAATCGTTACTGTTCGATGATGTCCCGTAGCCGCTCATTCTCCCGCTGTAAGGCTTCATATGCGTCTTCCATGGTTGTATTGGAGAGGGCTTCTACCATTTCAATCGCTTCGCGAATAGCCTTCCAGCAAAGCCATGTCTCGTAATATTCATAGGCGGTTTCTTCATCGTATCTTTCGTAAAAGTAGCCGTTTGCCTGTTCGTAAGTCCATTTTTCATATCCAGCCGGTAATCTCCAACCGATAATGACACTTGCAAGTGAATTACCGCCAATCAAACATTTTTCCAACGCCGCCCGTAGTTTTTCAATCGTGTTACTCATATCCTTGTATCCTCTCTTTAGTGATGGATTAAAAGTTCATAACCGGTTGTACAAACTGCAGACGTTCTCTTGATTTCATTGCGTAGTCGAGTTTCTTTTCGATTGCTACAAAGTTTCGATTGCAGCTTATGCATGCTTCAGCTGTTGCACCGCTGCCTGAACAGTTATCCAGTACTGTGTCGCCCTCGTTGGTGTATGTCTTGATTAAGTACTGCAGCAATTCGATGGGCTTTTGGTTAGGATGAATGCGTCCAGGGTCATCATTATTCACCACTGGAAAGTGTAAGATGCTCTTAGGGTAACGATCTGTTTCACCGTGCCTATTTGGCGTTTCTTTGACCTTCCCGTAAACGGTTGAAGTGTTTCGGCTAACAGCGAAATTTATCGGGCTATGGCCTGTCTCCATTTGTGGGTTATATGTCGGCGGCGACTTATAGAAGACAAGGATGTTTTCGTGCTGCTGCAGCGGCATGTGATTGGCGTTTAGGTGACCAGTTGACTTGTTCTTTTCCCATATCCACTCGTATCTGAAGAGTTTGGGATTACTCGCCCAAAGCATCTTATCGAACGGGGCTTTGGCAAAGAGTACAATGGCGCCGGTATCCTTAATCAATCGCTCGTATTGCGTCCATAACGGTTCAAACGGGATGATGATGTCCCATTCGCTTCGTGTTGTGCCGTAAGGTAGGTCACATAGGATCATGTCGATGCTGCCGCTGGGCAGTTGGGGCATGACTTCTAAGCAATCTCCGTGAACGATCTGGTTTATCATCTATCTCCTATCTCCCTTCAAGGGGGCTTAGTGTAGCCCCTCCTACTTTAATAATTAAAGTCTTATACGGCTGTCGCTTCGCTGGGTGATTCGGTCGATACGAAGCCTTAAAAGCAAAGCACCCACAAACTGCACGATCAATTTCACAATCGTCTGACCACCAATTGCCGCCAATGGAAAACCAGCTGCAAGGGTAAATATCACGCTATCCAGGATGCTTCCGACAACGCCGCTCACCATCACACGATTAGATAGTGAAGTTTTAAGGCGGGTGAAGATTTCTGTATCCGTCAGCTCGCTAAACACGAACGATAAGGAAGAAGCAAGTACGATTCGAATGCCGTTACCCATCAAATACGTGCATACGGCGGATATTCCAAGAGCTCCGATGATTACCATGTACGTGGTTCTTCGTCCGTATCTAAGCTGAACCAAATCTCGCATGATGAATGTGAATCCGATTAAAAGTGTTCCAGACGGTATAAGAAATCCTAAAAACGGGATCGGAGGAAACAGGGATGTAAGAACATTGGCTAAGATAATTCCGATCATATAATGTACGATTCGCATCTCATCACCTCATAAGGCTTCGTCAAATTGTAAGGCTAGTTGTTCGCATTCCAGATACTTAAGCATGTCAGGGATGTACGTTTCAGAAAACATGCTGAATTTCGAACCATCCACGCTGTCGCATCCAATGTCTCGAGCATAGGCTATTCGCTGGTAGCTATTCACCCTGCCCATGTGGACCCATTTTCCACGGAAACGAGCTTCCCTAATAATCCATCTTGCAGCCGGCCCAAGTTTCCATTCCGTCGATCCGCCTACGAACACGGCCTCACATCTTCCCCAAGGCATATCCAGCATCTCTTGTCCGTCTTGTAATACAAACGCAACAGGAAGGCCGTAAGAGCGGATAACCGGCTCCCAGATGCCGAACATGCTGATGGTTTCTTTCGCGTCTCCAACAACGTCTGGGGCAGTCACAAACAATGGCTTAGTGTTGCGTATCTTCTCGAGCATCTTCAAGAATGCCGATTCATCGAAACCATTAAAACATGCATTGTCTGCTGCCCACGGCAATCCGCACATTGACTGCAACGAATTGCCGGTATGCGGGGTTAACAAACAACCTAAGTTTTGTTTATCAGCATACTTTCGGACAGTTTTCGACGCACCGCTTACCAGTAACAGCATCCTTCGGTTCCCCTCCTAATCCTCTATAACAGCCTTCTTCGGCTCCATCAGAAGGTCGAAATTAAACTCGCTCAATATTTTCAAAAGCCTCTCTACTTTTGGCGCCCTCCACGCTGTCATGGCGTAAGTATGAGCTTCTGGCGTGTAATGGTAATGATTAAGCTCGATGTGCCGCATAGCCTCGTCTTTCGTCAGGAACATCGTATTTTCCCTGATGAAATGCTCTTTGCGCTCACCGAACATATAAGCGTCTTCATCAACATGTTCCTCGATCCAATCAAAGACGGCGCTGTGATCATCTTTATCGAGTTCATCCCATGCTTCACGAGCGTCATCTTCCAGCTCGTCGCAATCCAGATTGTCGATATAGTCGCTTATCGTAGAAGCTTCGCCTTCACTTGGGAGATATACGGAATAACGTTCAGCACAACCGTCAGGGCAGCCGGCCCATCTGTAATCACCCACGACCCAAAAACGAGGTACTGCCTGACAGTCATTGTTTTGCGTATTTAATTCATTCTGTAGCGCTTTTAGAAATTCGATGTCACTATTCATCGGACATCCTCCTTCATCATTTGCGGCTTGCCGCCTTCGATTCGACCGAACCCGCTCGAGCCGTATCAGGGTTTAATCCTCTATAACATGTCCTTTCCATTCTGCTGTATCATCTGCTGGAGTATGGTCTGTTTCTTTCATGTCTATATGGCTTCCTCCACCTGATTTAATCGTTTATGCATCTGTTCCAACCATTTACGACCATCCGCGATATTGATCGGCTTACCATCATCTTGGAATGGATCTCGGTTACTTTGCGCCGGCCGCTCTGAACTCTGTCCGCCTTCGCGATTTGACTCCAGGAAGCGCACATTGTCCGCTATGACCTCTGTGACGTAAATTCTTTTACCTTCGTTGTTGTCATAGTGGCGAATCTGTAATCGCCCTTCTACGGCAGTTAAACGGCCTTTGCGGAGGTAGTTAGCACAGTTCTCTGCGAGCTGTCGCCATGTGACGATTGTGATGAAATCGGCTTCGCGCTCGTTTTGATTTGTATGGTGCTGGCGATCGACAGCTAGGGTAAATTGCGTTATAGCGACCCCCGACGGACTGTATCGCAATTCAGGATCTTTCGTTAATCTGCCGATAAGGACGACACGGTTCAACATCGTTTAAGCTCCTTCCGCTACAGGAGGTTTCTCCTGCTTCGCTTTTAATGATTCGGTTAATTTAGCAAGGAATTCTTGTCCTTGAACTTCTGTTAATTGATTCAGTACCAAGCCGTATAGTTTATTGGACTGCAGATCAACCTTTTCGAGGTCTTGTCCCAACTCAATCCACTTTGTGTTGATCTTCATAACCGTTTCCGTTTTTACGAACTCTGCGCCTGTTTCAAGCCACTCCAAGAGTTCTTTCCCAGTTTCGATACCCAACTTGAAGTACTTACCGTCAAATAGGCTTGTACGGTCTTTGGAAGCAGATGCAACGTGTTGTTGAGAGAGGTCCAGCATTACAGTGAATTCATATTCCATGCCATCGCGCTGAATCGGAGCTAGGCCGACTTTGTTTATTTCCGTCTTACCCGTCTTTTCGTTCTTCTCTTGCACATATTCCGTTTTCGCTCTCATTGTGCAGATGATGTGGCATTTGCTTTCAAGGATCGCGTCTACGAGCGCATTATGTTGCGGCGTAACCTCTCTCCATGCTGTATAACTGTTTCCGCTGCGGCTTGCCGCTGTAACCGCTGCTTGCATGTCCAGAATGCCTCCAGTGCCAGCCCAAGCATGTGTCAATGAATCGATGATGATTACGCTAAAACCGGCATCCTCGAACGCTTTAATCGCTTTAACGTACTTATCAGGAGTGTACGGCTTGTCCAAGTCAATTTTCGAGAACTCGCCCAAGTTGGCGTATAAATCGCCACTCCGATTTTCTGTGTCGATCATGCCGACTTTGTTCCAGTCTCCGGTGATGCCGTATCCCATCAACAGGCTGCTGTATGTTTTACCGGCTCCACTTGGAGCGCTAATTCCGAGCCGCAACTTTGCTTTCTTTCGCTCCGCTTTACGTATTTGCATATCAATCTCCTCCATCGTCAGTTTTATTGTTACCTCACACGTAGGCTTTGTGTTCGAACTAGCTGTACGCCTGGTACTTGCTTGCCATTCTCGATTGCTTCTTTAATGGCGTTCTTATCCGGTTTGCTCTCTATATGCAGAACGATGAATTCCTCCGGTATTGCCAGCTCGTCCAACACTTCAACTTTCACCGGATTATTTGCCAAGCTGATGTTGAATAATGCTGATTTGACCTTATCAATACCGGTTATTTTCATCTGAGACTCTACATAGTTTTTTAACCAATCTGCCTGTTTAGTGAGCGCTTGTTCCCTTTGCTCTAGTCTCAGTCGCTCGAGTTTGATTACGTCCCTTTCAGCGATCTTAGAGCGATACAACTTAATGATGCTCTCAACCTTTTCTTGAAAGGTTCCTTCGATGGATTCAAGCGTATCTTCTAAGCCTTCCGCGCCGTTTTCGATCATGTCCGATACTTGGTTGAATTTATCGCTTAACTCGTAAAGTTTGAATGCTTGCATATATTCATCTCCCATTCGTGTGGTATAATTGACTCATAACCTTTTCCAGAGGGTTTGTCCTATGCGCTTCGTTGGGTTCCAGCCAATGGGCGCATTTTATTTGTCCATCCCCATTCGTTAAGTAACACTCGTTGATAATTGCGCAAGTATTCGCGTCTTAGATGTGGTATCTGCGTGAGTTTGGCGAGTTTGAGGAAGTCTGAGCGGCTTTGGAGGATCATACGGCTACAGGTTCACCTCCATTCTGAGGCATATTTTCCTTACACAAGTCTTTCCAACCTTGACCCCACTCTCTAATGCCTTCACAAGCAGCCCTTAATTCCTCCAATTCACTTTCCAGACCCCATAATTCTCGTTCTATATCATCCATAGCTGAGTGCAGTTCGTCTTCATCTAATCTTGCTGATTTGCCTGAAATCTTCTCGCAGTGGCGAATAGCTTTGATGATTTTATCAATTCGAGAACATTGATAATCCGGTGGGGATGGTAAACCAAGTGCTTCTTCAGAAGTTGTCATCTAAGCTATCTCCCTCCTCTCCACCGCTCTATTGTGCTCAAAGGTGAATATCTCTTGCTGCTCCTGTTTGAACATTTCGGCTTCATACTCACTCCATGTCTGCACCTTTACCGCACGATGGCCTTTCTCCGTCAGTTCCCGAAACAGTTGATCCATTCCGACAGCTGACCAGGCGAATATGCGACCGTCGATCGTTTCAACGCGGTATTCTGTGACCGGCGGCGGTGCTGAATTAGCTGGCTTTAACATAGGCTTGTCCCTCCTTTTTGATCTCGGCGATCATCATCAATGCCGCATGTATAGCGAAATCCAAGTTTTGATTATGATCGTCGATGAAACCGTGCAAATCTCCGTCGCTTTCGTACTCGCGTTTTTGTGATAACAACCGCGCCAACTGCTTCTCGATTTCCTCCATGAACTTCAACATCTTTCTTCCTCCTCCATTTGCTCTAATATTATGGGTAACTCTTGATCGATAAATCGTTTGGCTAAGATGTATTTGTGGATGATGCCAGCTTGCTTGTAACGCAGTAGAAAGGTGCTTATGGTGTAGATGAGAAGCTTCATGCACCTTTAGTTTGTTGTTGGTTCTCTGCGATGCGACCAATATATTTAGGCTTCTTTTCTGCTATCAGTCTCATTAATTTGTCGTATGTTTCTTGGGACATAGGCTTTTTGATGGTTGATGGGCTCATGGTTCTTCCTCCTTTACGTTAGTAAACATTAGTAAGCAAAAGTAAACTTGTGTGATATAATTGTGGGTGGATTACCAAGGGTTTGCATTCAATACAACCCCATTCTACTGAGCTTCATTTTTCTTTTTTGGATACCACCCGCGTATAAAGTCAATCGCTTTATCAAAGTCACCACGGCGAATTTTATTATATTTTGGAACAGTGAAATGTACTTTCAGGGCGCTAAATATGGACTGAAAGTGTGATTCATATCCCATCTTCATCAATAGGCCAACGCGACGTTTGACAGCTTCTTGTATTTCGGCGCATTGTTGATCCGTGAGGTGAATTTCGTTATCGACAACTAACTTTAAATTACGTATTTCCGATTCTTGTTCATGCTTTTCTTGTTTAAGTTGATTGATATCTGCCTTCATATCCTTCATGCTTCCTATTGCCAGAAGAAGTATATCTTCGATTGTGTTGGGTAACTGCACCTGATTGACTTGAACGACCTCGACAGCTTGTTGTTCCTTGGCTTTAAAATACGTCTTAATAAGTTGTCTCTGTACTTGCCATGCAAGGTCATCGGTGAAAGATTTTACGAGCATGAGATAACCTGATTCCGTTAAGAGGATAAGACCATTAGGAGCCTTAAGGCCATATTCATGGTTTGCTTCGTACGAATTTCGTACGAAATAATCTTCACCTTCGACTAAACGTTTTCTATTTTCGTTAAAGTTCCTTCTTGCAGTTCCTGCCGGTCTGCGGTGAAGTTGATCAATATCACGCAATGTAAGAACCCGCTGACCTTCGCATTCTTTAATCTGAATCTCATGCACTTCATTTGAAATAACCAATTGCATTGCTTTCATTTGTATCTCTCCTTTTCATTTTTACATGTTTTGTGTAATTAACTAGCTAAAAATTGATCGCCTTTGGTTTCTGTCAGTTCATCAATGCTTACTCCCAGAGCTTCAGCGATTATTTTTGCTTGATCGAATCTTAGCCTATTCCGACCCTTTTCAATATTGCAGTATCCACTTGGATGTTTAAAACCTAGTCTTTGAGCCAAGAATGTTTGACTGATGCCCTTTTGTTTTCGAAGTTCGCGGAGTTTAGTTCGGATCATTGTTCTCACCCTTTCATTTTAGTTGTTTTGTGTAACTCACATCTTTATCATACTTACATATTATGTGTAAGTCAACAACTTTTTTTGCTTTTATGTCTAAATTATTTTTCATTTCGTGTAAATATGATAATGTGAATTTGTCGGGAGGTGTAAATATGCAAACGTTAGGTGAACGTTTGAAGGAGTTAAGAAAGAAAAAAAGATGGACATTAGGAGAGGTAGCAAGTCGTTTGGAATTGCGCGGCCATAGTACCTATTCGAATTGGGAATACAATAGAACCCAACCCGACGCAGAAATGCTCGCTCGAATAGCGGAACTTTATGGCGTGACGGTTGATTGGCTTACGGGGAGAACTAAGATTTCTAAAGAAATAACAGAAGATAATCTTCCGGATGTAAAAAAAGCAATGATCGAGAAAGTGAAATCCATGAGTGAAGAGGATGCAAAATTTATTCTTGAACTATATGAACGAATGAATAAGGATTAATTTGATCGTTTGTCTCAAGAATAAATAATAGTAACTCTACTTCATTTTTGCTCATCTTTTCAATCATTGAAATTAATCGTTCATTTTCTGTCATCCTTATGCACCATCCTGTCTGATTATGTAGTATTAAAAATAAATAATGAAAAGAGGGATAAATATGAGCGATAAAAAACTTGACCGCATCGAAGAAATGGTTGGAACTTTAATCAAAATGGTCGGATCAATGCAAGCCGACATTTCAGATATCAAAACAAGAGTAGCACAAACAGAAAATTTAACCTCACAGCTAATCAAGATAGTTGGCGATAACAATAAAGAAACAATTGAAATAAAAAATAATATTAATAGTCATGAATACGCTATTGAACTATTAAACCGTAAACAACTTTGGATAGAAACAGATGTCGAAAAATTGAAAAACAAATAGCCGCGGCAAGTAAATAAATAATACCATATCGTGTTCCGAAAAGGAACAAAAATAAGAACATTAGTTCGCTATAAATTAATAAGGGGCATTGACTATGGGTTGGGAACCGGTCAAATGCCTGATTCCTCAGCATCTTACCCGTATTGGAAAAAACCAAGCATGGCTAGCTGACAAACTTCGCATGAAAGAACAGCAAGTTTCAAACTATGCCAATTTAGAAAAGGTGATGAATCTTAGAACGGCTAAGAAATTTTCCGCTATGCTTGGATGCAGCTTAGATAATCTTTACATTTGGGAATATGTTGAGGATCAGGAGGAAGAAGAGTAGTATTCTACTCTCCGACCCAACCGAAGTAAACTTTTTAGTTTACTGCCCCGCGTATATAGGTACTTATAGACAAAAAAGCCCAATCTCGGCAACTGGCTGGCATATCGCTACGATTAAGCCCCTGTAGTTTTGCGTCCCCACCTTTCAATGAGTATGCTCTTTCCGTATTGGATGATTCTTACACCCATTGTAAAGGTTCTCTATTTCGGATTTCAATAGCCACCTAGAATGGCTTCCAGAATCGTAACTTAATTGATTTTATTTGATATAATATCCACTTATTAGACATCTCTTGGTAAAATAAGGTCTATGAGACCACTTGTATGTCTGGCAAGGAGAATTGTATGTATCTGTGGTGTAAACAATGCGAACATGTACACACCTTAGAGGAATGGACACGAGGAATATTAAAATATGGAGCATGTCCAAAGTGTGCAGCTTGGCAGTACCGGCATGCGGTGAACTGGCTGCAGATCGCCGCGGTTAATGGGTACCCTCTCCAGCCTGAAATCGGTTCTTTTTACCCATACATCTCAATGGACTTCGAATAACGCACAGTTTAACCACATAGGAGGATTACAGATGAGGATTGCTTGTTACATCCGCGTATCTACCGACGAACAAGTTCAAGAGGGATACTCAATTGACGCTCAAAAAGAGCGATTGATCAGTTATTGCAAATCCCAAGACAACTGGGACATAGATGAAATATATATTGAAGAAGGACAGTCCGCGAAAGACTTGAATCGGCCAGAGCTGCAAAGATTAGTATCAGACGCACAGAAAGGCGCATTTGACGTCGTTTTGGTCTACAGACTAGATAGACTTACCAGATCGGTCGTGGACCTATACAAGCTGCTGGAGACGTTTGAAAAGAACGGAGTAAAGTTCAAGTCCGCTACAGAGTTGTATGATACGACAACGGCCATGGGAAAATTGTTTATCACGTTGGTCGCGGCGCTTGCCCAGTGGGAACGAGAAAACCTGGCGGAGCGTGTACGTTTTGGAATGGAGCAGCTTGTTCGCGAAGGGAAATGGCATGGTGGACCAGTGCCGTTTGGATATCACTGGACAGGCGAAGAAATGCAGATCATCGATGAAGAAGCGAAGATTTGTCGCGAGTTACGACGGTTCTATATGGAAGGTAACGGCTTTAATGCAGTTGCGAAACACATGAACGCATTGGGGTATCTGAGGAGAGGATACAAGTGGTCTCAACAAACTGTTTGGTACATCCTGGACAACCCTTTTTATTCCGGTAAGATTCGATATGGTCAAAAGAAATCGAATGGTAAATATGCAACGAGAAAGAAAGAAGAACGAGTCGATTGTATTATTGTTGATGGTGAACACCCGGCTATATTCACGCCAGAGGAATATGAGGAGCATACCACAAGAATGACAAAGCGATCATTCTATGGATACTCTAAAAAATATAATTACTGGTTCACTGGCGTATTGCGTTGCGGCCGGTGCGGTGCCGCGATGACAGGTAAGCCTCATGTTAATAAAAGAAAAGATGGAACAAGTTCCCCATCGATGTATCACTACATTTGTGCTAATCGGCAAATGGGTACCGGTTGCAATATGCCAATGTTCCGACAAGAACTTGTTGAAAAACTCGTTTTGGATTACATCACCCATATTAAAATTGACCACGAAAAAGTCAGGGAGATGGAAGATTCAATAACTCATGAAGTGGAAAGTATCGAAAATGAGATTGAACAAATACAGAAGGAATTACGTGCCATCCAGGAGCGCAAGAAGAAATGGCAGTACATGCTTGTCGAAGACTTGATCGATGAACAGGACTATAGAGAGAGGAAACGCGAAGAAGATCAAAAAGAGGAACTTGTAAAATCGCACCTGGAATCATTAAAAGCGAAATCTGTTGGGACGAATGTTGGTACCCTCAACCTACTATTCGAAATGTCCGACTTATGGAATGTTCTCGATGATAAGGACCGGAAAGAAATGATACAAACAGTGTTTAAAATGATCGAGGTCGATACACCGATCGAAAAAGCCAAGGGCACAAAGAACAAATTTATTCCCGCTAATATAAAAAGTGTCGAATATAACTAAAATCATATACCTAGTGTCATGTACGGGAACGCATCGATCTCGTCGATTACAACTAGGTCGAACTTGCGCCAAAACCGCAGGAGCTGATGCGTTGTCGCCAGCGTGATGTCTCCCGCTTCCCAGCGCTGCTGGCTGCCTCCGTACAGCGTGACGAGCGTATGCTGCGGAAAAGCGCGGCCTAACCGGGGCTGCAGCTCCAACACGACGTCGCGCCGCGGCGTTGCGATTAGAGCTTGTCCGCCGCGAGATAGTTCAAAATCGATCAGCGGGAAAATCATTTCCGTTTTGCCGGCACCGGTGACAGCCCAGATGAGGAAGCTCTGTGGAGAAGGCGATTCATCAGCCCGGTATACAGCCGGCAGTTCCGCTGTGTTACCTATTTCCCCTGCAGGCCTTGAACGTGAGAAATTAGCCCCACCGGTTTGCGCAGTGGTGGACTGCATGTGCGGGACAGGCACATCTCCGGATTTCACCGTGGCGGAATGAGTGCGCGAGACCGTGGCTTTACTCGGCCACCCACCAGCTCGCAAGCTCAAAAAGCGCACCGCCGCAGCAGAAGCTTCTTGCTGAGCAGGACTAAGACCCCAGCGCTGCAAATCCGGAGGCACATCGGCTGCCAGCGCAGCTGCGCCGATCGGCGCCGGTTTCCCCAATACGAGCAGGGAGCAGAATCGGCTGCGCCCCATCGTTAAGCATGCCTCGCAATAGCGGCAAACTTCACCGCAGGCTGCGCAAGCCGTCGCATATTGCTTCTCCTCCCCGCTACCGCAGCGACGACAGCGATAGACGGCCTTGTTCCCGAATTTCCAGAACCCCCTTTGCTGTTCTAAAGCCAAACCGTTCGTCAATTCGACCTCATCCAACAAATAGGCATATTGCACATATCGCCGCCATTGCTGCACCACTTCCTGCAGCCCCGACTCGCTTAGTAGATTCAGCATTTCATCACACAGCAGCGCTCTTCCGCTAAGCAACTGTCCTATGCGTGCAGCAACAGACTCTTCCGGCAAGGATTGCAATTCCGTAAATCGAGAATCCCCGCGAACATGCAGCCACTTTATTCCGCTCAGGCTATCCCCTGCAACCGAAGCCAGCTTTGCGCGCATCAGACCCTCGATTCGCTCTTGTGACATCCCGCTTCCATGATCCGTCTCCGTCCTATCCCGCATGGCATCCAGCCATAACGCTGCCCGCCCCATCGACAGCTGTTGATCGCCATAAATGAGCAATAGCGCTTCCCGCCGCACGCACCAATACTGCATGTCCACCTGAAGATCCAGCGACAATCGAAACTGCCAACGATTTTCTGCAAATACGCCATAGACATGGACTTTCATATTACAAAGTCGCCTCCTTAAAAAAGTATCTGATCACAAAAAAGCACACCCGGACCGGCCGCAATCGGCCAATCGGGGTGTGCTTCACGCCCATGACTGTATGATATTTCCATTGTACATAAACAACCGCCATACTGCAATAGTTTTACACCAATTCATTCCCGCAACCACCAAGGTAAACGCTTACGTTTATCTTGGCGAGCCGCGGCGAGCTCACCACTGCAGCCTCGGGAGCTTCGCTAAATCGTCAGCGTTATTCAACTCAATGACGACCAACTCTTCCTCCGCCCGATGGAGAGCCGTCTCTCTCTCCCACTGTCGCTCGATCAGCTCGATATGATGTCGTCCGTGCAGAACCGTCAGATCTGCGCCGAAGTATCGTTTGATTTTGGATACGATGGAGATGGTGTCGTCCGTCGAGCCTTCGTCCACGACCGTAATCTTCATAGGCTGCCCCTTCACCCAGGCGAACAGCAGCAGCAAGCGAACGTACCATTCCACCTGCAGCTGGTTGTTATGCGAAACCAGCACGAAATGTCGGATCGGCCTGACCTTCCGCTGCCCCCAAGCATGGGCGATATGAACCAACGCGATACACGCTCCGTAGCTGCCAATGATCCAAAGCAACGCTTCAATCATCGAGGCTCACCTCCCTTACTGGCAGTATATGCCGTAAGAGAGGAGAAGGTGTCGGTGAACAGGCCCGGGGGCCTATCCGTTTTTTGGGCGCATGCCTACAACGTGACCCATCCGTTCTTAATCGAGTTAATAACCGCTTGCGTACGGTCGTCAACTTCCATCTTCTGCAAAATGCTGCTGACGTGGTTTTTGACCGTTTTTTCGCTAATGAACAAATATTCGCCGATCATCTTGTTGCTCTTGCCCTCGGCCATCAGGCGCAGCACTTCCGCTTCCCTGCGGGTTAGCGGGCTGTTATCGTGCGGCACGTATTTCACGTCCGTTTCCTTCGTCGCCGAACCACCGTTCATGACGCCGATTTCGTCGAGGTAGGTCATCCGCCGCATCTGGTTGATTAGCTTGCCCGTCACCTTCGGGTGGATAAAGGCATGGCCTTGCGCGACCGCGCGGATCGCGTTAATGAGCGAGCCGGCTTCCATATCTTTCAGCAAGTAGCCGGTAGCGCCTTTGCGCAGCGTTTCGAATACGTAGCTTTCGTCGTCATGAATCGATAGAATGATGACCTTGATATCCGGGAAAATATCGCGCAGCCGCTCCGTCGCCACAACGCCGTTTTCGATGGGCATATTGATATCCATGAGCACGATTTCCGGTTTATGTACGTTGCAGAACTCCAGCACCTGAATGCCGTCGCCGCACTCGCCGATGACCTCGAGGTCGTCCTCCATGTTCAATATTCGCTTAAGTCCCTCCCGAAAAAGCTGGTGGTCGTCGGCGATCAATATTTTAATCGTGTGCTTGCCGTTCGTTCTAGCATCCATCTTGTTGACTACTCCTTCCCTTGCTCCACGCTGGTGGGGATGACGATCGTGACTCTGGTGCCTTGGCCGACCGTCGATTGGATATCCATACGCCCTTCGAGAAGTTCGACCCTCTCCCGCATGCCGATTAGGCCAAAATGAGAACCGTCCTTCGCTTGCTTCATATGCTGCTCGACCTGAAAGCCCCTGCCGTTATCCTGAACGGTCAGCTTGATCATCTTCTGCTGATAGGTAATTTCGAGCAAAACATAAGAAGCCTGCGCATGCTTCAGCGCATTCGTGAAAGCTTCTTGCACGAGACGGTACATGGCCGCCTCCATGGCGGACGGCAGGCGGATTTCCTTCCCGAACATTTCGAACGTCGTACGGATTTTTGTTTTCTCCTCAAAATCTTGAGAGTACTTGCGCAGTGTCGGCACTAAACCGAGATCATCCAAAGCCATCGGTCGAAGGTTGAATATGATTTTGCGAATTTCTTCCAGTCCGGAACGCACTTGTTCCTTCAAATCTATTAATTCGGCCTGTACCAGTGAAATCTCCTGCTTTGCGAGCATTCTTTCCGCAATTTCAGTCCGAAGTACTAGATTCGCCATCGACTGAGCCGGACCGTCGTGAATTTCCCGTGCAATGCGTTTCCGTTCCTCTTCCTGGGCCAAAATAATTTTGAGACCCAGCAGCTGCCGGTTTTTCGCGGATTCCAGAATTCGCGTCACTTGATTCAAATCGCCGGAGAGGTATTCCAGGACGACGCTGATCTGAGAGCCGATCGTACGCGCCCGCTCCACGGATTGCTCCAGGTTGCGGGCACGCTTCTGCAGATCGTCGCGGCGCGTTTTGAGATAGCTTTCTTTTTCCCGATAGACCATGAGCTCCAGTTGGAGCTGAGTCGCTTTCTCGTAAGCGGCTTTGATGTGGCTTTCGTTGTAGCGTTGAAAATCGCGGCTGACCTCGGTCAGATGGATCCGCGACCGCTTGTATTCAAGCTCCAGCCGATCCACCTTCTCGATCGTTTCCGTCGTCTCCTGCAGCACCTGCTGCAGCTCTTTCTGAAGAGACTCCATTTCGTTCCGCGCGCTTTCGAGAATCTCGAAAATTTGATATTTGCTGCTCTCCATCACTTCGATCGCATTTTTGATGACTTTGTCGATCGCGTCTGCCTGGAATTCCACTACAATCCGACTCCTATTCTTCGTCAACGCTTTTCTATCATCATATCATATCCGTAGCACGATATCATTGAATGGTGATCGATTTCGTCTTCGGGTCCCAGGCGACGGTCAATCCTAATTTTTCCGAAACGAGACGGAGAGGGACTAAAGTCCTGTTCGATTTGATGATCGGCGTGACTTCCGAAACGATCGATTGGCCGTTCAGAATCATATCCTGCTGGTTGATCCACATATCCAGAAGACGCTCGCCGCGCAGAATGGATACTTTCTTCTCCTTCGGATCCCATTGCACTTGCCCGCCGACCGCATCTACGATGAATTTGATCGGTACATAAGTCGAATCCTTGATCATGGCCGGCGCGACGTCAATCGTCATCGCTTTGCCGTTCACCTTCACCTGCTTCTTGCCCAGCGTCAGCTCCACCTTCGTGTTGACCAGCTTGGCCGGTTCATTCGGGTACAACAAACGGATGTTGTCAAAATAGAGTTCGCCCACCGCGGCCCGCTCGTCCTGACTTTCCGGAATGCTCGCGATATATAGGCGCTTCATCTTGATCGGATAAGCCAGATTGTACGGCCCAAGATCAACATTGACCGTTTTCCAGCCGGCCCAATCTACGTTTTTCGCCAGATCAATGCGAACCAGCTTGCCGTTGGCGTCGGTTACCTCTGCCCGCAGCCAGTTGAGGCTGTTGTCGCCGAAGATGTCGAGCTTCATCGCCTGAGGCTTTCCGTCAATCGCGATGCCCGAACCGTTGAACGCTGCGTAAGCCGCTTTGGTTCCCGTTCCTTGCGTAAAGTCATAGGCCAAACGCAGGACAGTCGTTTTCTCCGCCCCGGTTACGCCGGTCGCGAGACCCGCTTGACCGGTCGTTTCAGCCGGTGCCCCGGAGAACGAAATCGGGTACGTTGTTTTCTCGAACGATTCCCACATCTTCTCGGTACCTGCCCGAAGCGGCAGAACGGCACTGAAGCCGTCGTAGTGGGCGATGGCGTAGCCGAGAGTCGTATTGTCGCTTACCGACTGGATGTTCAGCGTATCGCCGTCTACCGAGCCCTTGAAGCCGCGCAGCTCCCACTTCACGGATTGCGGCGGCACAGAGCGGACGCGGCCGTCCTTCGTCGAAATCGTGACCGGCAGCTTGTAGCTTGCTCCTGCAGTTAGCGCAGGCGTTGCCGTATCGATCGACATCCGGTCGATCATGCTGCGGCCGACGACTTCCACGTCGATGCTCTGCTTCGCTTTGCCGGAAGTAACGGTGAGCTTCGCCTTGCCCGGCTTGGACGCCGTAAACGTATTGTTCTCGAACTTGCCGATCGTGCCGGAGCCGCTCCAGCTTGCCGGCATCGAAGAGCCGTCCACCGGGTTGTAGTACTCGTCGTACGCCTTCATCGTATACGTAGCCTGTTCGCCCACGAACAGCATCGTTTCGCCGGAGATGGCAATCCCCTTCACTTCGCCTTGCGGCGCCGTAGAGAATACGCCAAGTCCGTTGACGACCTTGCGCTGCGTCGTGCCGTACTCCGTCGGATGCGCGAGCTTCGTATCGAATTCACCGAGCGGACGGACCGCCATCTGCGTGGAACCGCCGCCGTCGAGGTTGACGCCCTTCCATACGCCGATCGAGGTCATTACTTTCTGGAACTCGCGCAGGCTAAGGCCGATGCTGCTGCCATAGTCTTGGGCCGTAATCAGATAGGCATATCGTCCGTCCTTGGAATAGCCGACGCCTGTACGCGAACGGAAGCTGCCCGCGTCGATCGAATTCGCCGGGCGGGTAAACTCGGCGATCGCTTTACCTTGGTCGACCAGCAGCGTATGGCCGCCGATCATCGTCTTGAACGCGTCGCTGCCGTATTGCTTCGACGAGTCGGTGTTGGACTGCAGCTTGTAATCGACCGTCACCGGATCGCCGACCTTCATATGTTGGACGACAAAATCCGCTGCTTTGCCGTGCGTTCTTAGTATGTATCCATCTGCCGGCACCGGGCCCGAGATCGGCGCTTTCACGGAGATTTGCGTGATCACATTGTTCTGGACCAGAACCTCGGTCGGCGTCGTTCCGCTGTCCTTGGGCCGATCCAATGCGCCCCAAGCGCTTGTATAGATGTAGATCGCATCGACGTGGCTATATTGCTTGGTCGGTTCCATCTGATAGGAAGCCTTGTTGATGCCTGCCAGATTGTATGTCGCGCCGTCCGCAGCCGTTACCGTGCCCTGAAACGTGAAGCTGTCGATCATCGGCGTCCCGCTTTTGGTTACTGCGAATGCATACATCCCCGTAAGCTGTGACGTCGACGATACGAACTGCCCACCCGTCACCTGCGGCCCAAGCGGCGCGCCTTCTTGCCCCGTCGCCCAATAGTCGCCGTTTATTCCCGCTACGGCGCCCGTTTCCTTCGTCATGTTCTTGACGCTGTTCAGCTTCGTATATTGCCCGCCAGAGCCGGTCATGACATCCAGCTTGACGTACGGGTTTTTCAGATCGACCTCGATGACGTTGATCGTCGTTTCCTCCGCTTTTCCGTTGCGAGTGATCGCCCATTGATACGTCTTCCGCTTAGCGCCGGAAGTGACCATCTGCTCATCTACAAGCTTTAGCGGGCTTTGCGAAGCCAAAGACTTCGTGCCGGCGCCTGAACCGTCACCCTCGTCGGTTGCAATTGCACCATCAGCAAAAACCGCGGTCTGCGCGACCAGCGGATGAATCAGCATCGTTCCCGATATCGCGACGGCAACCGCCGTTTTTCCCCATTTTTCGCCCACGCGGCGCGTTTCGTTCTTTCTTTCCATCCCGTAAACTCTCTCCCATCTCTATCTACTATAAATATTCTATAGAATTATAGACTCGCGTACCATGGAAAAAGTTACAGGAATGCAGGGAAAAAGGGCGATTTACCGCAAAAAAAAGCCGCCAATCTCACAATTTCGTGACATTGGCAGCTAGATTCTACCGCAGCTGTTATTAATTCATAAACTCTACATATTGCAGCAATCGTTTGATCATGGCGATCGCTTCCGCCCGCGTTGCATTGTTCTTCGGCTGGAACGAAGATGTCGTTACGCCGTTGATGATACCGGCATTAATCGCCTTGGCGACCGCCTCTCTGGCCCACGGGCTTATCTTCTTGTTATCGCCGAAACGGGAGAGCAGCACTTCCTGCTTGTTGCCCACATCGGAAACTTTACCCGTGAACTCCAGAGCGCGAACCATCATGAGCGCCATTTGCTCCCGTGTTACGAAATAGTTCGGCTGGAAGGATCCGTCCGGGTTGCCCTGGATGATGCCCGCAGCGGATGCCGCGCCGATGTAGGAAGCGAGTTGACCTTCACTCACGATATCGATGTAGTTTGTCGCCGAATCTTTATCTCCGGATAACCCGAGCGCTCGAGCAATGAAGATCGCGAATTCGGCGCGGGTTACCTTGGAGTTCGGCATGAAGTTATTATCGGTTGCCCCGTCGACAACCATCTTGGAGAGCAGCAGCTCAATATCTTTGCGACCCCAGTGATTGCTAATATCGGAGTAGGTCTTGTTATTCTTTACGATCGCATACGTGCTGTTGCCTCTGCGCTTAATCGTAACGATCGTATTGGTACCGTCGGATTTGAAGGTAGCCGGCACAAAAGTCAGCTTCTTCGTTTGCGGATCAAACCAGACGACGGACGTTTCATTTGCATTGACGGTTTTGTTCAGCTTCACGGTACGAGTGACGTATGCATTCAGCGCCACGTTGTCCTGATTGCCGTTGCCTGTTGCCGTCACCGTAAAATCAATCGGCTCCGCGATTGCGGCGGACAAGGATACCCCCATGTCGCTTAACGCTTGGGATCCCTTGCTTCCTGTCAGCCGTTCCATGTTGATGTTGATCCTCATGCCAACTGTCTCTACGCCAAGCGATTCTGCGAGTGCCGTGAAATCTACCGCTTGCAGAGGCAGCTCGTATTTCATGGTGTCGTACTCGACGACAAGGATTAAATCCGGCATATCGCCAACGGCTGTCTCCAGCAGTTTAGCCGGGAAGGTTACTCGTCCCGCTTTCTCCGTAGACGGAACGGTAAAGGTGAGCTTCTGCTCCTTGGCATCCTTGTCCTTCAGCAAAGCCAGCGCTTGGGTCAGCTTGTCCGTGTCCGGCGTATACTTGTTGACCGTCAGTCCGGAGAGCGAGGTTTCCGTCGCCGTGCGGGCAGCCGTCGTCTTCAGGCGAATTCCCCCGCGGTTCGGTATCGCTTCGACATAGTCGGGCAATGTGTCTCCCCAAGATGTTTCGTTCGTAGCATTGAACTTCAAGAAACTGGCGGCGACATTATTGCTTGCGTCCCTCGTTCCGGTTCCGCCCCCCGCATAGGAAACGGTAACGTTCGCCCCGATCGGAACAGCCGATTGCAACGTTAACGTAACCGTTCTGCCGCTTACCGCGGTCGAGGCGATGGGCTGCGATTTGTCGTCCACGTAAACGGTGAACAACGATTTCGGCGGAATCGACTTGGCGCTTAACTCCTCGTCATATGTCAACGTCAGCACCTTGCCTCTTGCGACAGCGTCGCTAATCTGAGGCGGCGTGCTGTCCGTTGCATTCGTTACGTAATAGGATGTAAGCCCCACAGCGTTATTTTTCGCCAAGTCCTGCAATGGCGTTGACGTTTGGGTGAAGCTGACTTCAACAACTTGTCCTTCTTTTACAGCGCTGTTCAACGTTAGTGTAACAGTATCGTTTTTGACCGCTACTGCCGTGACAAGTTTAACGGCATTATCCACTTTCACTACATAAGCGGACTTCGGCGGGATGGATTTTTCGTTCAGACCTTCGTTGTACGTGAGTGTCAGCGTCGTTCCTCTTACTTCCGCGCTCCGGATTTCCGGCGGTTTGGTGTCGATCATGTTGCGGACATAATAACCGCTTAAATTGGCTGCGTAGTTGCCGGTTGCATCCTTCAACGGATTGCCGCCCTGCGTATAGTTCACACTGATGGTTTGTCCGTCCGTTACGGCATAATCCAATGTCAGCAGCACGGAAGCGCCGCTGATCGTAGCATTCGTCACACTGCGCGAATAACCGTCAATCGTTGCAGAGAACTGGCTTGCCAGATAGGTATAGTTCAGATTGTTGTAGACTGTGAACAACGGCTCGCTATAATTCAATGTCATCAACGCTCCGGAAACCGTCGCACTCGTAATGGTTGGTAGCGTTGTATCGATCGTATTCACGACAACACGATTGGACAGATTCACCGCTTTATTCTTCGAAATATCCTGGATCGGATTAACACCCCGGATGTACGTCAATACGACGTTCTGACCTACCGGCACTTTGTACTGCAGCGTTAGCGTGATCGTCGTTCCGTTCATGGCGACATTCGTCACCGGATTGGACGAACCATTCACTGACACGCGAAAATCTACCGTTGTCGGCACAGAGGCAGTATCTAACGCTTTGTCATACGTAAGCACAATATACGACTCATTCGACATCACCGAGCTCGAAATCACGGGAACTTGTCTATCCAGGATCATGGTGCGGAAGTTCCACATATTCGTGCTTATGCCGGCGAATGCATTTTCGGCGATATCCTTGATCGCTCCCGGATCGATGATCACATAATATGGCGTGTCGTTAAGCAGATCCTGTTTCGGTTTGATGCGCAGCACTTGACTTTCCGCCAAATCGAACGTAATCGGCAAACGGGAAGTGGAACCCGCCTTATACAATGAAATCTTCGTGCTGTCCGAGATCTTGACGGGCTCCGAGAAGCGGACCAACAAGGTTTCATCCACTCTAACATTAATCGCATCGTCTGCTGGGGTAAGGGAGACGACGGTCGGTTTGATTTGATCCGTTGATGCCGTCTTAAAGCTCCATCCCGTCGGACCGCTTATACCGGCGAATTTTACGCCGAATGCATCCTTGAACGCTTCGTTGTCAATCTCAACATAATACTGTGTATCCGCGGCCAATACGCCTGGGTTGATCGTGATCTGCGTAGTCCCTCCGCCCGTAACGTCGGAGTGCGTCGCCTGGATCGTTTTCCGATATACGGAATCGGTTGTTTTCCTCAAGACAATATTACCGCTGCCGGGGTAAACCTTTTTATTGAAGTTAATTTTCAATTTATCATTGATCGTCGCGCTGCCACTTGGCCATACCGCTGTTTTATCCAGTACGACCGTATCCTTCGTCGTGAAATTCCAAGTCAAGGCATCGTTGATCCCTGCAAAATAGTTGCCGTATTCGTCCTGGAACGAATTTCCGTCTATCAATACATAATAGGCCGTCCCTGCAGCCAAAGGATTGTTCAGCGTAATCTTCAAATTCTGTCCAGAAGCATCCAGGTCCGTACTCTTAATCTGGACCGACGCAACCGGCGTATTGTCCGAAATAACTTTGACATATGCCGTGGCAGTGCCTGCAATCGATACCTTTTTGCTAAAATGGGCCGTCAATTCCGTAGGCGGAGCGATATCCGTCGAATTATCGGCAGGTACCATACTATCGATCACCGGCGGTACATTCTGAGCGGGTGAAGGCGTAGTTCTGAACTCCCATGACTTATCTACGATGCCGGCATACGGATTCCCTGATGCATCCGTGAATGCCCCGGAATCGATCTGAACGTAATATTTTTCACCGGTTGACAGCAGAGTAGGCTTGATGGTTATTTCAGTAGTTGCATTTCCGGTGACATTCGGCTGTCTCACTTCAATACTTTCTACAGGTGCGTTAGTCGCCGAGTTATAGATCTTGATGGATTTTCCTGCAACGGTGAATACCGGCTCGTCAAAGCTAATCTTCAGTGCAGCACTGGTACTATCAATTGGAGTAACAGCGTTCGCGGGAAATACCGCTGTCTTTAATGGAGCTGTGATGTCGTCTTTCCCTGTCTGGAATCGCCACGTCATTAGCGGCGATGGAACGGCTCCATTGACGAATGCTCCCTCTGGAATTTCGATCGTATACCACGTATCTTCCACTAATGTCCCGACGCCTGGGTTGATAATTACTGTATCTCCGGATATCGTTACCGATGGGTCTGCGGGGTCTATATCGATAGAGGTATTGTCCGGCTTAATAATCTTGATCTTTCCGCTCCCCGCCGCATAGGTTGTTCCGGTTGCGAAGAATACAGCAAGCTTCGTCTTGATCGGCACATTCACCGTGTTGTTCGCAGGCAATGTATCGAATGCGGCCGCGGCAATCTTAACCTCTTTACTCAACGGCTTCGCATACGCAACCGGGCTGTTAGCCGCCCCAAACAACATAGAAACGCAAAGTGATGCTGTAGTGAATAACGACATTCGTTTCTTCCAATTCAAACCAATTCCTCCCTCGTCATCAGCAAAACTATATGATTAGCGAATCGCAATTTCTATTTATACTCTTCTATTTTCGGTATTTTGGCGCTCGATTGTTAGGGACTACCGGCGTAATCTAAGTTTATTCAACATAAATTGACAACATCCTTGTGAATAAGCAAAAAAGCTCTTTTCACATAAGAGCTTGCTGAGAACATGTGCAATTATACTTACGTCCACTTTACTTGCTCAAATAGAGTGTGATGCCTTTCATGCAAAAAACCCGGCCATTCGGATCACTCCGAACAACCGGGCTCTATAGTTACAATATTAAGCCAGAGCTTCCTTCTTCAACTGCTCCGCTTTGTCGACGCGCTCCCAAGGAAGATCTACGTCGGTACGGCCGAAGTGACCGTATGCTGCGGTTTGACGGTACAGCGGTTTGCGAAGGTCAAGCATCTTGATGATGCCGGTTGGACGCAGGTCAAAGTTGTTGTTGATGACTTCAACCAGCTTCTCTTCGCTTACTTTGCCCGTGCCGTACGTATCCACGCTGATCGAAACCGGGTTCGCTACGCCAATTGCGTAAGCAAGCTGGATTTCGCATTTGTCGGCAA
Organism: Paenibacillus sp. sgz302148; assembly: GCF_056120465.1. Classification (NCBI taxonomy): domain Bacteria; kingdom Bacillati; phylum Bacillota; class Bacilli; order Caryophanales; family Paenibacillaceae; genus Paenibacillus; species Paenibacillus sp. sgz302148. The sequence continues at coordinate 152,958 of NZ_JBVYOJ010000002.1, forward strand.
GGCCTGCTGCAACGATGTTCTTCGCAACATAACGAGCTGCGTACGCTGCGGAACGGTCCACTTTCGTCGGATCCTTACCGGAAAATGCGCCGCCGCCATGGCGTGCATATCCGCCGTACGTATCAACGATAATTTTACGGCCTGTTAAGCCGGCATCGCCTTGCGGTCCGCCGATAACGAAACGGCCTGTTGGGTTAATGAAAAATTTGGTTTGATCGTCAAGCCATTCCTGCGGAACGACTGGCGCAATAACATGCTCGCGAATATCCTTCTGGATTTGCTCCAAAGTCACTTCTTCGGCATGCTGTGTCGATACGACAATCGTATCTACACGTACGGGCTTGTCATCCACATACTCAATCGTAACTTGCGTTTTACCGTCCGGACGGAGGTATTCCAGCGTACCGTTCTTACGGACTTCAGACAAACGACGAGCGATGCGGTGGGACAAAGCGATCGGCAGCGGCATCAGTTCAGGCGTTTCGTTCGTTGCAAAACCGAACATTAATCCTTGGTCGCCAGCTCCAATGTTCGCTGTTTCCGCTTCGGCATCGCCTTCGCGAGTTTCGAGCGCGGAGTTAACGCCTTGCGCGATGTCAGCAGACTGCTCGTTCAGCGACGTCAATACGGCGCAAGTGCTGGCGTCGAAGCCATATTTTGCACGCGTATACCCGATTTCGCGGATCGTGTTGCGCACGATCGAAGGGATATCCACATAATCCGCCTTCGTGCTGATTTCGCCAATAACAAGAACAAGACCTGTGGCTACGGACACTTCGCAAGCTACGCGAGCATTCGGATCGTTCGCAAGGAAAGCGTCAAGCACAGCGTCGGAAATTTGATCACATATTTTATCCGGATGTCCTTCGGTAACGGACTCGGAAGTAAACAGGCGCCGGCCTTTGATTGCCATAATATCGACCTCCATAACTATAGTATGTAAAAAATAATTGACGGCTACACAAAAAATGAACCTTTTCCGGTTGGAAAAGGTTGTTCAACAGACCTTCAAATAGTTATATTACTGGATTTGTCGTTTCGTGTCAATGAAAAGCCCGATCAATCAGACTGTTAAAATAAGTGCAATTGTCCAATTATTACTTCAACCCAAGCAACGCTTGTTCCGCTTGCTGCACTAACCTTTTCGTGATCGTTCCACCTACAGCACCGGTATCGCGCGAAGCGATATGACCCCAATAATCTTCCTTCACAGAGCCCGCCGTGAAAGTGCCTAGTTCGGTTGCAAATTCCGTATCCATGCTGCCGATGCCGCTTCTGCCGACCGGTAAACCAAGCTCCGCCGCAATTTCGTATTTGAGCTGATCCAGAGCTTGCTTCGATTCCGGTACGATTTTGTTATTACGACTTCTCGCCATACACAGTTCCTCCTCACGGCTTCATGAAAGCCGATTGTGATGTTCACCCGGAAGGTGTAACTATAGTATGGTTAGATTTAAGGAAAGAAAACTGTATAAATTGTTGTTAGCGGCGGTAAAATAAGATTGCCCATTTTTATAATTTTTCGAATAGACGGTTATTCCTACTCAGAAACTGCACTACATCACTCGGTACCACTTTTATAATTTGAGATGTATACCCATTCTCCAACACACCCAGTTCAATTGCTAACAACAGGTTGAGTTGCTATTACTTTATTATTACTCCTCTTATTTTTCCTTAGTATTCCCACTTCTTCTACGAAGTAATAACTAACTGAAGATACCACAAGAAGAAGAACAATGTATAGAAGAACAAAGTATTTTAATGACAAGAAATTAAGTACCTCCATCTTTTTAAAAACTACTAGTAGAGGGTAGTTCCACAAATATAATGAGTAGGAGATCTTCCCGAACCAAGCGAGAAACGTTTTTGCGTTTTTGGCTAGGTATATAACAATAAATATAAGCACCGATAAAAGCAGGTAATATAGATTAAGTCCTAACATTGATGTGACTTTTATAAAATGCGACCCGCAGATTAACGCTATGCTGGATAGAACCATTACCCAACTCAACCATTTAGGAGGGTTTATTTTATCTAACCATTTAATTGACTTCCATAACAATATCCCGGCACCAAAGAAAACAAACTGCCCTGGTAGTTGATATGAAAGCCATAATATCGTTTCTTTGACCGGTACGTTGAATACTGGATTCGGTTTGAAAAACTCCACTAAAAAATTCAAATATCCGAATTCCAACAAAACAAGATACAACATAGATAAGACAGTTAATACAATGATATTTGCGATTGAGTTAAACCAATAAAAAATAAACGGAACCACAAGATACCAAACCATTTCGATGCACAAAGTCCAATACGAATTATTTATTCCGAATCCTAATGATTTTGCAATAAAATACTCCATGAAAAAGAAATGTTGAATAACTTGCCAGAGAAATCCCTTTGAAAAAATCCAGTTATAATCTAAAAACATGGGAACGAGCAAAATCACAAAAATGAGATTGATGTAATATGCCGGGACAATCCTCCAAAAACGGTTACTAAAATATATTTTTGTTCCGACTAACTTACCATTGCTTTCGACATTCTTCTTATAAGAAGCAACTAACAAAAAACCACTGATGATAAAAAAAAGTTTAACGCCGAGGAATCCGAAATTTTTAACCACGTCGTTATTTATTTGCATAACGAGGAAAAAGTGATAAATAACTACTAAAATCGCAGAAAGTCCTCGTAATTCGTCAACTTTATCATTTCTAAACAATAAAACTCATCCTTTACCGCTTTTCCGTTCATTATCTCCTATCATTTTCCTGTTTGTCAATCAACAACTTCCTTTTGTCGATTATCCTCTAACTCTAGCTTCTTGATTGTTGTCTATCGATTCACATTATATGGAGTTGGGTCTGAAGTAAATTCTGACGTGTAATATTTAGGTGCATATGTTATAGCACCAGGTACCACGGATTCGCCTCAGATTAATGTATACACGATTCATAATTTTTTTTCTTTTATTGGAGGCAACCGAGACCGGCTGCAGGAATGATTGCTTTTTAAATTTTCCTCATGGTTTCAGCTTCCCAAAGCGCTCATCCATCAAATAATCCTTCGCGAACTCATTGGCACGTATCCACGAAGCATGGGTTCCCGCGTCGGTCCACCAGCCTTCAATTACGTCGTATGTAAGCTGGCCATAACGAATATATGCATTATTAACATCTGTAATTTCCAACTCGCCACGTCCCGATGGCTCTAATTTTTTTATAATATCAAAAACATGCCGATCGAACATATAAATACCGGTTACCGCATAATTGCTTTTCGGCGCAGATGGCTTCTCTTCAATGCCGACAATGCTGTTTCCGTCCAGTTCAGGTACTCCGTATCGTTCAGGGTCCTCAACTTGCTTGATCAGAATTTTAGCCCCTCTGCCTTGCTCATTGTACCTTTCAACTATTGGAGCAATTTCATCTGAGAATACATTATCTCCAAGAATAACAATCATGGAATCGTCTCCGACAAAATGCTCTGCAAGCCCTAATGCTTGCGCAATGCCTCCAGCTTGATCCTGCACCTTATATGTTAAGCTCACACCGAATTCACTGCCACTGCCAAGCAAATTAACGACGTCCCCCATATGATCTTTGCCGGTTACAATTAGAATATCCGTTATATTCGCCATCAAAAGCTTTTGAATGGAATAGTAGATCATTGGATATTTCCCAACCGGCAATAAATGTTTATTGGTTACTTTTGTCAACGGGTATAAACGAGAACCGGTACCACCTGCCAAAATAATCCCTTTCATCGGTTGACCGCCTCCATCCATTTAGTCCTAATACGCATTTTTGTTTATAAAACCATTGATCACAGTTAGGTAAATAATTCGTATATCAAATAAAAACGACCAATTCTCGATGTAAAATATATCATGCTTAATTCTTTCTTCAATCGACGTATCGCCTCGTAGCCCATTTGATTGTGCCCACCCGGTTATACCAGGACGAATATGATGTTTAACCATATACTTAGGGATTTCTTCCTTAAATTGCTCGACGAAAAAGGGGCGTTCCGGCCGTGGCCCTACAACGCTCATATCGCCCTTCAGTACATTGAAAAACTGCGGTAGTTCGTCAAGACTCGTTTTTCGCAAAAAACTGCCGAATTTCGTTTTACGAGGATCGTTCTCCGTCGTCCATTGCGTTTCCGAAACATCCTTAGGTAAATCAATCATTGATCGGAACTTATACATGGCAAAGATGCGCCGGTTTAAGCCGACTCGTTCCTGCTTAAATAAAATTGGCCCCTTCGAGGTGAATTTAACACCAAGAGCAATCAGCAAGAGCAATGGAGATAGGACGATAATTACCACCAGTGCAAACACTATATCAAACATACGTTTGAATAAACGGTTTCGCAATTCATCCAACGGCACCTCACGTACATTAATGAGCGGAATGCCTGCAAAGTTGTCGAAATGCGGACGTGCTGGCAAGATATCGAAGAAATCGGGGATAATCATGAGTTTAACGCCGGCTTTCTCGCAAATCGAGACGATATTTCCGAATTTGTCATGAGCAGTAAGCGGTAGAGCAATGATTACTTCATCTATCATGGTTCTATTGAGTGTCTTCTCCAAATCATCCAACTTACCTATGATTGGTCTATAGAGTGAACCATTTGGATCATGCTCCTGCTGGTAATCATCCAAAAATCCAACAATCTCATAACCTAGCTCCGAATGTTGCTGAAGATTTTTATGAAAACGCCTGCCCAACGTCCCGGCACCAAGGATGAGAACAAACTGTTTATTGTAGCCTTTGGAACGAAAATGACGTAAACCCCGTTTAACCGAATATCGAAAAATACTCACTAATACGATATTGGTAACAATAAAAATAACCAAGTATTCTCGTGAAATATCGACTTCCTTCAAGATGAACAAGACGCTCAAGTGTATGAAAAAACTAATAGCGTGCGTTTGCATTATTTTAAAAGCCTCGAATGCAAATGTTCTTTTACGCTTTGGTGAATACAATGCAACAAGATATCCAACGATAATACTAATGGTTCCGTAAACAAGACTCCAATAAAAGTATGTTTTCATTGACAACGCGATGTCTCCGGAAATTATTCCGCTATAGAACTTGACCCACCACGCGAAGAGAAAAGCAAATTGAACCAGGAAAAAGTCAGACATCGCATAAATTTGCGACAAAAATCTTTGATTTTGTCTTATCATTCCTCGACGCTCCTCCTCCAGATTCCCGAACTTGTTATTTCGTCGGCATAAATCGTCTAACAATCATCGCAAGACTTAAATTAGTACAAATTCCTAAATAGACAAGTAAAGTCACAATTAAGTTGTATTTCTTTCTATAATGCTTATTATAAAAAAGCAGCATTGCCCTATGAAACTCATAGATAATTTTGGCCGGTTTATTCTTACTACTAGCGCTTTTATGGTGAATAATTGTTGTTTTCGGATAATATACGATTTCCCATCCGGCTTTTTTAATCCGATAGCACCAGTCGATATCATCGCCATACATAAAATAGTCTTCGTCAAGGAGGCCAACCTGTTCTATAACTTCCTTTCGAACCACCATAAAAGCCCCAACCAAACAATCTACCGGATATATTTCATCTGGGTCAAGATGCCCTAGCTGATATTGGTTGAATCTCGGATTTTTTGGAAATAATCTGTTCATGCCTGTTACATAATAGAACGAAGCACTTGGTGTCGGAAACCCCCGCCGCGATGCTTTATCCAACGTGCCGTCGGGCAATACGATCTTACAACCACTCGCACCAACCCTTTTATTTTCCTCCATAAAATTCAGAACAATATCCAGCGTATCTGTTTCAATAACCGTGTCAGAATTTAATAAGAGTACATAGTCACCCTGCGATTGTCGTATGGCTTGATTGTTAGCTCTTGAAAATCCCAAATTTTCTGTATTTGAAATTAATTTTACTTGTGGGAATTCTTCTCTGATTCTTTCCACCGACTGATCTTTCGAGGCATTGTCAACGACAAAAACCTCGAAAAGATAGTTGGTCTTTGAAGCAAAAACTGAACGAATTGCATTTAGAGTCAAATCACATGTATTATAACTAACAATAATGATACTTAAGTCCATCGGATCCACCATTTCGGATTTATTATAATTCCACCTATTGGAGATGTCCTTTAAGTGCTAAATAATCCTTCAGCCCTTGTTGCCAAGAAGGCATTTGAATATATCTGTTCAACTTCGAATTGTCCAAGTCGCTCCGAGCGGGTCTCTTAGCTTTGGTAACAAACTCGCCAGTCGTTACAGGGCTCAAATCAGCTTCTGTACCTGTTTGCTTAAAAATCTCTCTGGCAAAGTCATACCAGCTGCATTCGCCTTCTCCAGAACAGTTATATACTCCATAATCATTGACATTTAGATCTATAAACGTTTTAATCGCTTTGGCAATATCAAATGTATGTGTTGGAGACATGATTTGATCGGCGACAACTTTTAAAGATTTCCCTTCCCTTGCCATCCGTAGCATCGTTTCGACAAAGTTTCCACCTTTTCCGCTTGCTCCGGCTTCTCCGAACAAAGATGAAACTCGAAATATAAAATATTGATCGTGATAAGCCTGTATAAAATATTCTCCTGCCAGCTTTGAATTCCCATAAACACTAAGCGGACTAGGAGCATCTTCTTCTGTGTAGGCAGCACCTTTCTGTCCACTAAATACATAATCCGTGCTGATGTGAATAAGTGTTCTACCGTTTTTTTTGCAATACTTTGCCATTTCGGCTACAGCAATTGCATTTACGGTAAAAGCTTTGGCTGCGAAGTCCTCACATTCATCCGTCTTATGGTAAGAGGTACAATTGATTAAATAATCAAAATCTCGGTATCCTTCAAGAAAACCGATAATTTTATCTGGAGTCTCAACATCCATGTCTTTTCGAAAAACAGGAAAGACCTCGTGTGTAGAGCCATGAAAACACCTTTGAACATCGCTTCCGAGTTGTCCGTTTGCTCCAAGAAGCAGAATCTTTGCCATGATATCATTCCTTTACAGATCAATAATACCGCCGTACATCTCTATACTCTTGATGATCTTATGCCACTTAATCAAATCTTTATACCACCCGAGTGTAATCGTTTGATCCATACTGTTAAGCTTTCCGCTTTCCAATGCTTCGTATATTTCTTTGGCTCCATCTGCGGCCGTCCACCTAGCTTCCCAATTAAGCATTGTATTAATTTTATCGAAGCTTACACGGTACGATCGGTGGTCAGGGTCACCGTACCAGTCAATTTTAACTTCTTTGGGTAGAGCGCTGGATATTTCTTCAGCCAACTTACCGAGTTGATAGTTGTTCCGATTAGATCCAACATTAAAAATTTGTTTATTAATTACCTTAGAATCAGCTTCAAGCAATAAACACATCACATCAGTCGTATCTTGCACGTGAACCATTGGTCTCCATTGGGACCCGTCTCGCATTAATGGGATTACACCAGTCTTCCATGCTCCAAGCGTCATGCCGTTGATCGCAAGATCGAACCTCATCCGCGGCGAGTAGCCATAAACTGTCGCCTGTCTCATAACAACAACCGTGAATTGTTCATCCGCTAATGGAAGTACTCCTTCTTCAGCCTTTTCGTTGGCTTTGGCGTAGGTCGTAAGTGGATTGGTCGGCGATTGTTCATCAACAATGACATCATTGTCGACAAAACCATATATACTGCAGGACGATGGCAAAATATAGCGGGTAACACCTAGTTTCTTAGCGATGGTTGCCGTGCTCACCCTTGAAATGTGGTTGATTTGATAGGTGGCTTCGCTAAAGAGTTCACCGCTTGGATCATTTGAAATAGCAACCAAGTCAATGACCGCATCGACACCGGCAAAGTACTCCTCTTTGATTCTTCTTGTATCATCTTTGATAATCGTCAGCCGTTCGTGATTTTCTAGCTTGTCCTCTCCAAAAAAGTAACGATCTAACGCTTTTACGCGATACCCTCGATCTAACAGCTTCGGTACGAGGACGCTACCAATATATCCTCCTGCACCAGTAACCAGAATTGTTTTCATCTATTATTTCCCCTTTATTCGAAGTTGATTTCTGCATCTTTTAATAACGGTTGATTTTTGTCTTTGTCCGATAGAATCGGAGTGGATGTAGGCCAATCAATACCAAGAGCCGGGTCGTTCCACAAAATCCCGCGGTCATGCTCCGGCGAATAATATTCATCCACCTTATACATAATTTGAGTATTGGGCACCAATGTACAAATTCCATGTGCAAAGCCTTTCGGCACTACAATCTGTCTCTTGTTCTCAGCCGATAGGATAACGCCGACCCATTGACCAAAAGTCGAAGAACTTTGGCGGATATCAACAACGACATCATAGATTGCACCAGTTAGAGCGCGTACGATTTTTGTTTGAGCTTTCGGATTCATTTGATAATGCAAGCCTCGAATTGTACTAGCTTCAGCAGAAAGGGACTGATTATCTTGAATAAGCTTATATTCTAAGCCGAGCTCATCCATAACCTTTTGATTATAGCTTTCCATAAAATAGCCACGGTGATCACCAAATACTTTAGGTTCAAGAATATAAACGCCTGAAAGCTTTGTTTCAATAATCTTCATACTTCACACTCCTTGTTTTTTTCAATTTCATCAACGACAAATTTTGCAAATGGTATCGAGCAAGTAAATGCAGGGGAAACTGCATTCAATACATGCATTGACCTTCGATCACCTTCAATTACAAAATCTTGGACGAGTTCAAGCGTCTCTTTGTTCAATAGTTGCGCGCGGATTCCGGGTTTAAGGAATTCTCCGAACCCTTGTCGATCAATATGTTTCACCATTTTTAGCGATAAATTAATGAAATTCGATTTGATATACTTCTTCATTTCGCTCCAGGCTAGCGATCGGAAATTAAAAGAATTTTTAAAAAATAACTTCGATTCATAATATAAAATCTGAAAAAACTCGTTTAATTTAAAGCGGTGCATCCCCTTATAGTTCTCCCGCCAGAAAGCTGGTATTGCCGTTGGGCCGATTTTTATGTCGTTGTTCACTGTTTTTGTGAAATGTACCCCTAAGAAAGGATTTTTCAAATTGGGTACCGGATAAATATTGGTTACAACATCGGACTTATTTTTCGCATATTTCAAATAAATACCTTTGAAAGGTATAATCGTATACTTCTGCCCGAAACCAAACTGATGTGCCACTGAATCTGCATATAATCCGGCCGCGTTAATAAAATAGTCACAAGAGAAGTTCCCCCTGCTTGTTCGTATAATATTATCTCCGTTGTGCCCGATATACTGGGTTTCGAATAAAAATGAAATCCCATTGTTCATATTTTCTTTCTTAAATGCCTGGCAAACTTCAACAGGATCGACTGATGCCGTATTGGGCGAGTAAAGGGCCTTTTGAAATGTTCTTACATTCGGTTCAATTCTCTGTGCTTCGGCTTCATCCAGCCAAACAAGCTCCACTCCATTAAGATCGGCTCTTCTTTTCAATTCATGAAGGCCTTTAAGCTCTTCTTCATCCGTGGCTACAACCAACTTGCCGCAATAATTGATTTTTAATCCATACTGCTCGCAGAATTCTTTTAAGGCTAAATTACCATCCCTCGTAAACTTGGCTTTTAGGCTATCTGCAGTATAATAGAAACCCGCGTGAAGAACCCCACTGTTTCTTCCGCTTGAGTGCATGGCTACATCGGATTCTTTTTCTATCACAGCAATGGACGAATCAGGATAACGATTGCGCAACTCCCGCGCTATTGCCAGACCAATGATTCCAGCACCAGCAATTAAATAATCATAACGTTCCATTTGATGCACAGCCCCACTAGTTTCGTTTATTATTTTACAATGTATTTAGGAAATCAATTTAGTATTGATACTCGCTTACGCACATTACTGGCGATATTCTCTACCTTTTTCTCAATCTCACCTCTAGTATAGTACAGATGCTCAAGCAGACTATAAACTCCACCAGCAGTCATTTCATTCACAACCCACCCAGCGTCATACCTTATCACCCGTTCTGCCGGTGCCCCTAGATTGAAAGTAATAATTGGGTAACCCGAGTAAATTGATTCGCTTGTTGTATAGGAATATGTTTCCGGACAGAGCGATGGAATAACAACAATAGATATCCTATGTTTCTCAAGCAAATAGGATATTTGTTTGTTGTCGTATCTTCCTGTAACTTCAAGAACCCCATCCTCGCTAACATAGTAATCATGATGTCGATTCGTTACTCCAATAACTATAATTTTTATCGGAAGACCATTTCGCTTAACCTCTTCCTTCAACTCATAGACTATATTTGCACCCTTATACTCGCCTAGCGCACCAACAAAAGCGATACACAGTTCATCTTGATGAATAAATTCAGGTCTGTACGTATATTGGACTGGTGTAGTAAGAACATGTTCTTGAACATCAATTTGTAGATCAGGATAATAACGATTTACAATATCTTTCGTACTATTGCTCGGAGCGATGACTTGACTTGCTTGCTTTAAAAATAGATGGAATCGACTTCTCCATTGTTGAATATTAATTGTGTCAGCACTCATATTGATCCAAGGTTCTGTGATCAAATTTTTCTTAATACATTTTGCACATTTCCTAAGATCCGTTTCAGCAAAACAGTGATTTCCATCGCCATCTAGCAAAAAATAACTAGGACAAACGGCGAAATAATCGTGAATAAAAAATGTATACTTTGCTTCAGAGTATTGTATATAGTCCATTATCTCGAACAACGGATATGTTACAAGTTGATTGATGAATATATGTTTTATATTCATCAATTGCAACAATTCGTTAAAAATCACATCGTTAATCTCATTTCTAGGTAACGAATATATGATCTCCTGCTTGTAATTTTTATCGATAATTACATATTCATTGCCACGCAATTCCAGTACGTATACTCTCTTTTGATTGAGAACCTGCTCGATATATTGATCCTGATAAAATTTGGAGCCTCCCCCCAAACTATGATTAATAAACATAACGCCTTCTTTGTGGCTGTCATTTCTAGAGATCATAGAAGTAATTACAACATTTCGTACTGGTTTAATAGGATCTTGAGCTATAAACCGATGAACCCAAGGGATGTAATCAGGATATCTTTGATCGATTATTTTTAAATTTTCTTCCATCCGTTCTTCCCTTTTTTTATCCGTGCGCTGACTAAAACTAACCCCATGTTTATGGTAAACAAACAGGTTTGGGGCAAGAACATTACTGAATCCTGCTTGGTGAGCCCTTAGACACCAATCATTTTCTTCTCCATAACCTTTACCAAATGCATCCGCATCGAAAAGTCCGATCTTATCTAAAACTCCTCGATTAATTGCCATACAAAAGCCTACAGCAGAGGGAAGTTCAATTGGAATATTAGAGCCATATTTCTCAAATAGTTGATCTAACTCATCTACTGATAGATTTTCCGGCAATTCATTATCTTCGCAGAAATTTGGGAAAGAACATGTTGTTGCACTATTCGAAAATGGGGTAACTGATGCAATTGTATAGTCCCCGAGTATCGGCATTATTAGACGGCTTACCCAATTCTTTGGAACCTCAGTATCTGTATTTAATAAAATAACATGGTTTCTTGAGATTGCCATACCTTTATTTACATTTCGAACAAAACCTAGATTCTCTTCGTTATGAATAATTACGAGATTTTGCATTTGACTTGGCTTTTTTTTGCCATTTAATGAATCCAGTAGCTCTTTAACCCTCGGATCTGGACTGCAGTCATTTATTAAATACAAGTTATATGTTATATCAGTATTTTCGTACACCTTTTCTATGCATTTTTTAGTGTAATCATAAGCATTATAAATTGGTATTATAATATCAACGGTTGGCATTATATCTGTGAATATAGAACGATTTTCTTTTTTTAAGGATCGTAGAAAATAATTAGTTCCATCAAAAGATGGCTCCGAATGAAAACTATTCACCTCGCTCGTTACCTTGCTCTCCATTTTTGAAAGCAATGCTGTATAGTTTCCACGTTTTAAATGGTACATTATTTTTTTGAAATTAGACTTAGTTAAAAGTCCTTTGGTTCTCTTGGGATTGGTTAGAAAAGTAAAAGCAAGCTTCATGGCTTTCCTTCGTCTAGAATTTATCGGAAGCAGCTTATCTCTAAGTAAGTAGTAATGTAAGAGAAATCGATACCCATGAGAGTTCTTAATCAAGGCCAGTTCGCTATCTTTATGATTGATATTATCAAATAACCGTTCATTTTCTTCAATCTGTTGATTGTAGGCAACTTCCTTAGTAGCAACTTCCGCCCTCAAATCTTCATTTCGTTTACTCAATAAGTGAATATCTCGCTCCATATTCTTTTTGTCGATCAGTTCGATCTCTAAATCCTTAACCCGATTATTTAACAATTGAATTTCGCGTTCCATATTTTGTTTGGCAATCAGGTGGAGCTCTAAATCCTTAATCCGAGTATTTAACAATTGAGTTTCGCGTTCTATATTTTGTTTATCAACCTGGTTGTTTTCAATTTGTTCATTCAAAAAACGAATACTCGATTGCATATTTTCAGTTAAACGAACAATAGATTCTATCATACTCGCTTGCAGCTTCTCGGAACGCATACGTATTCTAATTACCGAAGGAACTATGATTTCTCCATAACCATCAAGAATTAATTGTGGATCACTATTTAGTGCAAGAAGCTTGAGGCAATTACTATTGCGATTAAGCAGTAAAGTATTTTCTTTAAAAGAGATTCCCTCAAAACCATTCTTATTGCTCCACTCATAGAAAACTTGCTCGGTGTCAATTCGCATTAAATTGATGTTTTCGATTTCAATAAAAGATGGAGTATCCGTTACATCAAACCTAATCGCTCCATTGGCCGCGGCGGAGATTGGGATAAGGTACTCATGAAATTGTCCATCTGCCCTCCCGGCTAAGGTTAGAGAATTTTGTTCTGTATAAGCTCCGGAATTTGGATAATAGATTTGTATTTTAAATCGATTATGTATTCTACTCGATGATGCTAATACTTTTGAGTATTCTATATAATCATCGTACAAAGTAATAATTCTTTCTTTAAATTCGATTTTATCTGCATATGAAATATCCAAACTTGCTTTTCTTAGTAGTTTGCAGACTTCTTTGATCAATATCGGCATATTATCATTATCATATTCCGTCTTACTATGGCGCAAAGAAGGTTTAATGAATTCAGCTAATCGATTTGAGAGTAACTCTTCGTCAACTATCCATTGTAAACCGAGGCCATTCCAGGTTTGATGAAGAATGGGCATAGGATTCTCTATATATTCGTTATATTCAATTATAACTTTTTTAGTGTTTTCAGCATGATATAAATATGTTAATGTGTTTAATCCCCACATTGCATAGGATTCTTCTCTTGTGAATAAATCCCGTTTGGACAAAGAGTTCGCAACGTCAATTGGATTACGAAGAACAACAACTATTCGTAGATTAACGTTAAGTTCTTTCAACACATCAAGCCATAACGGCAACAAAAGACAAGTTCTGGGATCTTTCCACGCCCATAAATCATGGGAGATGAACTCTCTAATAATTAATGACTTTAGCTCCTCTTTGAATGGAACTACATCTGGTGATTTCCACCACATCGGAGGAAGAGGCGCAAGGGTATGCCAAGCACTCGAATAAAATTCTAGTATTTTATCATGTATATCAATTATTTTGGTATGCTCCCAAAAACCTTCGGGATTTTCATAATTTCCGGGAACGAGATCATCTTCCTTACCTAAATACGCGCCAGCTAGATTAAGCCCTCGAGTTACAGAGGAAGTACCACTACGGTGCATACCAAGCACACAAATTGCAGTAGATCTATTTGAAATACTCATGAAGTGATCCTCCCATGATTGCTCAGGATATTTGCTTCAATATTAAAATCAATTATAGCCGTTGACATTGGATTACCGTTGCTTATAATTTTGAAAGCCGATATATCAATTTTCCTATCTAAAAAAATCTCTTCTTCAGCAACCATCCCAAGTACACCAGCATTCAAAAAGTAGATACCTGCATTCAGTTTAGGGGTTAGCTTAAATTGAACATTAACGGTTTCCCCCTCAAGAATAACGGGAATCCCTTCCCCCAATTTCGATGAAACTGCCCCGCCCAAATCAAACCCACTGGAGGTTTTAATCAACATGGCAAATCTTACATTATAACTCGTTTTCGAAAACTTGACGCTATACGTAAATATATATTGCTCGCCTGGGAGCAAAAGATTAACCTTTTCCCCTTTTAATGCTGTTATACTTGCATTAAGTATTTCAGCTCCTGCGGGTTCATACCTTATTGTTTCCTTGGGAATCAAATAGGGATCATACATTGATTCGACATTATCGTCTATCTCCGATCCCACATCCGTTTGAACAGGCGTGGCGTGATTTTCTTTTTTACTTTTTGCCAGTTCATAGATTTCTTTACGAACGGCACCTTTCTTTTCCGTAGGTGCATATAGCAGTTTTTGGTATAAATTAACCACTTGTTTGCTCGGGCCAATAATAACTTCCTCTCCAGAATCCAGTAACAGCGCTCTATCACAAAGCTCTATCACTGCACCTCCTGAATGAGATACAAACAAGATGGTACCACCTTGCTTTTTGAAATCTTCAATTTTTGCAAAGCATTTTCTTTGGAACAGCTCGTCACCTACTGCAAGGGCTTCATCAACAATTAATACTTCTTTAGGAATGACAGCCTGAACTGCAAATGCTAAACGGACTGCCATACCACTTGAATATGTTGAAACTGGCTGATCGATAAAATCCCCAATATCCGCGAAAGCAATGATCTCTTCGTACAATTCATCAATCTCTTTTTTATTTAATCCAAGTATTGTAGCATTCATATAGACATTTTCTTTCCCCGTAAAATCGGGGTTAAAACCACTCCCCAATTCAAGCAGAGCAGCTACCCTTCCTGTAACACTTATTGATCCGCTTGTTGGCATTAATGTTCCTGCAATTATCTGCAACAAAGTACTTTTACCAGAACCATTTCGACCAACAATGCCAAATGACTCACCCTTTTCTAATGTCAAAGAAATATTTTTAAGGGCCCAAAATTCCTTATAAAATGTTTTATGTCCTCTGAGGAGAGTCTGCTTTAATCGATCTGCTGGTTTTGAATATATTTGATAACACTTACTGACTTGATTAACTTCTATAGCAATTTCGGATTTCATAATTTGTCTCCTAAAAAGTTGTTTGTTTCATATAACATCTGGTTCTTTTAAAGGACATCAGCGAAACCTTTTCTTGTTTTCATAAACCAAATATACCCCAAATATAAAATGATCAGGCCGATTATACTGCCAATAAAAAGCCAATTCCAATCTGGTTGTTTCCCCATAATCATCACATTACGCAAATCTTCTACCACAAAGCTAATTGGGTTAATATGATACAAAACCAAGAAATCTTTAGGAACATTGGACACAGGATAAAAAATCGGACTTAAAAACATTAGCGCGGCAATCGATACGTTGATAAGTTGCCCCAAGTCTCTAAAATAAACGCCCAATGAAGAAAAAAACCAGCTCAAACCTAACGAAATGAACACTATTGGCAATATAACAATGGGCAACAAGATAACTGTCCATGAAAGGGTTCCATAGATAGCCAATAATGATAAGATAATAATAAATACGTTTATCATTAAGGTAAACAACGCTGAACAAAGAACGACAACTGGCATGATCTCCAGAGGGAAAACAACCTTTTTTACATAATTCACGTTTTCTGTGATTATACTAGGAGACCTAGTAATCATTTCTGAAAATAGATTAAAAGCAGTCATTCCACAAAACAAGATAACAGCAAAATCTAACTTACTTCCCTGTTCGATGCCCCATTTTGTCTTAAATACGACGCTGAATACGAATGTGTATATAATCAACATTATTATAGGGGTAATAAACGACCACAGAATACCAAAAAACGAACCTCGATAGCGCTTGATGATATCTCTCTTGGCAAACTGTTGAATTAAATCACGTTTGCACCAGATAAATTTTAATAGTGATAATGGACTATAATAATCTCTCATAAGCTCCTCCATTACTTTATAACTAGCTGTATACCGCTAATAAGAATAATCCCAACTATCATTATTTTCAAATATTGGCTGGGCACCCTTGACGATAGCTTACTTCCCAGAATAACGCCGGGGATTGATCCAATTAATAACCCGAACATTAATTGAAAGTCTATATTTCCATTTAAAATATGAATAGCCCCTGCTACACTTGCAAGCAGAAAGGCATGAGCTATATCCGTTCCAACCAATTGAGCAGCACTTGTTCTGAACATGTAATATATCACTAGTGCGAACAATGAACCCGAGCCTACTGAGGTTAACCCAAAAACAAATCCGAATATGAAACATAGGATTATTGATAAAATTCTACGTTTACCAATCTGCTCTTTATTCAAAGGTCTGATGACACCGTTTTTGAAAATTAAAATCTGCAATAGCATTGCCAGCGCTACAATAACTAATGTAAATCCAAGAATATTTATTATTACTCGTTCGTTCGACCTAAGATACTCACCGTATCTTGTAATAACTACGCCAGATATAAGCACCCCTGGAATACTACCCAAGGAAAAATGACCTACCAAGGTCACATTCACATTCTTTTGCTTAATATGTTGAATTGTACCAAATAATTTAGTAATTGCATTATACGCCATATCGGTGCCTATAGCCAAAATCGGCTTAATGCCCAAAAACACGAGTATTGGTGTTAACAAGGCTGCCCCACCTACACCTGTTAAACCAACTAAAATACCAACAAAGAACCCAACGATCGGTGTTGTTATAAATGATTCCATAATAATTGTTTTTCAAAACTAAAGGAAATCTCGACCTTTTAAATAATTCATGATCTTGGAAACGGACTGTTCTATTGATAGTTGATCAGTTTCAACAATTATTTCCGGATTAATCGGTTCTTCATAGGGGGCAGAAATCCCCGTGAAATCTTTAACAATTCCTTTTCTAGCCTTCTGATAAAGCCCTTTAGGATCACGTCTCTCACACTCGTCCAAACTACACTTTACGAATATTTCAATAAATTCATTTTCTTCAAAAAGCTGTCGTACCATCTCGCGATCCCCCCGATATGGCGAAATAAAAGATGTAATCGCAAATAATCCTGCATCAACAAACAGTCTTGCAACCTCACCAATCCTTCTAATGTTTTCTTTACGATCCTCGGGACTAAAGCCTAAGTTCTTGTTTAATCCATATCGTATATTATCTCCATCCATCACATATGAACGGATTCTTTGTTCGAATAATCTTTTTTCCAACTCTATAGCAAGTGTCGACTTCCCTGACGCAGATAACCCCGTAAACCAAAGAATACAGCTTTTATGTTGATTTAACCGATATCGATCCTCTCGTGCTATTTTACTTGTAGACCAAAATACATTTTGTGATTCTTCCATAGCTAGCCTCCGAATTAATTACAATATTTGCATTCTCAAGAACCCCGAAAATACATCGTGATAACATTTTTGGTTAAATGTAGGATGGGATGTGATTTTTCCTTAAAAACTTGTTAAAATAATATGTATCTCCGCAAATTTACGACATAATGTCCTGATCCCTATAAGAATATATTTGGTCAAATGTCGAAGCATGTTACTCTATATAATATTAACAAAAAAAAAGTCACGGCGATACCTTATTTTATGGAATTATTTTACTCATTTTCTATTTCGAAGAAATATCGCTGGCCGTTTGGTTGTGATTTCAATTGGGAGGGATTTTTCGCAAGAAAAATAACGAAAAGCTATCTTTACTTGATTTAGCTCAAATTGTTTAATGTTGCTGGCTTTCGCAATTTCACATGGTTTTTGCAAATCTGTAAAACTCGGACAAAGGAATCATATTCAGCTATCGCTAGATTATTTTCCACCTGATCTAGTGGTAATAGATTCGGTAGTCTGGTTACCACAAGTACCGCAATAATATGACAGCCCTTCATTGTGAGGATAATTGTCATACTAAACAAGAAAAAACCACATAGTATTATAATTCTTGGAGGACGTTATGCTACCCTATATTCAAAAAGACAAGCCATCATTTATCAATTGGTTGCAGACCATCATGGTAATGCTGTTTCTGATCATCGCTCCATTTTATTTCGCATTATTCAACGGTTACGAAATCTACTACGAGTATAGCATTTACTTCTCTGTCCTTTGGGCATCTATACTATTGCTCATCGTTTCCGTCCGATTGTTCAAAGGCTGGCAGCTCAGCAACAGTCGAGACTGGTTAAGCATTATCGTTTGGCTCATTCCATTGACTTATGCGGTTTCAATGAGCAATGCTGCTTCCCCGCACTTATCGTTGAATATGTTGTATCTTAATGTCATGTACGCCGCTTTTTTTGTATTCGGCGCCTATTATGCGGTCAACCGGTTCGGATCTGCTGTGCTACAGAACGTGATTACAATCATTGGCTACATTGTTGTACTTTTCGGTTTTGCGAACTTCTTCGGCAACGTATATTACAGGGATGCCGTTATGCTCGATCAAGGCATTCGATTAACATCAGTATTTCAGTATGCGAACAGTTACGCCGCTTTCGTTATTGCCATTCTGTTTGTTTGTATATATTATCTCGTTACTCTACAAAAAAGGTCATACATACTCATTCACGGCTTCATGCTTGTGCCTTTAATCTTGTCATTGCTACTTACTCTTTCACGCGGCGGAATCGTTGTGCTGCCGGTCATTTTCCTGCTCGTGCTTCCATTCATCCCGATGGTACGACAACTGTTGGCCGTCATCTATATTGGAATAGCCGGTCTTGTTACACTTACTATCTCCGGCAAAATTACTGAATGGGGCATGCTAATCGCCAATAAAGTGCTCCCAACCGCAACTCCTGATTGGCAAGCTGATACGTTAAGCCCATTCGATTCTCCATCCTTGTCTAGTTGGGGATTGCTCCTTGGAGCTTCGATCGCTACCACGCTCATCGTATTTATTATCCATACTTGGTTAGCGCCATGGCTTGAAAAAAAACTGGAGCGGTTCAGCAAGAATAAGTTTTCGCCAATCGCTTTACCTGCGATTTTTATCATTTTTGGCGGTATCGGTGTTTTCCTACTCTTTGGAAATACGGGATTTACAAAGATTTTGCCCGGTACAATCAAAACACGAATTGAGGGCATTAACTTCAACGAAAACAGCGTACTCGAACGCTTCACGTTTTACAAAGACTCAATCAAACTTGTTAAAGATTACCCAGCCTTCGGAGCAGGCGGCGGCGGGTGGGCAGTGTTATACGAGAAATATCAGAACAACCCGTATACAAGCCGTCAGGCTCACAGCTTTTTAATGCAAAGTTTGGTTGAAACCGGTATTGTCGGGTTTGTAGTACTGCTTCTCTTCCTGACATGGGTGTTTTACAGCTACATTCGTAATTATATTAAAAGTTCAACAGAGGAACGTGAGCGTCATTTCGTCTTTTATATCGTGGCCATTTCATTGCTCGTCCACAGCGCTATTGATTTTGACATAAGTTATGCTTACCTGGCAGTACTCATCTTTTTATGCATGGGCGGTATGATATCAAGTATTAAGTCGCGAGTCACCAATATTGATAACGAAAAGAAACAATCGCCGTTTCGACTTCTTTATCCGATTTCTACTGGTATTGTAGCAATTATTATGGTTTATATGATGCTTTTTAACTTGAAAGCAAATGCCTTGTATAGGGATACTGTAGAGCGCATTACAGCCAGTGAAACTTTTGAAAAAGTTATTGTCCCGCTGAACAAGGCATTGGAAATACAACCATACCATCCTGATATAAATTTAAAGAAAATCGATTTGTTTATATCTGCATATGATCAAACGAATAACGAGATTTTCAGCAAAGAAGCTAATCGCTTGATCGAACTTATGAAACAACATGAGCCGAATAATCGTTCCTTTATTGATCGAGAATTTTTAATTGGAATGAAAATGGGTGACAAGACACGTGCACTGAATGCCTCCTTAGAAGGGGTGGCGAAATTACCTTGGGACATCGATATGTATGACCGATCAATGTCACTGCTCTTCGAACACGGTGACAAAGCGCGTTTAGATAAGAAGTCCGATTTACAAAATCAACAGTGGGATAAATTACTCGAGTTATATTCAACGGTTAATCGGAAGACAGAGGAATTAAAATTATTGCCGAAGGGGCAACTTCAGGGAAGGCCATTTGGTATAACACCGAATATGAGTCTCGTTGCTGGCCAAGTTTACTTCATTCGCGGCGATTACTCGAATGCGGTTATAACTTTGAAACAAAGCCTACCTGAAGTTCTCGACAATAAAACCAATGTAAGTCTTGCAAGGTGGTATTTAGCCGCGCTTACGAAGATGAATCAGTCTGATGATGCAGTATACGATAAACTTATCCAAGCTGACCCGAGAGAAAAAGAATATCTTGAAGGCATTGTGAATTACAATTTTTGAATTCCATAATACAAAAACCACGTTTCGATTGAAACGTGGTTTTTGTATTATCATCCCTCAATAGAATAGTTGCCGCGTACTAATACTATAATTCCGTTCTTCTGCTTAGGATCTGGCATAACCCCTCGTCCCTCTCTCGGCACAAGTATGAGATGATTTTTCTCAACGGTTTCCCCGTTCTGTATGTCTAGACCCGATGTTAAATCTGATACTCCGCTGCCATCTGCACTATGAACAACAGCCTTGCCTGTTCTAACAATATATTCAGCGCCTTCAGCCAGAATTAATTTCTGTTTAGCTCCAACTGTAACCACTTCAATATTATTAGTACTTGGATTCTTTTGGTTCATTTCTTTGCGGAAATCATCAAGCATTTGCTGCATTTTTTGTTCATCTACGGTCTGTTTTCCTAATTCCGATTTAACGATCTGCTGAACTTTCTCATCGACATAGCTTTTAGTCACCACAGGGTCAATGATCGAGCCCGGTTTATTACCAGACTCGATTCCTTCCGCATTAGACGAAACAATTGAACCTAATACTATTCCAATCCCCAACGCCCCTAGAACTACGAATATTTTGGGCAACGACTTTATCATCTCTCTCCTCCTACATTAATAATTTAATAGTTTATAGGAAGAGTATAATAATAACTCTTAGTTCCAAGCAAGCGTTTATGTCCTTCAAACTCGTCATAAACATTCACTTTATAGGTGCCGAATAATTTATCCTTAGCTATAGCACCGGCAGTAGCAATAGAATACTCTGCTGTGTTTCCGCCTAAATTCAATATGGAGTCTCCTCCTTCTTCAAGCGAAAACGATTTACTGAATGCAATTCCTGTACTTGTATCTACAATTTCGATATTTAACTTATGGCCTTTTACAACGAAATCATAGTCAGAGTTACGTTTTAATGTGTAATAGAAATGAGCCTTTAAATCTGTAGAGCCTGATAAGGCAGCTTCGAAATTATTAATTGAAATCGTATACGGATAAATACCCAGATCCGTTAAATCTGTTTTTACCGGTTCATCAGCATATGGAATATCCAACTGAGCCGCATTGACAAAATAATTCGGTACTCCCTTAACAGGTGTAAAAGAGTTATCTGTTACCGCTTCTCCAATGATAAGTTTTGTATTTCCTGCACTATAATCCTTAGGAAGCTTGACCCAGATCGCTGTAAGCACCTTTCCTTCAGGTTGTACGATTTCTTCTGTTGATGTAATGGTTGCCGGCAAATATAAGCCATCAGTTGTTTGATAATACGCAATTAATGTTGGCAGATATGTGTTACGTTTCTCTAGATTCTGCTCTACAAGCTCAGCGTATACCAAATTAGTCGTTAATGCATTATATACTTTAACTTTATTTATTAATAGAGACGTATTTCTTCCGGGTTCAGGTACAATATATGGGTCTCCAATACCGATGGTTTTTAACGCATCATTAGCTTTTCCATTTCCCAGCTCTGTAATATCGGCTTTTTCTTCGCCTAGTTTCTCTTGTAGAGATACACTGATAGATTTGTAATCGGCTGTATAAGGTACTTTAGAAACTAGATAAATAATTACTTCTGACATTGGTTTAATGTTCACAGAGTTTTCAGGCACAATTACAAAAGATTTTTCGCTGTCTTGTTTAAAGCCATCAAGATTAAAGAAACCATCTACGGAAATCATTGGCAACGTTTGTAGAGAATTGTTCTTAATTTTGATTTTTGCTGCCAAAACATCCCGATCGTTCATCGGTAAACGTTGAATCGACTGTAATTCAAAATTGTAATCGCCGTTGCTATTCGTGTAACGATACTGTGTACCAACAGTTGGAGTTCCTTTAGACATGTCAGGTAGTTTGTACGACGCAATTGGGTATCTCAACTGGTCCGGTTTATCCTGCACTTTAGGGTTGTATAAAAGAAGAACAGCATTATTAATGTTAATTTCTTTTGGCATCTTGGCCGATAGCACAAATTCTTTATCATTGCGCGGGTTAATCACCAGATTATTAAGTGCATTAGTCGTAATTGGATATGTAATGCCATCTGTCGTACGAATGGCAAATTCATAATTTGGGACCGTAATGGATTTATTTCCGCTATTACTCATATTAAAAGTAACCGTAACATTTTGGCTATTCTGGTTTGTATTATTTAATGCGCGTTTCACTGATGTTTTAAGAGCTGTATTGTCAACAGTCAAGGTTCTTTCCTGGTTAAATGGAGTTACAGTGCTGTCTGTAGTTGCTTTAGGTAACATTAGTGAAGCAAGTGAAGTCGTTATTTTATCAGCTTCTTCCTCTTTAGCAATAACAAGAGACATTTGATCTAAAGAAACATTCTTTCGTAAAAGTGCATTTAATTGAATTTGTTTCTTGTCTTGAGGAAGTAACTTCTCATCCGTTTGTATTGAAGTTGTACTCAGCGGAAATAGAAGCCCGCTTTTGCTTTTCAGCATAAACTTGTAATTTATATTGTCTAACGCAGTAAATCCGATGTTCTCAAGGTATAAATTTAACGAAAGTAGGTTGTGTTCATCAATCCCATTTATGGTAAATCCTTCGACGTTTGCTTTCAGCTTTGCTCCTGAAGTTCTAATAATTCCTTTAGATCCGACTGGAACATCTACACTATAGTTCTTGGGGGCTACAATTTTTCCAATTGTTTTTTCAAAATTACTTGCCGAAAAATCCCATTTTATGATATCGAAGACCAGATCTTCTAGCTTCACATTATCACTTACGTTCATGTAGAAATGAAAAGTTGTAGTTGCATTTGCTAAAATTCTTTTTTTGTCTTTGTCTTGTTGAACTAATACAGGCTTGTACTGGCTTCCATTTTTATTTCTGGCTTTTATCCAATAATCAATGAAATTAATTTCGGAATTATCCTTGTTAGTGAAAGATAGGGTAAATGTAATTGTTTTCCCTTGACCCGTCTGCATCATGTTTAAATCATATATTTCGATGTAGCTTTTTTTCGAAATATTCACCTTATTTAGAGCGGCAGGTCGAAAAATTGTCTCTTTTGGGGCAGCAGCTAGTGTCGTAACATTCGAATTCTGTGCCGCTGCAACATTTGGAATTGCAATTGAGCATACTAAGCTTGCAGCCAGCTGTAAACGCAAAAACTTATTAAACTTCGTTTTTGACATCTTTGATTTTACCTCCATCTTGTTCTAGCTCATTTATTTAAAATTATCATAAATAAATTCAATGAGCACAGGGCTTCTTTGTTCGATTATGTATCGATTTGTTATTTACTTCTTATTAACTTAGACGCTTTATCCCTACGAAAAGTTTCACCACCACCATACGTATTAAAAGAAAAAGAACCTACGTAAACGTAGGTTCTTTTTCTTTTAAATTACGATAACTGTAAGATCTTAGCGAACAGTCACACCGTTAGTGTTAACGTTGAACGCATTATTTTTGTTACCAGCACCGTCTTTCAATCCAAAACCTGGCAAGCTAATTTCAGTAATTGCTTTGCTATAAGTTCCAGAGAACGTGATAACTAATTGACCAGCACCGTTGATTGCAGCAGTGTATTGAGAGTTAGCTACCAATTGACCATCACCATCTTTTACTGTCAAAGCAAGTGCAAGAGCCGTAGGATCTGCTAATACAGTAGTATCCAATGCTACAGCCTCATCAAACGTTACAGTAACAGTACCAGCATTAACGATTACATTTTGGTTAGCTGTTGGACCGATATTGTCAACAAGACCAACCGATGTGATTCCGGAAATCGGCAATCCAGTAGCCGTTTTCGTTCCAGCAATAGTTGTTTTTGCTTTTACATAAACATTTCTTGTTACAGTATCACTAACTTTGTATTGTCCATCAGCTTGCAGCGTTTCATAAACGTTCAGTACAAGATTGGAACCATCAACAGAAATTCCAGTAATTGTGAGTTGTTTATCTGCTGCCACATTCGGGCCAGCTGCAGCATAAACTTCAAAGTCTCCCGCATAAACAGTCGCTGGCATTGTACCAGTTACAGGGATTTTGATTTGGTTTTTACCGGATGCATTAGCAACAGTAAACACAGGAGCACTCTCAGTTTGAGCAGTTGCATTATAAAGCGCTGCTACCATCGTGTTGCCAGCTTTGTCCTTGATATTACGGATGCTGATCGCGTTTGCCGCCGTCAAGTTAAGAACTGTACGAGCTTGATTGTTATATGTCCATGCGTTTCCAGGAATAGTGATGATTACAGTTTGGCCATCTGGAAGCAATTCATAAGATGCAGTTGTAGGCAGGCCAACATATCCTACTCCATTTTCAAGGTATGCATAGTTATTCGAGTCAAGTGCAGTGGAAGGATCGACTGCTTCAGAGAATTTCACAGCGATTGTTCCATTTGTACCAGCTGCATAAGTTACAGAAGTGATCGAAGGTGCAATCTTATCTGGTACAGAAACTGTGAACGCATAAGTCAAGCTTTGATTTCTCAAAGAAGATTTATCTTCCACTTTGTCAACAGTAACGATGTATGGTCCATTTCCTGGAGAAAGATCAGTAATCAAACCGGAAAGTTTAATTTCTTTAGCGTTCGCACCTACCGCTTTAGTAACGGCAACATTAGCACCATCTTTATTTTTAACAGTGATAGTACCACCGGCAGCAGTAGATGTTCCAGGGTAGTTAGTTCCTGGTACGAACACGTCTTTATCAAATTTTACGATAATTTCTCCTTCTTTGGACGACTCAGCAGAAACTGCTACTGGACGTGCAGTATCAGGTGTAGCCGTTACTTGGAACTCGGCTTTAGAAGATACATTGCCAAAGAAGTCAGTTGCGTTCTCAACAAATACTTTTGTTTGAGTCAACGGCAGGTAAGCATGACCAAAGCTATTATCAAAAGTATAAGTTACTTTCGTTTTATCTGCGCTATCAACCTCAACACTGCTTGCAGTGTTTTTAGTCGAACCGTTCATCCAATATACGGAAGCAGATTTAATTTCTTTAGAGTACTTAATCGTTACTTTCTCAGGAGAAGCGCTAACCAGTTCAACAGTAGCAGCTACTTTATCTTCAGCCACAGTGAAAGCAACATCACTAGGAACGGAAGCAAATCCTGCATAATCTTTGATTTTGTTGCTAACAACCGATACTTTGTGTTCGCCAACAGAAAGCGCACTTGCAAGATCGATCGTTACAGTTCTGCCGGATACTTCCGGAGTTCCGGATCCAACAAGATATGCACCGTCTACTTTGTAGTTCGAGAAAATTTTCGTGTCAGCAACATCTTTAACTGGCTCGCTGAATGTAAGAACAATACGCTTATTACCTACAGCGCTAACGCTCTTCAGTTCTGGGAAAGCCAGATCTTTAAATGTAACGTCCTGTTCAAAAGCAGCCATTGCCACGCCGTCTTTGGATTTCACTCCAGAAACTGCAATCTTCTTAGACGTGTTTTGTTGGGATTCTGCTACAAAACCGTCGTATTTGAAGATACGAACAGTTTTGCCGTCTTCAAGTACAGTCAGTGTATCTTTGCTTCCCAGAGCTACCTTGTTAACCAAGAAGTTGTCTTTGTTCAGGGAGTCTGCGTCTACTGCACGGTTGAATGTTACGTCAACTTCTGCGAAGTTATCAGTTTTAGCCGATTCAGCTTGGAAAGCAGCAAGAGTTACTTTAACAGCATACTCTTGACCTTTGTGAGTTACTTTAATTTCAGTTTCTTTGCCAACTTCAAGAGCAGTTGTCAGAGCAACTTTTTCAACTTCTTTGTCCGAGAATGTTACGTTAACATTTTTAGCGTCAACGATTTCATAGGATTCAACTTTAACTTTAGCCGCTTCAATTGCTTGGTAAGCGATGTAAGAAGCGTCTACAAGCAGTCCGCGAAGCGCGTTGCCTTTGAAGTTAGCATCTGCAGGGATAAGGCCAGCTTTAACTGCTGCTGCTACGTATCCTTTAGCCCATGGGGAAGCACTGTTGTCAGCGTCCGTAGGAACTTCAAGTTTCAGAGCGATAGTAAGAACTTTAGCCAGTTCTTCAACCGTTACTTTTCCGTTAGGATCGAAAAGGTCTTTACCTTTACCTTCCATCAAACCGGCTTTAGTAACTGCTTCGATGAAAGGAACGAACCATACGCCTTCTTTGTAGTTCTTGTCTTTGTAAGTAAGTACACCTGTGATTTCTTCCAGGCCATAGAGTTTCGTGATAACTTTCGCGAACTCTGCACGAGTCATTTCTTTGTCAAGGGCAGCGGAACCGTCTGGGTTACCGTTAAATACGCCTTTTTCTTTAAGGAAGTCATATTTGCCTTGCGTGTCCAGTTTCGCTTCGTCAGCAAATGCTACGGATGCGAACATGGAGAACGCCATTGCCGTGGATAGTGCTACGGATAAAATTTTCTTCATAACCTTTTTGTCTCCTCCTCGAATATCTTTCGATAAATGAATGGGTTTTAAATTTGAGCTCGTTTCCCTCATAGCCGATTCACCCCCTTTCCAGAGTTTGAGCGTTGTTAACTATTAAAGGTCTGCGTCGCCGCAGAAACTAGTAAACAAAAAAACGAGATTCTGAGTCCACCCTATCCATTATACAATGGCTTCCATTAGGCGTAAAGTGCTATTTTTGCGCACCTCAGTTTTCTTCGTTTCATAACCACATCATATTAAACGCAATGTTTCGGGAAAAGTTGCGGATGTATTTAATTTTTTTTCCGATTCGTTTAGTTATGTATGTGTTGCTTACGTAAGATAGTATACATCGGTCTATCATTTCCGTCATTACGAAACATTTGCCAATAAATCTGCATGAAAAAAAGACGCCTCGGTGGGCGTCTTATGTTACTCCATAAGGATTAGCGAATACGCATCGCAAGATCGAGTACAGTCTGGCGCGCTTGAGGGTTCGAAGGGATCTGCTCAAACAAATTGTCGAAGTGTTGACGGTTTTCCTTATAGATCTTCTCGTGCTTGATCGTCGAATGTGACCACTTGATCAATTCATTCTCTGCGTCAAGCAGATCGGAGTACGCAGCATGGAAACCCGTTTCAACAACAAGCTTCTCCATCTCGGCTTGGGTTACATCGTTACGCAGCATGCGAGCTTTCTCAACTTCTATCTCCATGATGCGGCTGCACCGCTCGAAGGTTTGCTTGGCGTTCTGATAGTCGGTTTGCGCCTTGGAAAGTATTTTTTTCATAGCGTTCTCCTTTAGTGTAGTGAGGTTGTATAAACCTTATTGTATCGTAAAAGGGGCAATAAATACAAACAGGCTGCCGAAATATGCAGCAGCCTGTCGAAATACGTTAGATTTTCTTCAGTTTCTTCATGATCCTCTCGGCGACAACCGCCGCGTCAGCACGCGTCAGTCCGGACTTCGGATCGAAGCGGAAGGTGGCTTTCGCTTTCGTCGCGCCACTTTGTATCGTATTCTGTATACCTGTAATATAGCCGGCTTTTGATACGGCGAGTACAGCACCTACCGCATAGTAGTCGATGATGTTGGCATCCGTGAACGTCTTTTGCAGCTTGGCCAAATCTTTCTCCGGTGTACCCTGCTTCAAGTTCAAGGCACGCGCAATCATCGTCGTTGCTTCTTCACGAGTTAAAGTGCCGTTCGGCGAGAATACACGCGGAGCTATACCGCGAATAATGCCCTTGCGCACTGCTGTCTCGACGTAGCGGAAATCCCAGAACGTATTGTCCGTGCCAAAGTCTCGCACATCGTCAAACGTCGGATTCTCTGCATCATACTCTAGCGGGATATCCAGAATCTTAACGAGCATGGTTGCGAATTCACCGCGCGTGACGGTGTCGTAAACGCCGAATTCGTTGTTATCCTTCGGTTTCATGATATTCTTGGACATCATGAGCTCAAGAGAGTTACGTGCATAACGATGGCCGATGACGTCATCGAACGAATATCTTACATTCAATACAGCATAGTAACCAAATCCATCGAATGGCGCCGTTACTGTCTTTTTCTTGGCATCAATCGTACCGCCAAGGTTAACCCAGCGCTTATCGTTGTCGACCCAACGCCAAATGCTCAGCCTGTTGCTCGCCGCATTGAGGATTGTCGGATCATATTTCATCGTAATCGTGCCGCGTTGTGTCGGCTCCAGCCATTTGTTGAGCGAGCGCTCGTAGAACTTCGTTTCAGGCTCGTTCGATGCTTTGTATGGAAGCTGGCCGGAAACTAGCTCTTTGTCATTGCCCGCGCTGTCCCGTTTCATATAACCCGCATCAATCCAGTATAGGTCGGAAGCATAACCGAATCGGCTTGGCAAGGTTAATATTTGAATGGCCGACTCGTCGGCATTAATCATTTTCAACTCCCCGTCCAGCGCTCTACCACTTGTGTCTTCCTCGCCTACAGCATTGTAGCGTTTGAGCGTACGTCCATCTTTACGATCGGCTATACCAAACAGAATATTCTGTTTGTCATACAGATCAATCGAAGGAGATACTTGTCCAGGGGTCGGATTCGCTTCTCGCAGCACGGTGCCTTTCGGCAATGCGATCGTTACATCGCCTTTGAAGGCTGTCAGCTTGCCTGAAGCAGGCAGCTGCGTCATATATTGAGCGCCTTGGACTTTCTCCGCGGAGTAGTTCACGACGAAGGACCCGTTAATCTTCGACTTTCCTTGGACAACCGTAAATTTGATCGTATTATTGCCAGCTTTGGTCAGCGGAACGTTGGTGCGGAATATGTCCCGTTTCGCATCCTTCTTCATTTCTGCCTTGCCGATCAGAATCTGATCTGCACCTTCTGCTTCAATACTGACGTTCAAGAAGTTCTGGGTGACCACATTCTCTTGCGGCAGTTTCGGCGAAAGAATCAAGAACGGCGGCAGCTCGCGAACGATCTCCAGCGTCTGCGTCACCGTGGATGTTCCTTTGTGCCCGATAATCATAATATTTCTCGAACCTGACTTCGGCAATATCATCGGATCATCCTTAGGGTCCGATACTCCGAATTGCTTCATGATACGGATTTTGTAATCGAAAACCGGGTCTCCGTTATCATCCTTCATTTCTACGCCATTTTCCATAGCTGGTTCTTTGCTGATGCGGGCTACTTTTGTAGCTTCAGGCGTACCCTCCTCTGGCATCGCATCAATGCTGCCCGTGTAGAGGGTGGTTCCACTAACGGAAATTTCAAGATTTTCGATATTCCTTACGATCGCAATCACATCAAGGTTTTTTTCGTATGTGGTAAATTTCATCTGTCCTGCTGGCTTGAACAAACCACCGGTATCGTTAACGCGTCGGTTGATCTCGTCATACGGAACAGGGAACATGGAAACAACTTGAGGCGTAAACTTGGAAAAAAGGTAGAACGTCAAAGTTGTTGACACCGGAACGCCACCGGCAACCCCGCTAATCGTGATCGTATTCGATCCCGGCTTCATTGGATATGCATCATGGTCGATGACGAGCTCATTGATCCCGTTGACTGCACTGATCGGGATATCCGCTCCATTATACATAACCTTCAACGGATTCGAAGCTAAATCATCATCCGTAAAGTTCACCAGATTGAATTCAAGCTTCTCCAGCTCCAACGAATTGCTGAAAACTGTGTTATTCTGAACGTTCGTAATGTCGATATAGGATGAAGCGACGTATGTGACGGGAATCTCTTCGGTTTCGTTAAAGCTTGTCGAAAAAGTCCAGTGCATCAAGCCGACCGGCATCGCTTTAACCAAGATTACTTTTTTATTGGCCGCATTTTCTATCGAATAGGTCGTCGTATCGATATCGAATGCGGGATCGCCAATAGGGTTACCGGACACTTCGGCAGTCAAGTTAACCATTTCATTATCCGTGCTCGTCGTTACAATCAGGAATTGCCGCGGATTCAAGAATGTGCTTCCGGCAACAAGCGGCGTACTGGAGTCGTATTTAATCGTATTATCTGAATTGATGATCACATTATTGGCGACCTGGATATCTGTAATAAAAGAACCACCTGCCGATTTGTTCTTGAACGTGATCTTCTTGTTGATCTTCTGAGAGCCATATTCACCGCCTGTGATTTCTAGTGTATATAAGCCGTCATACGAAATGTCCAAAGCCACACTATCGAACGAAAAGGTGATAAATCTCGTATCTTTCGTCATTTTAACGGATGGATCGTTCGCAGGCACCGTAACTTCTTGCGTCAGGTCAGGATAAGCCGGATCCGTAGGATCCGTCGGTTCCGAAGGATCTAACGGGCGCGTTAACTTGAATTTAATATCCGCGAAATTTTCAGGCTTGCCTGGCTCATATTTGTATACAACCGATGCACTAAACGGCGATTCCGGGTTGCCTACGAGGGCATCGTTTTCAAGCTTCTGATTATCATTGGAAATAATATTGTACGGCATCGGAGATCCCGTATAGTATACAACGTTACGCGTTAGCGTTTGCTTCATGTTGCCGTTCGTGGCTACGAAGGTCAAGCTGTTCACGCCGGCCTTTAGCGGCAGCTCCGAAGCGACAAACGTTTTGCCGTCGCCGGAAAACATTTTTTTGCCCATGACCGTAACTTCCGTTACGTTCTCCGCCTTCAGAATGACGGATTTGGAATCCACAACCGTTGGTTTGGTCAGGTTGTCGCTTAAGACTCGGCCATCCGCCGATTTAACGTCATATACGATCGGAGCGCTGGAATAGCGGACATAACCACTAGGCGACTGGACCGTATTGCCTAATTTGTTCGACCCGAAGATTGTGATCCGATTTAGACCCGGTTCGAGCTTCACATTGGTAAAGCGGAATATTTTGTCGCCTTCAATGATTGGCTTGACATCTACGCCTTTGCGTGTTTTTAACACTTCTTCTACATAGTCGGATTCGTCGCCGGCGTTTCCGACCTTCTTCAGATTGATACTATCAATCTGATACGAAATGCTCTCTGCATTGACGCCGTTAAACTCACCGACGATATCCATCGTGCCGCTTGTCACCTGATACGGGGCAAGCTTGCTTTCCGAGATGTTAGCGAATG
The DNA here is from genome assembly GCF_056120465.1 of Paenibacillus sp. sgz302148. Taxonomy (NCBI): domain Bacteria; kingdom Bacillati; phylum Bacillota; class Bacilli; order Caryophanales; family Paenibacillaceae; genus Paenibacillus; species Paenibacillus sp. sgz302148. The sequence goes on from NZ_JBVYOJ010000002.1 coordinate 184,465, forward strand.
TAAAATATCGGATGGTTGAATCCGCTGCGGACGCAATGCCTGCCGGCAGAACGGATAAGAACAGCGCTACGATCATGATCCAATTTATCGTTTTGCTCCATTTGCGAATCACTAGATTTCCTCCTTTAATTCCATCATGGTTCGAATTTCACAGGGTTCGATGTCGAATTCGTCGGCTTGCCTCCTTTGCGTTCCATTCGAGCACCGCTTGCTGGACAGTATATAACCTTTTTATCGGCTTGTCCGACAAATTTTTTAACCCGAAACGAGATGTAAAAAAATGATAGCATGCAGAATAGCCCCACAAAGTGAGGCTTAGCTTCGCTGCTGATTCAGATATTTACGGGGACCCAAAACAAAAAGCCCCTCCCAGTAGGCTCAGACCTACCGAGAAGGGCTTCAATATCACGTATGGGTTGGGGTTAACAATACGTACAATCCGAATATAACCGATTACTTCGAGCGCGAGTTCGTTTGCGGCTTCACGAGCAAGCGGGCAAGCAGGTTCAGCACAGGGCGTCGCGACTTGTCGACGATGCCGATGACTTCCGCGCCGATCTGCAGGATGAATACCAGGACGCAGATGGCTACGAAAATCACCCAGTTGGCGCTGGTCGCCGTATACAGGATCGACAGCGTTACGGCGCTGGCACCGAAGAATACTGCGATGCCGTAGATCACAAGCACGGTTGCGCGATGGCTGAAACCGAGCTCACGCAGGCAGTGGTGCAGGTGGCCTTTGTCCGCGGCGAAAATCGGGCGTTTGTTGACCCAGCGGCGGACAATCGCGAAGAACGTGTCCGACAGCGGTACGCCGATCACAAGCAGCGGCGCAACGAACGATACGAGCGCGATCTGCTTGAAGCCAAGGAGCGACAGCATGGACAAGCTGAAGCCCAAGAACAAGGCGCCGGAGTCGCCCATGAAGATTTTCGCTGGATGGAAATTGAAAAATAAAAATCCGACGATGCCGCCAAGCAGCAGCGCGCTGAGCAAGATGACCGCTTCGTTGCTCATCAGGATCGCCATGGCCAGGATCGATGCGATCGCGATCCCGGAAACGCCGGCAGCGAGGCCGTCCAAGCCGTCGATCAGGTTGATCGCGTTCGTGACGCCAACGATCCAGAAGATCGTGATCGGGATGCTGATCCAGTTCTCGATCGGTTGAACCGCGTCGCCGAACGGGATGTTGACAAGGTCGATCTTCACGCCGAAGCCGAATACGACTACGCAAGCTGCGGCTAACTGGCCGAGAAGCTTCACTTTCGCCGAAAGCTCGAAGCGGTCGTCGAACGCGCCAACGATGACGATCATTGTGCCGCCGACGAGCAAGGCTTTGACCAGGTTCATATCCGATGCGCTAATAAAACCTTCCGGAAAAAACGGTGCGACGATAAAATACGCCACGACAAATGCAATATAGATGGCTAAACCGCCGAGACGCGGCATGACGGTCGAATGCACCTTGCGGTGGTTCGGCACGTCGATGGCGCCAACGGCATGAGCGAATTTCTTCACAAGCGGTGTCATGCAGATTGCGATGATCAGTGCGGCGATTGCTCCGATTGCGTACAAGTAACCTGTTGCCATTCGTTATCCCCAACTCCCCTTTTTGCGTAACCGAAGCACATTATACTCCGATTGTACGGCAAACACCAATCCCGTTTTCACGCGTTTTTCAGCAAAATTGGCCTATTTTCACTATGATTTTCAAAGTTTTGTAACATTATCTCTGTCGCGAATCACTTTCACGACGAATTGCGGCAGCGCAAGCATGCGGAAGAAGCGTTTCGGCTCCTTAAGCAGACGGTAAAGCCATTCCAGACGAAGTTTCTGGAAAATGATCGGCGCGCGCTTCAGCTTGCCCGCGATAATGTCCAGCGTACCGCCGATGCCCATCATAAGAGGCACCCCCAGCTCGTTGCGGTACTTCCCGATCCAAGGCTCCTGCGTGTCCGCGCCGCGGGCGACGAACAGCATATCGGGCGCAGCCTTACGAATCTCGGCGATGACTTCGGCGTCCTGATCGGCTTTGAAATAGCCGTCGCGGTAGCCGACGATATCAATGCCCGGATATTGCGCTTGCAAACGGCGAGCCGCTTCCGCAACGGTGTCCGGCGCGGTGCCGAGCAAATAAACTTTCCAGCGGTAGGACTCACCGACACGCATCAGATTGTGCATCAAATCGAAGCCGGTGACGCGCTCGGCGACCGGTTGGCCTACGTATTTCGCGGCCCAAACGACACCGGTGCCGTCCGGCACGACCAGATCCGCTTGCTTCATGACGCGCATAACCGACGGATCATCCAGCGCCGCCATGATCATAATCGGGTTCGCCGTGATGACCTGATGTGGTTTGCCGCTCAATATGGCAGCGGTTAAGTGCTCGACGGTATCCTGCATGCTCATTTTCGAAAAGTGAATGCCGTAAATCGGAACGGTCGGCACAAGCAGCGTCACATCTGGAGACGACGCAACCGATGCACCGGCCTTTGCGGCCTTATCAGATACTTCATGTATGGATTGACTTGTCAAGATGTCTCACCCTTTTAAGACGCATATAACGGACGATTTGTTTCGCCGGTTGCTGCGAGTCGTTTTTTAGCTTGTCGATCAGCGGCGCTTTGTCCTGCCGCCATTCGTCGCTGCGGCTCAGCAAATCGGCCGCTTCGGCGGCGAACTGCGACGCGTCCAGCTGCTCCGTCGTGCCGCTCGCGCGCATGTCGAGCCGATGGAGAAACTGATCGATCTTCGGATCGTAGGACACTCCCATGAGGGGGACACGCTGCGAAGCAGCATAGATGAGCGAATGGAGCCGCATGCCGATGAGCAGGTCGCAGACGCTCACTTCGGCGAGCATTTGCTGCGGGTCGGCGTGCGCTTCGCTCACGCTGACATCGCTTGCGTCTCCGAGGCGCGCGATGATGTAGCGCGACGCCTCGGCGTCGTCCGGCATGTGGAACGGCAGGAAGCGCAGATGCGCCTGCCGTTCCGCGCGGAGCCGCTCGAGCGCGGCCGCGAGGCGGTCGAGGTCGGCGCGGTCGGTGCGCCAGAACCGCGCCGACACGCCGACGACGGGGCGCCCCGCGGCCCGCGCCGCGGCTAGCGCGTCTGCGCCGCCAGCGCTTGCTGCCGGCAGCGGCAGCCCCATGACCGGATCGGGCACGACCTCGATCCGGTCCCGGGCTACGCCGATGGCGGCGAGCAGCGCCGCGGACTCGGCGTCGCGCACCGAAACATATTCGCAGCGCCGGAACGCGCTGCGAATGAGCGGGTAGAACAGCCGGCGATGCACCGGCCCTACCCCTTGCGAATAAATAAACGTCGGCTTGCCGAGCCACTGCGCCAGCTTGATGATCCCGGTGTAATACGGGATCGACTTCAACCCTGTCGCATCCTGCAACAGGCTGCCTCCGCCGCTGATCAAGCCGTCGCTCGCGCGAAGTGCGCGCATGACCTCGCCCAGCTTCATGCGGTGCACAGCCTCGACGCCGTACAACCGCGAGGTCAGTGCCGGATCGATCGACAGCACGACCGGCACGATCGTCAAGCCTTCCGCTTCGCCCACTTCGCGAAGTGCGGTCAAAATCGACTTCAACACGGCTTCGTCGCCGCTGTTGTTAAATCCGTAATACCCGGAAATGACTATCCTCTTAGACGTGGCGCCCATCGCTTCCAACACCTTTCAGCAATTTCCCAGATGGCGATCCATACAAGCCCGATGATGAAGCCGAGCACGATGCCCAGCACAACGCGGATGAGCGAGATATGAAGCGGCGTATGGATATGCGCGAACGTGTCGACGACGGACAGCATGCCGAGCGCGCCGATAATATACATATAAATCGCAGCGCGATATTTAATGGACAAATAAATGCCGAGCACGAACAGCGGATGCGCGATCATGAATTCCTTGAAGCGCGGACGAACGCCGAACGTATCCTCCAGCACGACGCGAATGATTTTTTCATACGCCGAGGCCTGGCCTTCATTGCCCGTTCTCGATAAATAATATAAGCCCGCAGCGCCGATTATGCCTGCTGCGATCACCCACAGCACCGTAATGTTCATGTTAAGCAGCTTGCGCACCTTGGTCCACAGCGGTTCGCCCGTAAACAGCACTACATATAGCGCCACCAGCCCGATCGGAGCGACATGAAGCAGGCTTACACCGCGGAACTGCTCGAGCACGAGGCTATACGTTATGTTGTTCAATAATCCGACAACGTAACCAGCTCCGATGAGCGCAACCAGGAACGAGCCCAAATACAAGCCAAGCGAAAGTCTTAAGCGCGACAGTACGCTCATTTCCGTGGTCGGTTCGGCTTTTTTGCCGGGTGTGCTTGCCCCGGCATTCGAACCGGCAGCTCCGCCGGCAGCCGTACCCGAAACTGGTGCGGACGATACCCATACCGCCCCGCCCGATAACGTATATGGCGATTCCCCGGACGTTGAAGCTCCGCCGTGCTCCGCACCCGCGATGACCGGCTTATACCTGCCGCGCACGCTGCGAATCGCAAGCAGAACCGCCAGCGTTGCCGCCGCGATGCCGGCGAGAAGGGCCATGCCTTGCTCCAGCAATGTTTTGGACATTACATAGAGACCGCCTGTCCCAATCAAGCCAAGCACAAAAACCGGCAGCTGCAGCAGAGGGAAGAAGCTTCCCGCACACAGCGCGATCAGAGCCACGGCTCCGAGCAGAACAATCATTTTGGCATAAGGCTGCCAGCTGGAATGTACATAATTGAAAGGCTCCGCAGGACCGATCGGAAATCCTTCGTTCACGAGACGTTGGAGCGCGCCGGTCTGATCCGGCGTTCCTTGCATCGTTTTGATCAGGTTATCGATCGAATCCTTGATCACGCCTTTGTTCGGATCCTTCGTTGCAGACACATGAATAAAAAACATTCGAATATTGCGGTCTTTGGCCGCGAGCGCAAATCGGTCGATCAATGTTTGAGGCGACAGCATCGTGTCTTTGCTCGGCAGCGAATACACTCTTGCTATATTATAGTCGATCAAGTAGGCCAACCGGTTCAAACCGGCCTGCGGCTTGCTCGTTTCGATCGTCGTTATGCCGATGTCGTACTTCTTCAGCAGCTTGGCGAAGGAATCGATATCCTTCTTCGATTGCACCAAATCCTCCGGGTCATATCCAGTCACGGCATCGCCGTCAAAAATAATCCGCTTGACGCCAAGCTCCGACAGGCTCTCCAGCAGCTTGTCCGTTTTTTGCTCGTTATACGGACTTATCCGGTTCGACAGTCGCGCTACGATCTGAAAGCCCTGCTGGCGCAGCTCGCTGAGCGTGATCGGGTCCGGATCCATTGCCCGTATTCTCGCAACCTCCGGAGGCAATTCAATAATTAAGCCGGGATGATCCTGCAGCGTCCAGGCTGACGTCGTCACACCTGTGCGGGCGAACGCATTCTCAATCATCGGCGAGAGCTGCTGCGCCGTACTCGCATCCGAGAAGAGCACGTACGTATAATTGTTGCCCAGATCTCTTACGGTGCTGGACAGCAGTGCGGCTTCCTTGGAAGTCAGAACTTCAAGTCTCTTGCTGCCTTGCAGCTCGTCGAGCGTGCTTTCGTACACCGCGGCCGTCGTTAATCCCGCATCCTTCAGGCGCGCCAATTGCTCGCGAATATATTCGCGCGGCTTCGTCTGCAGCGCTGCCACGTCTTTCAAGTCGCGGTAATCGAATACAAATTCCACCTGTTTGGTCGAATTTTCGGTTTGAATCCGTTCGTACGCGATCGGCATCGCAGCGATCAGACCAACAATGACGAGCAGCCATAGCAGTTTGCGCGCCGGTTTATTCAAGTTTCGTAATACGTTCAGCATGATGTCCTCCTTCAATTGCTCTATGCCGCTTGTTCGGCTCTTAACAAAAATCGCTGGAGATCCATACTCCAGCGATCTTTTTAAATTCTAACATCCCAATTGTCCACTCGACAAATCTTAATCCCGGTACGCACTCCCTAATGGGTAGTAACTGCCCCTAAGCGTCAACCTTCGCCATAACGGCTCGAACCAGATCCGCAATCGCTTGTTCCGAAGCGCTCAAAGACTCTTTGCACACGGCAAAATAGATTTTGATCTTCGGCTCCGTACCGGAAGGACGGAGGCAGAACCAAGAACCGTCCGCCAGACGGTATTTCAGGACGTTTTCTTGCGGCAAGCCATCCAGGCCCTTGGAATAATCGAGAATTTGGTCGACCGGAATGCCGTTAATTTCGGACGGCGCTTCTTCTCTCCAGCGATTCATGATCGACTGGATTTGGGCGATGCCGTCTTTCCCTTTGAGCGTCCGTGATTCCAGTTTTTCCAAGTAGTAGCCGAACGATGCGTATAACTCCTGCAATACGTCGTACAGCGTTTTACCTTGGGATTTAAAATAAGCGGCCGCTTCGCAAATCAGCATGGAAGCGATGACGGCGTCCTTATCCCGGGCATAATTGCCGGCCAGATAGCCGTAGCTTTCCTCGTAGCCGAACAAAAATGTATGCTCGCCCGTTTGCTCGAACTGCGTCATTTTTTCCCCGATATATTTGAAGCCCGTCAGCGTATTGAGTACGTCCGCGCCGTAATGTCTGGCAACGGCGGCGCCCATTTCGCTCGTAACGATCGTTTTGATGACGACGCCGTTGTTCGGCAGCTCGCCGCGTTCCTTCATGCTGCCCAGCAAATAATGAATCATGAGTGCCCCGGATTGGTTGCCGCTCAGCACGAAATATTCGCCTTTGCTGTCCTTCACGACAGCGCCCATCCGGTCGCAGTCCGGATCCGTGCCCACGACGATGTCCGCGCCGACTTCCTCGGCCAGCTTGATCGCGATGGCAAAAGCGTCCCGCTCCTCCGGATTCGGCGATTTCACCGACGAGAATCGGGAATCCGGCTTCTCTTGCTCCGGTACGACGTATACGTTCTGGAAGCCGATTTCCTTCAGCGCTTCGCGCACAGGAAGATTGCCCGCACCATGCAGCGGCGTGTACACGATTCGGAAGTCGTCCGCACCGAGTTCGCCGTTGCGCAGCGCAGCCGCGTTTCGGCTAACCGCAGTGACGGCGCTTATGTACCGGCGGTCCATATCGGCGCCCAGCCACACAAGCAGCCCCTTGGCTTCGGCTTCCTCACGGGAAAGCTTCTTCACAGCGGCAAGCGAGGTCACGCTTTGAATCTCGGCGATGACTTGCTCCGCCTCATGCGGCACAAGCTGGCAGCCGTCTGCTCCATATGCCTTGTAGCCGTTATATTCCGGCGGGTTATGGCTCGCCGTCACGACGATGCCGGCATTCGCCTTCAGGTCTCGAACGGCAAAGGACAGCTCCGGCGTCGGCCGTAGCGATTCGAACACATAAGTCCGAATGCCGTTGCCGGCCAGTACAAGCGCCGCTTCAAGCGAAAACTCCGGCGAATATTGCCGCGAATCGTAAGCGATCACGGCGGACAACTCCGATTTGCCTTGGCCCAGCAAAAACTGCGCCAAGCCTTGCGTCGCCCGTCCAACCGTGTACACGTTCATCCGGTTTGTCCCTGCGCCGATCACGCCGCGGAGACCTCCCGTTCCGAATTCCAGCTCCTTGAAGAAACGATCCTCGATCTCGGACGGTTGTCCGGCGATCGATTGCAGCTCCGCTTTTGTCGCCGAGTCGATGAGGTGATCCTCTAACCATGCTTGATAAACGTCTTGAGCAACCTTTTTCATCCCGAGAATCCCCGTTGCCAAGAAATTATAAAAGTCTATAAATCCTTGTTTGCTTCCCGCTTCAACGTGTCCGCTTTTGCCGGAGCTACTTGCGTTTGGTGTGACACTCCACAGGCGTAAATTCGGATACAACGAATCCTACATATTGGCATAAGCGTTTCGTGCTAGATTGCCAATTTGGATAGGTTGATCGCCGCGTTCATGTCGCGGTCGATCACATGTCCGCAATTGCATTCGTAGGTGCGATCAGAAAGCTTCAGATTTGGCTTGATCTGTCCACAGCATGAACACAATTTTGATGACGGGAACCATTTATCGGCTTGTATGAATGTAGCGCCGATCTTCTCGCATTTGTATTTCATCTGCCGGATGAACTCATACAGCTTCTGTCCGGCAATCGCTCTGCTCAAATGGCGGTTCTTCATCATCCCGCTCACATTCAAATCTTCCATCACAACGGTGCTCGGCTTGGTTTTCGCTATCGCACTCGTCGCTTGGTGAATGTGATTGGTGCGGATATTCGTCAGTCTCCTATGAAGCAAACGAATGGACTTCTCGACCTTTACAATGTTGCACGTCCTGACGAAACGGTTTCCCTCCTTGTTCATTTCGTATTTGCGGGATGCCTTGCGCTGCAACCTGCGCAAACGTTTCTCCGTCTTTCTTACGGCGGCAGACTTGTTGATGTTCTTGAATCTCATTCCATTGCTGCATACCGCTAGTTCTTTAAGACCAACATCGATCCCAATAACCTCGCCCGACGGTTTCGGCCTCTCTTGCTCTTGCCACACACCCACGGATACATACCAATACTTGCCGTCATACGATAATCGCGGATTGCTGTACTTAACCGACTCAGGGATCGGTTCACTCGTTTGCACCCAACCGATCTTTTCAAGATAAACAGTGGTTCCTTCTACCTTAAATCGGTCATAACGACTGTAAAATGCCGGTTTCGATCGTTTCCTGCTCTTAAAATTCGGCTTTCCAGATTGCCCTTTGAACATCTTCTTGTAGGCATCGCATGCATCAATGACGGATTGTTTCGTTGTTTGGGCAGATGTCTCGCTGAGCCACGCATATTCTTCCGTCTGCTTCAGCTTCGTCAGTTCTTTCCGCAGTTCACCGTCATGAATGAACTTGCCGCCTCTCCGGTAGTTTTCTTCCTGTCTAGCAAGCGTCCAATTGTAAACCCATCGGGCCGCGCCGGCTGAACGCCATAACGCTGGTTCCTGCTCAGGAGTCGGTTTGATTCTGACTTTATTCGCAAGAATCATCCTTCATCAACTCCTTGAGCATCTTTTTCGCAGCTATTCGCCCGCTCGCTTTCCCTTAATGTTTGATGTGTGACTCCAACCGTCTTCCAGAGTTCACCAATTACGAATTGTTTCATTACATCACCTCTATAACATTATAACATCAGTCATAGGGTTTAACATTATTTCCCAGAGTTCTGTTTTACTCTTCCCTGCTTCGTTAAGGTTTCATGCTTCCTTTAACACTTATTCAACTTGTTCGTTCCTTATGAAGGATCGGCGAGGGCAAACATCATTTCGCCTTCGGCAACGATTTTGTCGCCGACTTTGGCAACGCCTTGAAATTTGGCGATCGTTCCTTTGGCACGCGTGATCTCGACTTCCAGGCGAAGCGTATCGCCAGGCTTGACCTGTTCGCGGAAACGGAAGCCGTCGATGCCGGCGTAGAAGCCGATTTTACCGCGGTTCGCTTCCAGCTTCAACATGGCTACTGCGGCGACCTGGGCCAGCGCTTCGGCAATAAGAACACCCGGCATAACGGGATGTCCCGGGAAATGCCCCGCAAAATACGGTTCGTTTACGGTGACGTTTTTCAGTCCGACGGCGCGTTTGCCGTCCTCCACCTCGATGATCCGATCGATAAGCAGGAACGGATAACGGTGCGGAATAATTTCTTGAATTTGATTGATATCAAGCATCGTTTCAAGTCTCCTTTCAAATGGCACGTATAAAATCATGATTTTCGATCACAATACGAATATCCCTTCGTGAAACTGCAGTTCATGAAGGTTGAGATAAGAGAGCTTATTTCCGGCGAACGCTGGAGATAGGCTCTTTTTAACAACGAGTTAACCGCCCCTTGCCGTCGGCATCAGCCGTTGATCCGGGTGGAAGCCTCCTGGCTTTCTTGACCGCGGTTGAGCGACAAGAACTGAAAGACGTAGATGATCGACGTGGCAAAAGAAAACACGATGACCGCCCACAAATACGGCACGGCGTACGGGATTTCGAAATAGGCGAACAGGATGGCAAAATAATAGAGCACTGTCGTCAGCTTGCCCATCATATTCGCAGGAACCGTCTTCTTGCCGCGAAAATGAAAAAAGGCCGAGCCCGCAATCATGCCGGCATCGCGCACGAACATCGCAATCGCTGCGGCCCATGGAATATGACCCGAATACAATAAGGAAATGATGACAACGATCATCATCGTCTTATCCGCGAGCGGATCGAGCATGACGCCGACCTGCGTCACTTGCCCCCTCGTTCTTGCCAAATATCCGTCTAATATATCGGTAGCTCCTGCAAGTAAAATAATGAAAAATGCAGTTACGCGGAACTCATTGTAGTACAAGATGCCATAGATGGGGATTAGCGCAAAACGGCTAAGCGTCAGCAAATTTGGCAAATTCATTAGAGCTACCCCCCATTTTCAAATATTCCCCACTCATTATACAACTCTGCCGGGCATATGAAAAGCTTACACGAATACCGGCTTCCCTAAGCAGGACAATCCAAACAATATCTTTAAATCAGGCCACGCCGCACAACAAAAAACCGCCGGATCGGAACCTTCTTGCGCAAAGGTTGATTCGGCGGTCTTCAAAGTCGATAAACGCTGCATGTCAGTCTGCGAACACCAAGTCATATAAGTGCTTCCACGTGTCCCACTTCAACACTTCGTCTCCGCTTTGTTTGCCCAGTACCGTATATCCGGCATACAAGCCTGCAAAGAGAGCCAATATACAGATCACAGGGACGATGAGGATTCGGATCGTTTTGAGCGTAATTTTCGCCCATCGCGGCATAGGTTGACGCGTTTTGGCGGGTTGTTTCGTCATCATTCGTTCCATCCTTACTTTGTTTCTTACCCCTAGGGATAGCCGCAACTAAGAGGAGCCATTATGTTGTACGCGCTGCGCCCCAAAAAAGTTGCAAAAGCCTGTCGCCTAATGCTCGAGATTAGGCGACGGGCCAAGGACGTCATTATCCTCTTAAATTGTTGGCTAACCCCATCATCGTATCGCTGGACGTCAGTGCGCGCGCATTCAACTGATAAGCGCGCAGCGCCGTCATCATATCAGTCATTTCATCCTGCATCTTCACGTTCGAGCCTTCGATAAAGCCTTGATGCACCGCCACTTCGCGGAATTCCGGATCGCTTCCGTCCCAGACGACCTCGCGGAATGTGTCGGTCGCGTTCATGCCTTCCGGCAGCATGTACATGTTGTCGCCGACATGCTGCAGCAGTTTAGGACGCTCCGGCTGCACGATGCGCAGACGCCCGATTTGAATCGTTTCTACCGTGGAGCCGGAATCGCGGCGGCCGGTTATGTTGCCTTGTGCATCAATCGCGATCTGGTACCCATTCGGGATCATAATGGGTTGTCCGTTATCTCCGACAAGCCGGTAACCCTGATTCGTCGTCAGCATGGCGTTGTCGGCATCAACCGGCTGCAGCTTGAAGGCGCCGTCCCGTGTCCAAGCTTGGCGGAAACGAGGCGTGCCGTCCGAACTGTCCAGTACGTTCACCTCGAACATAGCATCGCCCTCGATCGCGACGTCGAGCGGATTGTTCGTCTGCTGAAGCGTACCTTGCGACATGTCGTTCTGTACCGCGGTTACCCGGGAACCCCAGCCCATATTGAAGCCAAGCGGCGACAATCGGCCTTCCCGGCGGAAGCCCTCGGGTTGATCCTTCATGTTCGTCAAAATATCCTCGAACGTCGCTTCCTTGCGCTTGTAGCCATTCGTAGTTATATTCGCCATGTTGTCGGCCGTAATGTCCAGCTTCTGCTGCAGCGCCGACATCGAAACCATGGCGCTGATCATCGAGTTGTTCACCGTACGCTACCTCCTAAATCCGGCCGACTTCGTTGACGGCTTTTTCCAAAGTTTTATCGTAAAATTGGATCATCTTCTGGTTCGTTTCATACGCGCGTGCCGCGGCCATCAAATCGACCATCGATTGTCCGGAATCGACGTTCGAGCGCTCGATGTAGCCTTGCCGTACTTCCACCTGGTCGGCGACCCCGACCGGCTGTACCGTCCCTTGATCGTCGCGGAACTTGTAGTTGCCGTTGCCTTCGCGAATCAATTGATTCGGGTCGTCTACCCGCGAGATGAGCAACTGAATCGGCTGGAGCGTTGCCGCATCGGCAACCGGCTCGCCGGTCAGCGCGCTCGTAAATGCGCCGCGGTTCGTCATCGACACTTCCGATAGAGGTCTGTCGAGCACGATCGGCTGACGGTTCGTTCCCAATACGAGCGCTCCGCCCGATGTGACCAGTTGTCCTTGTTCGTTCAGCGAGAACTTGCCGTCCCGCGTATAGCGCTCCTGGCCGCTTGGGTCCAGCACCGTAAAGAACGCCTGCGGCTGAAAGCGCACCTGGCCGTCCGGAGATACGTATTTGCCCGATGCGTCGAATGCAATATTTTGACCGTTCTGATCTTTCACTTGAATATTCGAAATCAGCGCAAAATCGCCAGGATTCGACGTTTCCGTTACGTCGGCCTGCAAGTAGACCGATAAATTCTCCTCCGCAAATACACCCATGCCCAGCTTGCCGAGCTTGTTGTTCGGCTCAGCGTCCCCGCCGACCATCGACAGCAGCATTTCCGGAAAAGATCGGATGACCGAATTCGATTGCTTGAAACCCGGCGTATTGATGTTCGCGATATTGTTCGTTACCGTGTCGTGGCGGCGCTGCTGTGCGATCATGCCGGCCGCGGCCGTGTATAGTCCTCTGATCATGTTGGGCCTCCTAAAGGTTTCCGAAGGAAACCACATCGTAAGCATAAGCTAAGTTTTCCGAAGGAAAACTGGCGTCGTAAGCATAAGCTAAGGTTTCCGAAGGAAACCACATCGTAAGCATAAGCTAAGCATATATACCCCTTATATCGGCAGATGCTTCCGAAAATGTGACCCCTTCGGCCAAGGATAAACGGCTAGCGCCGTCTTTTTCGGCGCATTCGTTTACCGGAGAGCCTTGTTGCGATTAGCCCAGCTTTTTCTTCACGACCTTGTCGAGGTTGTCCAACATAATGCCAGTTCCTTTCACGACGCAATGCATCGGATCTTCCGCAATCAGCACCGGCACCTTCAGCTCTTCCGCCATTAACTGATCCAGGCCGTGCAGCATCGCGCCGCCGCCTGTCAGAATAACGCCGCGGTCGATAATATCCGCCGACAGCTCCGGCGGCGTCCGCTCCAGCACCGATTTGGCCGCGGCGACGATGGACGAAATCGGCTCCCATAACGCTTCCTTCACTTCGCTGGAATGGATCGAAATCGTCAGCGGCAATCCAGTTACCATGTCGCGACCGCGAATATCGATTTCCTCGTCCCGGTATTCCGGGAAAACCGTCCCGATTTTAATTTTGATGTCTTCCGAAGTCCGTTCGCCGATCAGCAGTTTATACTTATTTTTAATATATTTCATAATCGCCGCATCGAACTTGTCCCCCGCGACTTTAATGGAAGAGGCGGTGACGACGTCGCCCATCGACAAGACGGCTACGTCCGTCGTCCCCCCGCCAATATCGACAACCATGTTGCCGCTAGGCTGGAATATGTCCATTCCAGCCCCGATCGCTGCGGCCTTAGGTTCCTCTTCCAGGTATACATCGCGCGCCCCGCTCCGTTCCGCTGCTTCGCGAATCGCTTTCTGCTCGACGGACGTAATGTTCGTCGGGGCGCAAATGAGAATCCGGGGATGACTGTACCATTTTTTGCCGCCGATGCGGCTAATGAAGTGCTTGAGCATCAATTCCGTAATTTCAAAGTCGGCAATGACACCGTCTTTCAGCGGACGAATAGCAACGATATTGCCCGGCGTACGGCCCACCATGCGATGCGCTTCCTCTCCAACGGCAAGCACCCGCTTCGTATCGCTTTCGATGGCAACGACGGAAGGTTCGTCTAGCACTACACCCCTTCCTTTTACGTGAATCAGTACGTTCGCCGTACCCAGGTCAATTCCGATATCCTTGCTGAACATAACGACGGTATCCTCCAAAAGTAGTTTTGTTGTAATTGTAATACATTCGATAAAAAACGCAAAATTCCTCCATTTTTTTCGTTGTATTATTGAATTACGCCCTACCGGCTGTTACCGCTTCCCTTTTTTTGCCCGTCGATTTTTTGTACTTGATCTTGGTTGCTTCTCCTCCCCTCAAGTGTCGGATCGATTTGTGGTATTCGAGAATGTGCTTCACTTGGTCTGCCAAATCGGGATTGATTTCGGGCAATCTTTCGGTCAGATCCTTATGCACCGTACTTTTGGAGACTCCAAACTCTTTCGCGATGGTGCGAACCGTGTTCTTCGTCTCGACGATGCAACGTCCGATTTTAATGGTTCGCTCCTTGATGTAATCGTGCACGCCCTCGCCTCCCTGCTCCCTGAGATAGTTTGGTACATTATATGAGGGGTGTGCCTAGATATTCTTTGTTTCCAAGCCTGACAAGCCTAAATCTGTACAATTATTTCACGGGAAGCGCAAAATAACCCCACAAAGTGGGGCCTGGCTTCGAAGAAGACTCAGGTACTTTGCGGGGACCCCAAAACAAAAAAAAGCGCAAAGCCGGAGGTGTTGACCTCCAGCCTTACGCCTTGCCATACGCGGTGTATGTACTTGCTGTACCTTATTTCTTCAACAGATCTTTCGGGTTAACCGGCTTGCCGTTGCTTTGCACTTCGAAGTGCAGGTGAACGCCTTCCTTGCTCTCCAGCTCGTTGCGTCCGGCCATTGCGATCGGGTCGCCTTGCTCCACTTGGTCACCTTGTTTCACTTTCACGTCGGCGAGGCTTTGGTAGATCGTTTTCAGCCCGTTTTCGTGGGAAATTTCCACGACCGTGCCGACATAAGGAAGCTGATCGACCAGGGTGACTTTACCTGCGAGAGCAGCGAGCACTTCGAACGTTTTGTCGTCCGCCGTCGCGAAGTCGGTGCCTACGTGCGCTTGCCACGTATTGTCGAATTCGTACATCGCCGCTTCCTTCTCCTGGTTCGTGCCTTTCTCATCATAGAAAAGCATCGTAGGCTGCACTTCATTGGTGTCCTTGACCGGCCATTGCATCGGCTCGCTTTGTGCGATCACTTCCTGTGCATCAGGGTTCTTGCTCACATCGTGACTCTCATCGGTTGTAACGACCTTCGAGTCACCGAGCTTTGGCCCCTGATACAGCCAGATGATCGCTACGATGATTGCTGCTGCGGCCATATACGTTGCTGGAAAAACCCACTTCTTCGCTAACAGCCTCTTCCAAGCGGACGTTTGTGCAACTCCCTCGCTAGATTTGGGAGACGTCTCTTGGGTTTGTTTCGGTTTGTTTTGGTTTTCATTCATGTTTATATCACCTCGGTAACCATTGTTGCCACAATATCTAGCTTTATACGTGAGGTGATGAGATTTTTTGAGACTCGAATGTTATGAGATCGGGGTTAGTAGCTTCGAAGCTTGCTCAATGTCAATCCCGGTATAGTAGTGTTTCAAAATTTGCTCCGCCGTCTTCCCTTCCTTCGCCATGCCGTTTGCGCCCCATTGGCTCATGCCGATCCCGTGGCCGTAGCCGTACGTGGTAATCTCGATTTTGCCGTCGCGAAGCTTCCAACTAAACTGCGAGGAGTTGAGCCCTAGCTTCTCTCTCACTTCCCGCCCGATGAACGTCTTCCCTGCGATACGAACCGACTTGATCCGATGGCCCTCCGACCGTTCCAACACGGTTGCTCCCGAAGTTCTGGCGCTCGCCGCTACGGCTTGCGGAATGCCTAGCTTCTTGTAGGCTTCCGTCGCGTTCAGCACGACCGACTCCTTGAAGCGCGGCGCGATCGCTTCGTCCCATGGACTCGGTACGCTGCGAAGATAAGGAATATAGTCGCGGAAATAATCCTCCGAATTTTCGGTATAGCCATTGCTTGTCGAGAAAAATACCGCCTGGATCGGCTCCCCCTGATATGTGGCGATCATCCCTTGCGTATCGTTCACCGCGCGGTTGAGTTTATCCATGTTGGCGGCATAGGCCGCCTTACCCCAGCGCGCCTTAAGCTGCTTGTCGGTCGCGTAGACCTGGTGCTTCACCGTGTCGGTGACGACCGCCCCGCCGCTTGACGCTTCCGCGGGAAGGCCGCTGACGTCGCCGCTCACGAGCCTGCGGACGATGTACGTGCGGGCGGCGATCGCCTGCGCTTTGAGCGCCTCCGGCTCGAATTCGATCGGCATTTCGGCCGCCACGACGCCGCGCACGTATTGCTCCAGCGACACCGAGGCGATTTTGCGCTCGCCGCTCAAGTAGACGCTTACCGTGATCGGCTGCTTGTCCTCTTGCTTTAACTCGACTTGCGGTTGTGCCGGTACCTTTCTCTCACTCGGAGCTGAGAACCGGTTTACGAGAATGCCGATTGCAAGGACGGCAACAAACGACACCAGCGAAAGTCCTAGCGCCGTCCATATCGCTTGCTGCCGGAGCGCCTTGCGGCCGAACCCGCGGATGCCCGGAGCCGAAAACGTGCGCAACCGGGACAGGATACCTGCCGGCTGCTTGGGTGCGCCGCTCTCCGGAGCTTGTCTGCGCGGCCGGCTTCGCCGCATTCGAACGAATCGCCCGATATTCAACTTCCGAATAAGCTGCCGCCACTTGTTCATGTTCGTTCCTCCGTCTCTTGTTTCTATCAGCTGATACCCTCAGTTTATGAGGGCGGTAGAGGTGATAGAACCTTGAGATTGGGAGTGGGCCGGGAGAGAGAGTTGCCAAGCAAGTGCGATCAGGTGTTGCCAGGAATAATAATCCGCCGCTCTGCTTCCGTCAGCGGAAGGTCTTTCTTTTTCATTTTTCTCCTGAAGACTGCCACCAATACGATCCAGATTGCGAATATTGGAGCAAATGCCGGCAAATGAACGGCAAGGAACAGAATTGAAATAATAATCGTAAGAATGGAAACGATATTATTCCTGCAGCTATCCCCTAATCTGCATAGTAGGGAAATGAATAAGGGACCGAGCAGCATGCCAAACCAACCGAAGTTGGATATCGCTTCTTCCAAAATGCTCGTTGTATAGCCGTAAGGCCATAACTTCGGTTCTACAAAATATACTGCAGAGGTTAAATATTTTGCATAGGGTAACGGCTTATCTTCCCACATTGACCTTGGGACGTACATCAACAGATCAAAAAAAATGCTTTGCCCTCTGTACTCTAAAACCTTCAAATGATTTAACTCGTAATAAATGACCAATTTTGCGACATGGTCACGGCCAAAATCAATTCGCATATTCTCGTATACTTCACTAAACTGCCTTGAGTCACTGTTATCGAAACGCACATTGTTTTGGTATGCATTCGAATAGATAAAAAAACCTATAATCACGACTAGGGAAGCAATAATAAATCTAGATCCTATTAACGCTTTCTTTTTCCACAATACGAGCAGAAGCAATACGATGGTCATAATGACGATGTATCTTTTTCCATTCATCCATATTGCGATGAATATCCATGGGGCTAAAGAAACAAAACAGGCCATCATTTTGTTCCTCTGCAGCAAGAGTAGCATGGCGGCCGCAAAAATACTTAATGACGTCGCAGTCTCTACAGCCGAATGATAATCCCGTTCAGCTCCTTCCAAACCAAAAGCAGTCGCAGCATATTGTAAATAAATCAACGGATTTGGGGCAAATAGCGCAATAAGCATCGGACTGATCGAAACAATACGAAGCAAAATCTTCAGTATTTGATAGTTCTTCTCCTTTTCATCATGGGATTGATTTTTATTGTTATGCGGCAAATCTCTTTTTTTACCTGTAAGCCACCATATCACCGGTACAATTGAAATATAGAAACAATAAACTAGAGAGGTCGTACTATCCCTTGATGCAACAAAAAAGCCGATCCTTGTAGCATAATCCGGTTTTCCTAATACGACATCCAAAATTAAATGGACTGCAAAAAAACAAAAAAATACGATCATGACAAAGTTTATAGCATGTCTTTCTCCTTTTATAATGAATAATAATGATTTAACAGTCCAAAATCCTACCCACAAAAACGTCAGTATATTGATGAAATCCAACAAATGATACTCTCCCCCCTATTATTCGATACCGAGTATGTCAATGAGTATGCCACAATTCGGCCGATTGCAAGAGTGAGTTAGGTTTCAATTGTGTTTAGTCAATCCAGATTATTCACACAGCAGCCACCATGAGCATGAAAGCCTGATTCGACCCAGGGTATACCTTTTTTGTACATTATTATTTAACCTTCGCTCGTCGCCGTATTGGCCTTTAGTCCGTTAAAAACCCTGTTCACTGGAAATTTCCCTTATTTTTCTTATATAAAAGATAGACCTTTTCGGCTAACTGCCTCGTCAAGTTTCACCGCTTGCAAATCCTGTTCTGAAGCCTTTTTCGGGATATCTATAGATTTCGTAAAGAGAATTCTTTCATCGTCTTTCGGTTTCCTAACGACAAACCGATAGGTCGATTCAGCTAACCTAGGTCTTGAAGTCGAATCGCTTGCATAAAAAGCTTGCAGAAGGTATGACGTCTTTCGACATTTTTCACGACGGACAGGTGTTCACGCGGCACGGTCTTCGCTTCACATTCTTTAGCTAGAGATGCCGTAAAGCACAAAAAAGCTCCAACCGCATCGGTCGGAGCTCCGATAATTCTGTTTATTTTTGTGTTTTTTACGCAAAAAAAGCTCCGGGGAACTTGAACCCCAGAGCTTTCTGTTTTTATGCCCAGGTCGGCTGTACGGTGAACATCGGCCGATCTTTCGTCTCGACTTCCATTTCCGCTTCCAGCGCTTCCGGTGTCATTCGGCGCACGTCCGCGCCGATGGCGCGAAGCTTCTCCGCGATATTGACGTAACCGCGGTCGATATGGTGGGTACCGGTAATTTCCGTTTCCCCATCCGCTGCGAGCCCCGCAAGGATCAATGCGGCGCCGGCGCGCAAATCGGTCGCGCATACTTTGGCGCCATACAGCTTCGTATTGCCGTTGATCACGGCCGTACGGCCTTCGACTTTAATTTGTCCGCGCATGTTCTTAAATTCGTCCACATGCATGAACCGGTTTTCGAATATCGTTTCGGTCACGACGCTTGTTCCGTCGGATACCATCAGCAGTGCCATCATCTGCGACTGCATGTCGGTCGGAAAGCCCGGGTAAGGCAGCGTCTTGACATCGACGGAACGCAGCTGCCGCTTCACATGCACGCGAACGCCGTTTTCGTCCGGCTCGACCAGAACGCCCATTTCCTGCAGCTTGGAGATGACCGGATTCAAATGATCGGCGATGGCGCCTTCGACGTAAACGTCCCCACCCGTTATCGCCGCGGCGATCATGTACGTTCCCGCTTCGACGCGGTCGGGAATGACGGTGTGAGTTACGCCACGCAGCTTCTCCACGCCTTCGATCCGGATGACGCCGGTGCCTGCGCCGCGCACTTTGGCACCCATCGCATTCAAGTAGTTCGCCAAATCGACGATTTCCGGTTCTTTGGCCGCATTTTCAATAATCGTCGTTCCCTCCGCGAGGGTTGCGGCCATCATAATATTTTCGGTTGCGCCTACGCTGGCGAAATCCAAATATATTTTCGCACCTTGAAGCTTGCCCTTCACTCTTGCTTCAATGAACCCTTGACCAAGGCCGATTTGGGCGCCCATCGCTTCGAACCCTTTCAGATGCTGATCGATCGGACGGGTGCCGATCGCGCAACCGCCTGGCAAAGCGATTCGGGCAACGCCAACGCGCGCCAAAAGCGGACCCATCACGAGGAAGGACGCTCTCATTTTGCGTACAAGTTCATATGGAGCTTCGTAAGAAGAAAGTTTCTCCGCGTTGACGCGGATCACTTCGTTACGATATGTAATGTGAATGCCTAGTGATTCAAGTACTTTATTAATCGTTAGCACATCGTCAAGCGGAGGTGCGTCACAAATCACGCTTTCTCCCGCTTCTCCTAGTATCGAGGCTGCGATAATCGGCAGAACGGAATTTTTGGCCCCGCTCACTTTTACCGTGCCCGACAATCGATTGCCGCCGCGGACGATTATTTTGCTCATTTTATTGCTTCCCTCCGCGCTTTACGTTATCCCTTAAATCCGCGTTTGTCCAACCTACATATTACCATTGTCGTCTTTAGGTATACAAGCGTTATTTTTTGGATAGGTACAGTCATACTACAATTGTTGACATCATTCCGCTTTGTTATTCGACATGATTTATGAAAATATCCCTTTGAGCAGCATCGACCACTGCAAGTAATCGATAATGAACTTGGCGATGCCGTACCCAAGCGCAACGGCAAGCATCATTTGCAGCAGCTTGGCTTGCCCGCTTTTGGGCTGGCGCATGAAGACGTCCAGACGGAACGCCTGCAGCGCCCACCAGGCTAGAGCGATACAAACGAGCACGATCGTAATGTAGAGCAAGCTGCTCGCTCCGGCCATATTTTTAACCTCGGAAAACGGATCATTCATCATGCTTCACACCTTTTATCGGAACATTACAATTATTTAATAAGTACCTTAAGTAGTATATATGCGAATTCTGCGCGGCTCGCTGTTTTATCCGGCTTGAACAAATCTCCCTCGTAGCCTTGGATCTGGCCTTTTGCCTTCATCTCCCGGAGCATCGGAGCCGCCCAATGGCCCGCCGAAACGTCGCGGAAAGGCGCTCCGCCGTCGTTGTCGCCTTTCAAATGGAGGGCGTTGCCGAGCATCACGGCCATTTCGGCCCGGGTCACAAGACGGCTTGGCGCGAAGCCGCCGTCTCCGTCTCCCTGAACGATACCCGCGCTGCTTGCACGCATAATGGCATCATATGCCCAATGCTGCTTATTCAGATCATCGTAGCTTAAATTTTTGCCTTTGGGCAGATTGAATGCCTTGACGATCATCGCCACCGCTTCGGCACGCGTAATGCCGCTTTCCGGCTCGAACGTATGATCGCCGTACCCATTCACGATTTTGCGGTCGCTGAGCTCGGTAATCGCTTTTTCCGCCCAATGTCCGTGAATGTCGGTATACCCGCCGGCAAGCGGGGAAGCCGCGACGCTAAATTCGTACAGCTGCCGCTCGAACGGGCGGTCTGCGGTCAGTTTGACGTAATACGTCCCCGCTTTTAATACCTGCGCCGATTGCAGATCGGTTCGTGCCTTGTCGTTTTTGCTAGTTGCGATTGGCTTCTGTGCTTTATCGTACAATGCTAGAGTCATTTGCCGATCATAAGGGATATTGGATAAGCTCAATCTTACATAGCTTGATTGGGCCAATGTGAATTTGAACCAGTCGCGGTCGTCCGCATCGTTCAATACACCGGTGTATTCCGTCCCAAAACTCATCGTTGTCGCTTCATACGCACGGTTGTTCGGTTCGTTCGGGTCGGTATATTGCGTCAAATAGTCGATCGTTAGCGAATATTCGCCATTTACCGCGTTTGGCTTCTGCGCGATCGAATTGGCGACGCGGATGTAGTATTTCCCAGGCAATACGGGGATGACCTCCGACTCCTCCGCTTCGCCTTCGCGCGCATTGTCGATTATCGTCAATTTGGTGCCTTTGCCTTGGATTTCGATGAGCGGATCAATGCGAACCGTATCGGTATCGACCATGACGCGAAGCGTTCCTTTTTTGTCGAACGTAATGGAGTACCAGTCCTGATCATTGTCCCGGTGGAACGTGCCTTTGATCTTCTGGCTTCGTGCAGGCAACGCAAAAGCTTGATACTGCTTGTCATTGTCTTCAAAAGGATCCGGCGAGATTTGGAAAATCGGCGTCAGCTTATATTTAACATTGGACTTGGACTTCGTGTCGGTCAATTGGATATGAATGTAGTTTCTTCCTTTTTTCATTATAAGGGAAGTGGTTTTGTTTTGCACGTTGGCGTACGTTTTGCCTTCCGCCCGGTTGCCTGCAAAATGCGTCAGCTTGATGCTTGCGGGCAAATCAATGGTCGTAAGGCTCAGCTGTACCGTTCCGTCGTATGGCGAATCAATGTAAAACCAATCCGGATCGGCGCCGCCGGCAAGAGCAGCCGAAATCATTTTGCCGAGCGGGAGCGGTTTGGCACGGTCACGGCTATTGTTATTCTCGTAAATATCGTCCGAAGGCTCGGTTGTCAAGGCACGGTCTGCCCGCAACAATCCGTAGCCGGTGCGCGAATCCCACCCCGGCGCAGCGACATCCTCCGCCGTCTGCCGCAGCAGATTGCGGACTTGGTAAGGCTTCATCGCAGGGTTCTTCGCCAAAATCAATGCCGCAACGGCAGCGACCTGCGGCGCGGCCATGGAAGTCCCTTGCTCGAATTTGTAGCCGCCGCCAACCGCTGTTGTATAAACCTGCCAAGGCGCGACAATATCGATTTCCGAACCGCCGTTCGATTCTTCTTCGATCTCGTTGTTCGGCGTTATGCCTCCGACGGCGATAACCGTCGGATTGGCCGCAGGATATTTGATTTGCATCTTCTGCTTTAACTCTTTGCCGTCATTGCCGGTAGCGGCGACGAGCAGCACGCCTTTGTTCTCGGCATACTCGGCTGCGCTGCGCAGCTCCTGCGAATAACGGTACAAGCCTACGGACAATACGACGATTTTAGCGCCATGGTCCACCGCATAACGGATGCCCTCCACCAGCTTGTCTTCATCGCCGAAGCCGGTAGAGTCGAGCGCCTTGATCGGCATGACTTTCGCCGACCATAACAAGCCCGTCGTGCCGACGCCGTTGTTGCCCACCGCCGCAATGACGCCGGCGACCTTCGTCCCGTGTCCGTTATCGTCTTGAGGCGTTTTGCTGCGGTCCAGCAAATTTACGCCGCCAACAAGATTCGCTTTCAGATCCGGGTGATTCAAATCCACGCCGGTATCGATAACCGCAATCGTTATCGCGCGGTTCTCGTGGACGACATCCCACGCCTCGGTTGCATGAATCTGCTCAAGATAGCGCTGCGCGGCGAACAGTCCATCGTTCGGCCGGGCGAGTGCCCGTACGCCACGCGATTCCGAGGGCGCTGCCGCTTTCCGCGAATTCGGCGTCAATACATCGTCTTCGGTAGCGAAGGCGGAAGTATTCGCTTCAGTTTCGGCTTCGGATTTGTCCGTCGCGCCTTTAGGAGCGGATGCGGCAATATCCGCTGCGGGTTCAGCGGCTGGGGGCGGCGACGCCGGCTGAATGCCATCCGCCGCGATCGACAAAGTCGACACCGCGCGATCCGATGCCGGAACCGAAAGTTCGGCCCCGGCCGGCGGCATTTCACTTAAGCAGGCGTTGCATATGAAAATAAGAACGACCATCTGGGCAATGATCGTTTTCGTTTTGTCCATAGTACTTCTGTCCTTCGAATTTTGGTAGAAAGTATAATATTCTACACCGGCCGCCGATTCCCTGCCCTTAAATAAAAATAGGATATAAATACCACTTTTTGTATGACGGGAAAGAAAAAACCCCTTCTTTAGAAGGGGCCTAATCATGTATGAAGTCAGGTGTGCCGATCAAGACTGCTGCCAGTTTCTTCATCTATTCCTCGGCGATATAATGTTCTATGAGAGATTTTGCCTCTTCGATCGTATGCACCATGAATAAGCGCTCTGCCAGCTTGGCTAACCGATTCGCATCGTGAATGCGTCTTGCCTGTTCCTGCAGATCACTTGAGTTCTTGCCAAAATGCGCATTCAAATACATGCAAATTACGTCAGTTAAAGTTTCAATCTTGCCTTCAATCTTGCCTTCAATCTTGCCTTCGGTCTTCCCCTCAATCCGTCCCTTTTCCTCTGCCTTCCTCTCCCAGTACATTTTTAATTCCATGATTTTAACCTCCTCTTGTGGGTTAAGTTTGTGAATCTCCCGTTGCAACTGCCGTTCTTCTTCATCATCGTTCCAAATTAAATAAGTATCGAAAAATCGGGAAACAAGCGTCAAACGAGCAGGATTGAGCGACATTCGAGAAATCATCCGCAAAAATTCGAGCTTCACTTGAATCCTTTCTTCATCTGAATACCCCATCTTGCTAAGCAGCGCTGCCGCGACAGGGTTGTCTTGTTTAATATAGTCCCGCCAGTTCTGTTGGCGTAATTGTATTGTATGATAGCGAAATTGTAGCACATCCAAAAATGAAAATCCGAGTGAAAAACCATCCGGTTCCGTTCGCGAATCATCATAGCTAAAAATAGCTACAGGCAATATCGGCTGTCGGTATTTCTCGTAAAGTCGACTAAAATATATGAACATCCGTTCATGAAAGGATGTCTGCACATATGCCTGCGGCTCAACATGAACAATGACGATACTGTCCTCGCCTTTCATTCGCGTTTTGACAAGCAGATCGACTCGACGTTTCTCTCCCACTACGATGTCGGTAAATAATTCCTCGGACAAGAACGAAAGCTCTGAAAAATCAATCTCCTCATGTGCCTGCGGAAAAAAGCAAGCATGAACTCCTCGAAAAACTCCCGAATTAATTCTTTGAACAACCGATCGTGGTCTATGGACATCGGACTTCTCCCTCCATTGTACCCCTGCGATGGTGGATTGACAAGAAGACTGGGTGTTTTCGGGAACATGTGTTCCTATTTCATCGTAACATACTTTTTGAGGATCAACAAGCTGGTTGTCCGTATAAAACAAAGAACCTTCCTAGCCATGTGTTATGGTTAGGAAGGTCCTTCTACTCATAGACTCCGTGCAAAACTCTACTACCGCACCTACCGAATGAAGAAATCGCTGCCGAGCGAGAAAATGCTGTTGATATAGTCCAGCAGCATGTTCGGGAAAAACCCGAGCACCAGCGTTACGACCACGCACAGCCAAACCGTGATCCCGAGCGGCTTCGCAATCCGAATTTCGGATTCCTCGCCCTGGGAGCGCATGAACATTTGGCGAATAACGCCAAAGTAGAAATAATACGATACGACGCTGGATGCAACCATGACTCCCGCCAACCAATAATCATGCGACTGTGCAGCGCCGAGGATAATGAACAGCTTGCCCATAAAACCGCCGGTGACCGGCAAACCCGCCAGCGACAACAGCAGGATGACCATCCCCACCGCCGTCATCGGCGCCCGGTAATACAAGCCGGCGTACCCTTTCAACTCGTCGTGGCCGGATGCGCGGCTGACGATCATCAGAACGGCGAAGGCACCGATATTCATGAACAAGTAAGCGACCAAGTAAAACGTAAACTCGGAAAAGTTCGACGAGTGAACGCCGCCAAGCTGAACTGCAAGCGGAACGAGCAGGTAACCTGCATTCGCCACACCCGATAGCGCCAGCAGGCGCTTGACGTTTTTCTGCTTGAGCGCCATCGTTGTCCCGACGATCATGGCGATCGCCGCAAGCACCTTCAAGGCAAGGAATACGTCGGTATGCATCGGTACGTCGGCGTCACCCAGTTGCCAATAGATACTGTAGATGAGCCGGAACACAAGCGCGAATCCCGCTCCCTTGGAAACGACCGCAAGGAATCCCGTGACCGGCGTCGGCGCACCTTGGTAAACATCAGGCGCCCACGTATGGAACGGAGCCGCCGCGATTTTGAAGCCAAATCCGGCCAGCATCAGGAAAAAGCTGACGTACAGCAGCGGTTTGACGCCATCAAGGTTCGCTGCAAGCGCCGAGCCGATTTCCGCCACATTCGTCGTGCCGGACAATCCGTACAGGAACGACATGCCATATAGAATAAAGGCCGAGGAAACGCCGCCCATAACGACGTACTTGAATGCGCCTTCCGTCGATTCGATCTTATGCTTGCGCATGCCCACCAGCACGTAGGTCGTGATGCTAAGCAGCTCCAAGCCGACGTACAGCGTGATCAGGTCGCCGGAAGAAGCCATCATCATCGCGCCTAGCACCGCAGGCAAGTATAAATAATAATATTCTCCCTCGTGCGGAATTTCGGACGCGTTCACCGAGCCGATGCTCATAAAAATGACAAGACCGGTTCCGACCAGGAAAATCAGCTTCATCAAGTTCGCAAAATCGTCGATGCGATAGCTTTGGCCAAGCAATTCGATCGCTTGGGCCGTCGTCCCGTCGCCCGGATTCATATCGAGCATTCGGATGACAACGAACGTGATCGAGACGGCAATTGCAACGAGCGTCAGCCAGCCGATACCTATTCGGCTCGCGCTTCGCGGCAGAAACAAATCGAGCAGGGCAAGCAATAGCGCCGCGACGACCAGCGTCAATTCCGGCGCGAGGTAGGCCCAATCGCCGAACGTGAGCGTTTGCGCAGTTTGCATGGGACTAACCTCCTATCTTCGTTTCAATGCTTTTTAGAAACGGCTCGAAGCTATGCTGCAGCGGTTCGGTGAGCACCGACGGATAAATGCCAAGCAGCAAGATGAAGGCGACAAGCGCAATCATCGGAATCGCTTCGATCAGCCGCGCATCCTTCAGCTCGCCGTAGCTCTCGCGCATCGGACCGTATGTAATGCCAAGCACCCCGCGCAGCACGTATACGGCGCCGAGAATGATGCCGAGCGCGCTGACTGCTGTAATGATTTTCATCGTATCAAACAGTCCGAGGAAAGCGAGGAACTCGCCGATAAACCCGGATAACCCCGGCAGTCCGAGCGATGCCAAGCCGCCGATCAGCAGGATGCCGCTGATGAACGGAATCGATTTTGCCAAGCCGCCTAGCTTATCCAGCATGCTCGTGCCGGTCCGTTCGTAGAGGCTGCCCACGATTAGAAACATAAGCGCGGAAATCAAACCGTGCGACACCATTTGGAATACGGCGCCTTCGAGACCGATTTTGTTCAGCGCGGCAATCCCGAGAAGCACGACGCCCATGTGGCTAATACTCGAATAGGCAAGGACGAGCTTGAAATCTTTTTGGACAAAAGCAAGGACCGCGCCGTACAAAATGTTGATGACCCCCAGGATGGCGAGCACGATCGCCCACTCCTGCGCTTGATGCGGGAACAGGAAGACGCCGAAGCGAATTAACCCGTACGCGCCCATCTTGAGCAAAATGCCCGAGTGGATCATAACGACCGAAGGCGGCGCTTCCGTATGGACGCGCAGCATCCACGTATGGAACGGGAAAAACGGCAGCTTGATGCCGAATGCAACTAGCAATGCGATAAACAGTCCCCAGCGCATATTTTGCGACAAATACCACGGATTGTCTTGTCCGAGCTTCTCCGGACTTAAGTTCACCGTCGATTCCGGGTCCAGCAGGTTTTTGGAGATAGCCGCCATATCGCCCGTATACGTAAGATGCACCTGCTCCGGATTTTGCTGATCGATCACAAGCCCCGCCGTCGCGGTCATCACGATAAAAGCGATTAGCATGATTGCAGAGCCGAGGCCGTTATAAACAAGAAACTTGTTCGCCGCCTTTTCTCGCCCGCCGTATCCCCAAATGCCGATCAGGAAAAACATCGGAATCAGCGTCATTTCGAAGAACACGAAGAACAGGTACAGATCGCGCGCCATAAACACGCCTAACATCCCGATTTCAAGCAGTAAGAACAAGATGTAGAAGGTTTTCCACCGTTTCTTGATGTATACGGAAGCAAGCGCCGCCATAACCCCGATGAGTGCAGTCAAGACCACGAGCGGCAGCGACAGCCCATCCACCGCCAGATGATAATTAAAGACGAAAGAGTACACTTTGACCGCCGCCGCTAAGCCGACTTCTTTGTTCAGCGGAATGTCGATCCAACGCATGTTTTCCTCGTATTGCTGCTGATCGGTACCATGACTGAAATCCGAGTACAGCCATATGGACAAAATGAGCGGAAGGAGCGTCGTGATGATCGCCGCCGTTTTGATCCAGCGTCCTTGATCCTTCGGCATGAACATAATGATCAGAATGCCGATGAGCGGAGAGAAGGCGATGAGCGATAAAATCGGAATGTCTGCGAGCATCTACCAGAACCTCCTTCCAACAAGGGCAATCGTCAGGATAAGAAATCCGAACAAGGTAATAAGTCCGTAGGTTTGCACTTGCCCGTTCTGCAATCGGACGCCCAGCTTGCCTACGCCTACCGTCGCGCCGGCGACCAGCCGGACGATGCCGTCAACGATAAAGTCATCGATCGCTTGCAGCACATGCCCGATCGCACGCAGCGGCGTCACAATGATGGCTTGATAAATCTCATCGATAAAATATTTGCGGCTGAGCAACGTATTGAGCCACGGCGGCGATACGGCCGCCTCTTGGCGCCGGGAGCCTTTGCCGTAAATCGCCCATCCGGTATAGATGCCGAGCAGCCCGACGACTGTCGAAACGCCCATGACGACCCAGTTCACATGTTCTTCCGCTTCCCCGCCGAGCCATTGTCCGAACCAGCCGTTGAACGGCGTGAATACGAAGCCGGCGCCAATAGCGAGTATTGCGAGCAGGATCAGCGGCAAAGTCATCGTGCTCGGCGATTCGTGCGCATGGTCGGCCGCTTTGGACTTGCCCGTGAAGACGAGGAAAAATAACCGCGACATGTACAGCGCCGTGAAGAAGGCGGCGACGATGCCTACGACGAACAACAGCATGTTACCGTCATAAGCCGCGGCCAGGATCGCATCCTTCGACCAGAAGCCGGAGAACGGCGGAATGCCGGACAACGCGAGCGCGCCGATGCCGAACGTCCAAGCCGTTATTTTCATTTTGGAGCCAAGTCCGCCCATTTGCGTAATGTCTTGTTTATGCACGGCATGAATGACGCTGCCTGCCCCCAAGAACAGCAGCGCTTTGAAGAACGCGTGGGTGAACAGATGGAACATGCCGCCCACCATGGAACCGAGGCCAAGCGCCATCATCATGTAGCCCAGCTGGCTGACGGTCGAATACGCGAGCACCCGCTTAATATCGTTTTGCGCGATGCCGATCGTTGCGGCGAATATCGCCGTGAATGCGCCGACATAAGCGACAACTTCAAGTGCGGCGGACGATGCCAGGAATATGTCGTACGTCCGGGCAACCAAATAAACACCCGCGGCAACCATTGTTGCGGCGTGGATCAACGCACTGATCGGCGTTGGGCCTTCCATCGCGTCCGGAAGCCACGTGTGCAGCGGGAACTGACCCGATTTGCCGATCGCTCCAACGAAGATCAGGATCGCGATCCAAGTCGTCACCCCGGCCGAGATCGTACCGGTATGATCTCCGAATACGTTATGGATCATGTTGAAATCCAGCGCATGGTTCGGCATGTACCAGAACAACAGCAGGATCGCGATGAACAAACCGACGTCGCCGATCCGCGTGACGATAAACGCCTTCTTGGCCGCCGCTTTCGCTTCCGGCTTCTCGTACCAGAAGCCGACGAGCAGGAACGAGCAAACGCCGACCAGCTCCCAGAAGATATACAGCTCCAGCATCGTGTTGGAGATCACGAGCCCCAGCATGGAGAATGTGAACAGCGAAACATAACCGAAAAACACCGAAATCCGCGGATCGTCCTTCATATACCCTCGGGAGTATATGTTGACGAGCAAGCTGACGAAGGTGACGACGAGCAGCATCAGCGCGTTCAAGTTCGTCACTTCAAAGCCCATGACGAGCCGGACGTTGCCGATGACAAGCCAATCGAAATCCGCCGAATATTCCGATACCTCGTTTGCAGCCCGTTCGAAGAAAATGATCGCCGCGAGCACGAACGAAGCGAACGTGCAAACGATGCTGAGCCACACGCCCGTTTGCTTCATGCCCTTGCCGAGCGCCGTAATGATCACAAACGCAAGCAGCGGAAATACCGGGACTAACCATGCGTATTGCGAATAGATCGCGTCCAAGTGTGATACCCCCTAAAAGTTTTCCGTGAGGAAAACTTACTTCGTAAGCAATGGCTAGGCTTCCACCCAACTCTTAATGCTTCATCGAGTCGATCTCGTCGACGTTGGCCGTTCCTTTGTTGCGGAAAATCGCGATCAAAATCCCGATGCCTACCGCCACCTCGGCCGCGGCGATCGCCATGTTGAACAAAGAGAAAATTTGTCCGGTCAGCGACGGATGCAACCCATACTTGGAGAAAGCAATCAGGTTCAAGTTAACCGCATTGAGCATCAGCTCGACGGATAGCAGAACGATAACCGCGCTGCGCTTTGACAATGCGCCGTACAGCCCGATGCAGAACAAAATGGCCGCAAGCGTCAAATAAGACGATAAAATGCTCATCGTCAGTCGGCCTCCCTTTTTGCCATAATGATCGCGCCGATAAAGGCGACGGTCAGCAGGACGGACACAAGCTCGAACGGAATGACGTGCTGCGTGTATAGCAGCTTACCGATTTCAAGCGTGTTGTCGGCGCCTGCTTGAAAAGCCGGCGCTTTCGGAAAATCCGTTTCCCGGATCGCATAAAACAATAGTCCGAACAGCCCCAGCGCGCCGATGAACAGCAGCACATTGTGCGTCGAGCGCTTCGGTTCGTCGGTCTGGTCGTGGCGCGTCATCATAATGCCGAAAATCATCAAGATCGAGATGGCGCCCGCGTAAATCAGCACCTGCACGAAAGCGATAAATTCCGCATCAAGCAGCACATACATACCGGCGAGACCGATGAACGAGAAGGCTAACGCAACGACCATATGCACCACTTTGGTAAAGCTGACCATCAGCACCGCTCCGGAAATGATGCACACCGCCAAAATGAAGAAGGCAACAAATTCTCCGGTCAGGTCGATGTTGAAGTTAAACATTCGCTTTCGCGCCCCCTTTCGGCATCGCCGAATTGTTCTCTTGGCGAATGTTCTTCGTATTGTTGCTCAGCCATTCCTTGTCTTTGAACAAATCGTCCCGGCTGTACGTCGACAGCTCGAAGTTGTTCGTCATAACAATCGCTTCGGTCGGGCAAACCTCGGTGCACAAGTCGCAAAGAATGCATATTTCAAAATTGATATCGTACGTGTCGATGACCTTGCCTTTTTTCTCGGGATCGGGATTCGCTTTGCCGGTGAGCGTAATACATTCGGTCGGACAAGTTTTGGCGCATAGGTTGCAAACGATGCATTTATCCGGATCGAAATATTGAATGCCGCGGAAACGGTCAGGCATCTGCAGCGGCACGTCCGGGTACGCGTAGGTCACTTTTTTCTGAGTCATCGTTTTGAATGTGACGCCGAGTCCCTTCAATAAGCCTTTCATCCTGTGTTCACCCCTTCTGCATCGTTATTTGATAAACAGTTCCATATACAGCGCAGTCACGAAAATATTCACGAGCGATAGCGGTAGCAGCACCTTCCAGCCAAGTCCCATCAGTTGGTCGATGCGAACCCGCGGCAGCGTAGCCCGGATCCAGAACAGGAAAAACACGACGAACACAAACTTGAGCAGGAACCAGAAAATGCCCGGAATGACATCAAGGAACGGCAGCGGCGCATGCCAGCCGCCAAGGAACAAGATCGTCGTTAGCGCGGCGATCGCATAAACGTACACATATTCCGCCAGCATGAAGAAAGCGAAGCGAAAACCGCTGTATTCGACATGGTATCCGGCAACAAGCTCGGATTCCGCTTCCGGCAAGTCGAACGGCGTCCGGTTAAGCTCGGATACGGCCGCGATGATGAAGATGACGAAGCCGAGAATTTGCGGCAGGAAGTTCCACTCCCAGAACGCATTGCCTTGATGCTCGACGATCGTCCGCAAATTCAAGCTGCCGCTAAGCATCACACAGCCTGTAACAGAGATGACGAGCGGCACTTCGTAGCTGATCATTTGCGCTGCGGAGCGCATGCCGCCGAGCAGCGAATATTTGTTGTTCGACGCCCAGCCGCCGATAACAATCCCAATCGTGGAAATGCTGGACAGAGCGGCGTAATAGAGCAGACCGACGTTCAAGTCGGCAAAATACCAATTTTGCGTATACGGAAACGTAGCCAGCACCGCAAAAGCAGGAATGTAGGTTAACGCAGGCGCCAGGATGAACAAACTGCGATCCGCTTTGCGAGGGATTGTATCTTCCTTCATCAGCAGTTTGGCGATATCCGCCACGGTTTGAAGCAATCCGAACGGGCCGACGCGGTTCGGACCGATCCGCGCCTGCATCCAGCCGAGCACTTTGCGTTCATAATAAATCGCGTAGGTCACGAAGCCGAGAACGATGACAAGAAGCAGAACCCCGCCAAGGACAAACAAGGAAAACGTGCTCAGCGTCAAGCTTTGATCCAGCATGCCCATCAGCAGTCAACCTCCCCTACCACGATATCAATGCCGCCCAAAATCGTAATCATGTTCGTCATCGATTCGCCGACAAGCAATTTCGGCAAAATTTGCAAATTGACGAACGACGGTCTGCGGAATTTCAGCCGGTACGGCTCCGCCTTGCCTTTCGAAACAATATAACAGCCGATCTCGCCGCGCGGCGATTCGATGCCGACGTAAGTTTCGCCGGCAGGAGGACGAATGACGCGCGGAACCTTGCCCATCGTTTCGCCTTCAGCCGGGAATTGCTCTACGGCCTGCTCCAAGATGCGCAAGCTTTGAACGATTTCCTCCAGGCGCAGCAAGTAGCGGTCATAACAATCGCCGTTGGTGCCTACGGGCACGTCGAATTCGAAACGGCTGTACAGGCTGTACGGTTTGGCTTTGCGCAAATCCCAATTAACGCCCGTGCAGCGTAAATTCGCCCCGCTCAAACCATGATTGATGGCGGACTCGGCATTGTACTTGCCAATGCCCTTGATCCGGTTCAAGAAAATTTCGTTGCCGCTGACTAGGTTGTTGTATTCATTCAGCTTGCTGCGCATATGCGGAATGAATTTGCGGACCTTGTCGATCCAGCCTTCCGGCGCGTCCCACTTCACTCCGCCCACTCGCATGTAATTGTAGGTAAGGCGGGCGCCGCATAGCTCGTTAAACAAATCGATAATGATTTCGCGTTCGCGGAATGCGTACAAGAACGGGCTGATCGCCCCAATATCTAACAAGTATGTGCCCCACCATACAAGATGGCTGGCAATACGCTGCAGTTCCATCACGATCAAGCGCAGGAATTCGGCCCTTTCCGGCACCTCGATTTGCATCATCGTCTCCACCGCATGGACGAGCACATAATTGTTCGTCATGGCGGAGACGTAGTCCATCCGGTCCGTATAAGGGATAATTTGCGTGTAGGTCAAATTTTCAGCCAGCTTTTCCGTGCCGCGGTGCAAGTAACCCATAACGGGGATTGCTTCTTTGATCACTTCGCCATCGATTTTGACGATAAGGCGAAACACGCCGTGCGTGCTTGGATGCTGGGGTCCGACGTTAAGCAGCAGTTCTTCTGTGCGAATCACGGGCGGTTACACCTCCGGGTCCAGGGGTATATAATCTTTGCGCAGCGGATGCCCGACCCAATCGTCAGGCATCATAATGCGCCGCAGATTGGGATGGCCCGGGAAATCGATGCCGAGCAAATCGTAAATTTCTCGTTCGTTCCAGTTGGCCGTATGCCAAATGGGCGTCACGGAATGAACCGACGGATTGTCGCGGTCGGCTTTTACCTTGACGCAATATTCTTCTTTGGAGGAAATCGACACGAAGTGGTACACGACTTCCATATGCGTTTCGTGATCAACGCCCGCGACGTTGCGCAGGTAGTCCATGCCGAAGTATTCATCCGATTTCAGCAGTTCCGCGAGGCTCAGCCAGTGGTCGTTCTTAGCGACCAAGGTCGGCAAATGACGATCCATCTCATTGATAAAAGCTTGCTCCAGCGCATCAGCGGATACCTTCGCCTGTATAATTTTGACGGCTTCGTCCAGCTTCGGCTGGTTCGGGGATGGCTCCTTCGGTTTATCCGACTCGCCCTCCGTCGCTTTCGCTCGTGCAGCCGCTCTTGCCGCACGCGCCTCAGCCGCGGCTTTCGCCTTCGCTTCTTTGTCGTCGTCGCCGGCTGCCTCACCGCCCGCTGCTGCCGGCGCTTCGCCTCCGCCTTCCGCTGCCGCTTTCGCAGCCGCTCTCGCCGCGCGTGCTTCCGCTGCAGCCTTCAGCTTCGCTTCGCGCTCCGGGTCGACCGGCGCGTCGCCGCCCGCTGCTGCCGGCGCTTCGCCTCCGCCTTCTGCCGCCGCTTTCGCAGCCGCTCTCGCCGCGCGCGCTTCCGCTGCAGCCTTCAGCTTCGCTTCGCGCTCCGGATCCACCGGCGCGTCGCCGCCCGCTGCTGCCGGCGCTTCGCCTCCGCCTTCGGCCGCTACCGGAGCCTCAGGCGACGCCTCTTTCGCCGGCTCCGCTGGCGATTCGGCAGTTGCGTCGACTTTAGCTTCTTCCGCCCTCGCATCGCTCGGGCTGCTTTCCGCTTCTGGCGAAGCAGCCGTGTCTTCCGGCTTCAATTCATTTTCTTTGTTGTCTTCGCTCATTGATTCGTCACCCGCTTCCCGGTTTTCGCCTCATAGCGAATTTTCTCCTGAAGCTTGTTAATGCCATAGATCAGCGCCGCCGGATTCGGCGGGCAGCCTGGAATATACACGTCAACCGGAACGATCTGGTCAACGCCATTGATCACCGAATACGATTTCACATAGGGGCCGCCTGCTGTTGCGCATGAGCCCATCGCGATCACCCACTTCGGCTCCGGCATCTGATCGTACAAACGTCGAAGCAAAGGCCCCATTTTTTTCGTAACGGTGCCCGCAACGATCATAACGTCGGATTGCCGTGGGGACGTCCGGAAAATAACGCCGAACCGGTCGAGGTCATAATGCGATGCCCCCGTGCCCATCATTTCAATCCCACAGCATGCCAAGCCAAACGTCAGCGGCCAAAGCGAGTTGCTGCGCGCCCACGCCTTTAGCTGCTCCAGCGTGCCCATAAATACGTTGCGTTCCAGCTCTTTGCGTTCATCCAATGTAATTGACGCTAAATCGAATTCCATTGCAGCACCTTCTTCTTCCAAGCGTAGATGAGTCCTATCGACAGCATGACGACAAAAATGATCATCTCGACAAGCGCAAATAGCCCCAATTGGTTGTACGCGACAGCCCAGGGGTATAAGAAAACGGTTTCTACATCAAAGATGACAAACATGAGCGCGAACAAATAATAGCGCACATTAAACCGGATATGGCTTTCGCCGATCGGTTCGTTACCGCTTTCATACGTCGTTTGCTTCGGATCGTTCGGCTTATGGGGCCGAAGCAGCCTTCCTACCGCCAACGCGACGACGGGCAACAAAATGCCGAGCACAACGAAAATCGCCACAATGACATAGTTGTTCGTGTACATCTCCATCGAATCGCCTCCACTTTTTATATATAAAGTTTGATGGGCAGCATTATTATTATTACTATGCGATCATAAGCATTTTTTATGGGTGTTCACAAAATTGTTGATAATCATCCACTTCATCATCATAACAAAAGCCTCTATTGGAGTCTATACGAAGATGTGCGACCCAGCCTTTAAATGTTGCTTTTGTTGCCGTGCCGAAGTATCTTCTCGATGCCATCCTTGCACGTAAAACAAAAGCCTCTATTGGCTTCTTAGCCTCGTCCACCCGCAACACTCCCCCCCTGAAAAATTTCCCATCAATATACATACAATACCACATAACATGCAAAAAGTCGCAAGAGAAAAATGATTCTCTGCGACTTTTTCATTACAGCTTGCGGGTATGCAATTATCTCAAACGAAATGCCGTTTAACCGTTCGGCCTACTGGTTAACAGCCTGATGTCTCCCGCCCAATTGCTGCTCCGAACTCTTTGCATCTTTAACAGCTTGTTCCGAGGGTGTTGCTGCAATACGCTTCTGGCCGGCTTCCGCCGCCAGTCTCGACTTTTTCTTCTGCCGGATCATCAAGACGAATACGACAAAATAATATCCCCAATAAATGACGAACTCTTCAACCGACGGATTTTGCGTGTATCCGAGGAACGATTTCATGAACAAGCCGACTTGGCCGTTGATCAAAGGCTGGCTGCCCGTATCGCGCACATATTGCTGCTCGTCGATCGGATGCTCCGGCATAATCCCGGTGATGTTGTAGACTTCGCCGATCTCTCCGCCGGCCGTGCGATACACGCTGCCCATCAAGCCGATGTCCTGCAAAATTCCTACCGCCTGCACGAGCAATCCGGCCGCGATCAGCATGAGCAGCACGCTGGTCGATCGAAAAAAAGTGCCAAGCGATATACGCCGGGTTCCTTTGAAGAACAGGTACCCCACAATAAGCGCCAAAATGAGACCGAGCAGCGCGCCCCAGCTGGCAATCGCCTTCTGAATGTCTCCCTGGCTGACGGCTGCGAAGAAAAACACCGTTTCGACGCCTTCGCGTACGACAACGAGAAACGAATGCACAACCATATTAATGATGCTGCCGGTCGTTAAAATATGCGAAATTTTCGACTGGGTTTTGCCTTGAATGTCCCGGCTTTGCTTCTGCATGAACAGGATCATATGCGTAAGCAGCGCGGTCGACACGAACATGATGCCGAATTTCAAATACGTCTGGCTGGCCATGCTGGAGAAGCCGGTCAGCACAACCTGGAACACGAGCGCCACCCCATAGCTCGCAACGATGGCGAGAAAAACGCCGAGCCAAACCCACTTCGTCCAGCGGGATTGGTCGATTCGTTTCAAATACATGACGATAACCCCAACGATCAAGATCGCTTCAAGCGCCTCGCGAAATGTGATAAGAAATGCTTGCAGATTCAACGTTGTCACTCCTTCGCGTCTTAGGCACCCGATCCCGGGCGTCATGCCGCGCTTAACTTTTATCCCTTAGAATAGTCCTTTTTTCTTGGCAAACCATACGGACAATGCACCGATAACGATAACGCCGCCGATCAAACCGAAGGTGAGGAGCGGATTCGTTTTGTTCGTATGCTCCATCGGGGCATGCTGGGCGTCCGGATTAATCGTTTCGTTCGCCGTTCCTTTTCCGTCATCCTTCGCTCCCGCTTCAGGCTTGTAAGGGAACAACGGCTTGACGGTATCGTAAACGTACAATACGTTTTTCTTAAACTGTTCCGGCTTCGATTCTTTCTTGCCCGCACCGAACAAACCGGGGTTTCCAAGTGCCTCCAACGCGGCGTCGAAAGCCTGATCGAGGCTTTTCAGCTTGTCGGCATCGGTAATTTGCTCTTGCACATACGGCTGCAGCACGACATATGTCGCTTTGGCCTTGGCGAGCAGCAGTTTGGCATTGGTATAGTCATTCACATCTTTAAGCGCATATTGGAACCGCCGGTCCAAGTTCATCACCAGCAGCGCTTTATAGTTCGTGATGGTCAAATCCTTATCGTGCGCCTGTATATTGGCACTTAGCGTTTTGGCCACTTCTTCGCCGAAATGCGAAGATATTTCCGCTTTTCTTTCGTTATGCGCCGCAAGCGCCTTGTCCCAATCGGGTGTCGGCGCTTCAAGACTCGCTATGACGAGTTTGAACGTTTCCGCAACTTCATCGGTATTGGCGTCGCCGTAGGAATAAGCCGATGCCGTCGACGGCAGCAGCAGAAAGGCTGATAGTAGAAGGAGGCCGAATAGTCTGGTTAACTTGTGCATGAGTCTGGTACCACTCCCGATTTTTGCTTCCGAGCAAATGATAATCATTTTCATTGTAAATGTCAAGATGTGAAATGCGCTAGTTCTAACAATATTATGAATTACCCAGCCATTCATATACTTCAATCGTGCCGTAAACCGGATCGAAAAGCGGATCCGAACGGTAAACGCCGATTAGCTTGACCCGGCCCGCAAGCGAGCCGACCTGCGTCTCGAAACCGTGCAGCACATGGTCCGTCAATAAAATGCGCCGATGCTTGCTCGCCGCGACTTCAGACAGGAAGTAAGCGTACGTTTCGATTCGCTTATGGTCAAAAGGTACATCCATATATTGCAGCACGCGCGTCTCTTCCCAGGTATACAGCGTGAACGGCTCCGCGCCGCTGTCGTAGGCTTCCGTCAACGCGGCGGCCAGTTGATGGACGGCGGGCGGTTCCGTCGCCTGCCGTTCGATGAGCCGGACGCCGACGACGAAGTGAAACGACAGCGTCGCGGCGATGAGCAGATGTGCGGCGATCCGGAGGCGCGCACGGCCTTTGGCGGCGTGCAGCAGCGCGAATAGCAGCGCCAGCAGCAGCGGGCCGAGAAGCGGCGAAATATGCCGCGGCTTCTCGATGTTCTGCGCGGCGAACGCCCACGCGCCGTAGGCGGCACTCAGCGCGAGCAGCAGCGGCAGCAGGCGGCGGCCCGGCTGCGTCGCGCTAGGCGGCTCGGCTGCGCCCCTGCCGGCGCCGGAGCGGCGCAGCCAAGCGAAGCCTGCGGCAAGCGCCGCGAGTGCGCCGAGCAGCGCGGCTTCGCCGGCGGAGCCCGCCAGCAGGCCGGTGCGGAGCACGTTGTCGCCGAAGAAGCGTGCGACGCGCTCCGCAAGCGGCATCGGCGTTGCGGCGACGCCGCCGCCCCACTCGCTGAAGTGGCCTGCGACGAAGGCGGACGCCAGCTTCACGAAGCCGAGAATGCCGCCTTCGGACAAAGCCAGGCCGAGCACCCAAACGCTTTGAAACAGCACAAGCCATATCGCGTAAAACAACAGCCGCGGCCAATAAGCTTGTTTTTGGCTTACTTGGGGCAAGTTGAAAGCCCGCCAATCCACATACCATAACCACAGGACGCCGATTCCAAATGGGGCAAACGACAAGCGTATGCCCATCAGAACCCCGAACAACGCTAGCGGCAAAACCATGGCACCCATCGTACGCTTCTCCGCGGCTCGTATAAGGCTCCACAGGTACCACCATAACACGGCAATACCCGCCGCTTCGGACATCGGCTGCGTCGACAGCAGCCACAAATAAGGCAGCGTGACAACGCACAAAGCGGCAAGCAAGCTGCTTGCCCAACCGAAATACCTCCGCCCCAGCAGTGTGATCGGAACGACCGCCCCCGTGCTCATGAGCACGTTGAAGACGGACAACGCCTTTGCCGGATTGTCTACGATCAGCCGTACAAGCATACCTCCGAGGACAAAATAAGGATATCCCGGAAAATGCGGCTGCATCGCGAGCAGATCGAACCGGTCCAGAGCGAGCGCAAAATCGACCTCGTCCCAGCTCCGGACAATTCCGCTTGCATAAAACAGACTATCCGCCAGAAACGCCGCGCATCCGGCAGATAGGATGATTAACAACAACGTACTCATGCGTTGTCCGAATAACATTCTTGCTCGCCTCATTTACTCGGCATTGGGTCTTCAGGCAATCTCGGTTCGCCAGCGTTAACGGCCGAGACAGACTCGCTTACATCATGGCTATTCCCGGCTCTTGAATCCTCAGAACCTTTGGAGCTTTGCAATCCCTGCATCCCATGCAACTCCACTTTCTTAACGGGACGCAGCATTTCCTTAACAATAGCGGGAATGACCGAAGTGACATATGCGCGAAATTTGATGAACGATTGCCCTTTCGTCCGTACCTGGTACCGAATCGGAATTTCTTGCATCCGAAAGCCTTTGCGAACCAAATTTAGGGTGAGCACCTGCGCATAGTTGTAGTCGTGGATAATTTCCGCATGCTCCATTGCTTGCCTGGAAAAACCGCGCATCCCCGATTGCCCGTCATAAATCCAGCGCTGGATGAACAGCATTTGCAACAGCGTAAAGCAGTAGTTGCCGAGCCTCCGATGCAGCTTCATGCCGCGAATTTCGCCTTTAAACCGCGAGCCCATCGTATAATCGGCTTCGCCTTGAATGATAGGCGCGAGCACATCGGGAATTTGCTCCGGCGGATATTCATTGTCCGCATCGATCATGAGGCCGATCGCCGCATCCATCCGGCAGCATTCGGCAAGACCCTCGCGCACGGCGGCTCCGAGGCCGCGGTTCGTAGGGAACGACACGACGCGATCCGCTCCCGCCGCCTTAGCCACGGCTACCGTCCGATCACGCGATCCATCGTCGATGACGAGCACCTCAACCTGATAGTCCGGGAGAAAATGCCGCGGGATGCGCGAGATGACGGTGCCGATCGATTCTTCTTCATTATGTGCCGGCAAAAAAACGACGATTTTGTTCCGTTCGCTCACGACGATTTCCTTTCTATTTCCGCAAAATTTCCTGTGTTGATCTACATTAAGCTTGCATCTACTTCCGCGCTTATATTCCTACAAGCCCTTATTCATGCTCTTGTTCTGCTCTTATTCTGCTCTTGTTCCTGTTCTTATTCTGCTCTTGTTCCTGTTCTTGTTCCTGTTCTTATTCCGCTCAGTCTCTTGCTCTCTACGCAAATACCTATGCCTTAACCTTTGCTCCATCCGCAATCGCATCAAGCAGCACCGGTCCTCGGCTATGGCTTGGATATGGGCTTCCGAGTAAATAAGCGAGTGTCGGAGCGACCGACACGAGCGAGTGCTTCTCCTGAACCCGCTTGCCGCGTTCGATCGCGGGTCCATGCAGGAAAAACGGCACATACCGCTCGCCTTCGTCCAAATGTCCGTGCCCGCCGATGCCGTCCGCTTGTCCATGATCGGCGCAAACGATCAGCGTCGTGTCGTCCATCATGCCGCGTTGGTCCATCCAGCCGACGAACTCCTCTACAAGCCGATCGGCCTCTTCGATCTTTTGGCGATACTCCTCGTACAAGGCGCCGCGGCTATGCCCCGTCTGATCGGTCGCGATCAGCTGCACGATCAGCAGCTCGGGATTTTGCTCGGCCATAATTTTTTTCGCGCGTTCGATAATGTTTCGGTCCGCTTTGTCGTTATGCATAACGGCGGTCACGCTCTCGACGTCGTCGCCCATCGAATCGATCAAATGCGCGATGCCGAGCAAACGGCCTTTTTTGCCAACCTTGCGCAGCGAATCAAAAATACTTTCGACCCGAATGCCAAGACGCCAAACCATATTCGAACGAATGCCATGCTCGCGCGGATACGTCCCCGTGAACATCGACGAGAAACATACGACCGTACGTGCCGGGTACACCGTTTCCATCTGCTCGTATTCGGTCCCGTTACTCCGCAGCCCTTTCAGGAAAGGCGCATCCGCTTCCTCAAAACGATCCTTGCGCATGCCGTCGATGACCATGACGACAACGCGTTTACTGAGCGCCTTCTGTGGCGACGGAGCGTTCGACGTATAGCTCGGAATCTCCTTCGGCTTCCAATCGAATAAGTTACGATGCAGCACGAAGGCATAAACCCATACGCCAACCGTCAACCAAACGAGCGGCTGCCAATCCAACTCCGAAAAAGCAGCACCGATTCCATCCAAACCGGCTTCGGCAAAATATCGATAATATACGTCCCACACAAACAACAGCAGCAAAAACTTCGGCATCTGCTCCTGCGCATTGCCGCTCGTGGAATCGCTGTTCTTCAGCACAAGCTTCCAGAAACGCGTGAAATTCAACCACGACGTACCAATGCGCAAATGATAATATAATGTGCCCCAGAAGAGCACGGTGAAGAAGAAAAATAACCCTAACGCCACAAGTCCCAATATAACATCCGGTTCATGCCACATCAGCAAGGCCGCGATAAGCGGAAACCACAAATAGTTGCGAAGCATCAGCGGAAAATCAAACACATAATAAGCGGCCAGCAGCGGGATGATCAGCACCAGCCCGAGTCCCGCGGACGCCCAAAATTCGGGCATTCCCCATTGATTCGCACGATACAGCAGAAACGTCCCCACGACAAAAATCGGCGTAAACGGCTTGCCTTCGTTGAGCATATTCCAGCACCTTGCGGCGATGATTTCAAACATGGACGCTTGTTTCATGTCGACTTCCCTTCCTTTTCCCTATTCGCAACCATCCGCGCAAATCGAGCCAGCGCACCGGCGTTCGAATGAGCGCATACAATCCGACTGCATATGAAAATACAAACTTAAAGCTGTGCGTCATCACCGCAACCGTGAGCGCAGTTTTCCAATCGATTCCCAGTATGGCCAAAGAGCCGCTCATCGTGCTCTCATACGTGCCTAGGCCACCAGGCGTGACGTGAAACACTTGTCCGGCAATCGTCATGCTGTTCGCCCAGACGAGCTGCCAGATTGGCACATCCAGCGCCAGAACGCGAATGACGCCATAAATCACGGCGCCCTCCAGCAGCCAGCTAACCGTTACTGCGGCTACGATGACGAGGCCGTCACGGGTTGACGATACTTCGCGCAGTCTTTGCACATGCTTTCTCAGCGGGGCCCAACGGCTTAATCCCGATAGCTTGAAAAACAACACCATCATCAGGCCGAAGCCGATAACCGCATATAACCATAGCCAAGAGGTTCGAAGCCCGAGACATACCGCGCCGATTCCGCCGAATAATCCCAATACGAGTATATCCAGCGTCCGCATGGCGACCACCGAATGAACGGCGGTATCCCATGTCGTTTCCGTCCGCTGCATGAGCACTCCCGCCCGTACCGCATCACCTGCTTTGACCGGGAACAAATGATTCGTGAATAAACTGTAAAACAAAGCATTCAAGTATACGCCAAAAGGCGCCGGAACACAGGCATACCGTTTCCATGCCACCGCTTTGAATCCAAATGAAAGTCCGTACCCTGCCACCATGACAGCCAGCCACCCCGGTTGCCCGGCAAGCATTCGAATATGGCCTGCGAGCTCGCTCCAATCAAGCAAGCGCCATGTCATATAAACGGAAACGCCGATCAAGACGAAGCTTATAACGCCTAACAACCATCTGATCATCTAAAATATCGCTCTCTTCGCACATGGCGAGGAAGATTCACCATCATGCATCATATATTTTATCGGTCCATCCATGTACCGATGGAGGAAGACGCAAAGCCGCCTTTCCTGAATGAGAAAAATTCTCATACCAAGCCGTCTATTAGTATAGTTCGTTATGCCTGGAGCGTCAACATACTTGGGCTGATCAACGGCGAGGTTATTACTGGCAGGGGATCCCTAGTCCTTTTCTTCCATACAAAAAAAGAGCCGCGAACGGCTCTCTTTCTTGCCCGAATGATCGGACTTGCTCCCCGCAGCCGCTCACGATGCCGTGAGCGCTCGGGAAACCAATATTACATACCGGACACTTCGATTCGCGTAATCGCACGCTGCAGCGAAAGCTCGGCGCGGCGGAAATCGTAATCGTCCTTCTTGCCGGCGAGACGTTTCTCCGCGCGCTCTTTCGCAGCTTGCGCCCGCTCGCGATTAATATCGCCAGGGAGCTCCGCGCTTTCCGCGAGAATAACGACTTTGTCCTTGCGTATTTCGATAAAACCGCCGTGAACGGCGATCACTTCTTCTTTACCGCCGATTTTCGCGCGGACAGGAGCAATCTTCAGCGGAGTGACGAGCGGGATATGATGCGGCAAGATGCCGAGCTCTCCGTCTGCGCC
This sequence comes from Paenibacillus sp. sgz302148, assembly GCF_056120465.1. Taxonomy (NCBI): domain Bacteria; kingdom Bacillati; phylum Bacillota; class Bacilli; order Caryophanales; family Paenibacillaceae; genus Paenibacillus; species Paenibacillus sp. sgz302148. The sequence goes on from NZ_JBVYOJ010000002.1 coordinate 227,657, forward strand.
CTTCACGCTGACCATTTCCACGTCCTTCGCGTATACTTTACGCTCCGGCGTTACAATCTCGAGTAATAAGGTACTCACTGGGATACCTCCTAAGCTACCTGCAGATTACAGGGTCTTCGCTTTCTCAACGGCCTGTTCAATCGTACCGACGTTGTGGAAAGCCGGTTCCGGAAGATCGTCGTGTTTGCCTTCAAGAATTTCTTTGAAGCCGCGAATCGTATCTTTAACCGATACCGCGATGCCTGGGATGCCGTTAAACGCAGCGGCAACGTGCAGCGGTTGCGACAAGAACAACTCGATGCGGCGTGCGCGGGCAACAACCAGTTTGTCTTCCTCGGACAATTCATCCATACCGAGGATTGCGATAATGTCTTGGAGCTCTTTATAACGTTGCAGAATCCGTTTTACGCCTTGAGCGACGTTGTAGTGCTCTTCGCCTACAACCTCAGGCGCCAGGATCCGGGAAGACGATGCGAGCGGGTCAACGGCAGGGAAAATCCCTTTCGCCGCGATGGAACGCTCCAAGTTCGTCGTTGCGTCCAAGTGAGCGAACGCCGTAGCCGGAGCAGGGTCCGTATAGTCGTCCGCCGGTACGTAGATCGCTTGGATCGACGTAACGGAACCTTTTTTCGTTGTCGTAATCCGTTCTTGCAGCTGACCCATTTCCGTTGCCAGCGTAGGCTGGTAACCTACCGCCGACGGCATGCGGCCGAGCAAAGCGGATACTTCGGAACCCGCTTGGGTAAAGCGGAAGATGTTGTCGACGAACAGAAGAACGTCTTTGCCTTCTTCGTCACGGAAGTATTCAGCCATCGTCAGACCCGACAAGGCAACGCGCAGACGCGCACCCGGCGGTTCGTTCATTTGTCCGAATACCATGGACATTTTGCTGATAACGCCGGTTTCCGTCATCTCGTGGTACAAGTCGTTCCCTTCGCGGGAGCGTTCGCCAACGCCTGCGAATACGGACAAACCGCCGTGCTCGGAAGCGATGTTGTGGATCAGCTCTTGCATCGTTACCGTTTTGCCGACGCCTGCGCCGCCGAACAAACCAATTTTACCGCCTTTGGAATACGGAGCCATGAGGTCGATAACTTTGATGCCGGTTTCCAGCATTTCCGCTTCCGTCGTCAAGTCTTCGAATTTAGGCGCTTCTCTGTGAATCGGCAGCTCCAGCGTACGGTCCGCTGCTCCCGCTTCGTCGATCGGATCGCCGAGTACGTTGTATACGCGTCCAAGCGTTGCCGGTCCAACCGGTACCATGATCGGTTTGCCCGTGTCGACCGCTTCGAGTCCGCGTACCAGACCGTCGGTGGAAGACATCGCAACGCAGCGCACTGCATTGTCGCCAAGATGTTGAGCTACTTCAACCGTCAGGTTGATGTCGCGCTCGGTTGCCGTTTGCGCTTTTCGCTCAATTTTGATCGCATTATAAATTTCAGGCAGGTGTCCGCGTTCGAACTCAATGTCAACGACGGGACCCATTACCTGTACAACGCGTCCTTTGCTCATTTCAGTCCCTCCTTATTATCCTAACCCGATCCTACGACAGCGCGTTCGCGCCTGCCACGATCTCGGAAATCTCTTGCGTGATGGCGGCTTGACGCGCACGGTTGAAGCTGAGCGTAAGTCCATCGATAATTTTCGTGGCGTTTTTCGTCGCGTTGCTCATCGCCGTCATCCGGGCTCCGAATTCGCTTGCCTTACCGTCCAGCACTGCGCTGTAAATGAGCGTTTCCGCATATTTAGGCAGCAGCACCTCGAGTACGCCTTCCGGCGACGGCTCATATTCGTAGCTGATGGAAGCTTCGTTTGTGCTCACGTCGCCGAGCGGCAGCAAACGCATTTCCGTCGGAATTTGCGAGATAACGCTTTGAAATTTGTTATAAACGATTACGAGCTCGTCGTATTGTCCTTCGATATAGTTCTGAACCGCTGTTTGCGCGATCGACTTGATGTCGGCAAACGTCGGCGTATCGGATAATCCGGTAACTTCCTCCAAGATCGGCATATTGCGTCGCTGGAAAAAGTCGCGGCCCTTCCGTCCGATCACGAACAGAACGTATTCGTCGTTCGATTTATGCTTCTCGCGAATCGTCGACATCAGCCTGCGCAGCACGTTGGCATTGTAACCGCCTGCCAAGCCGCGGTCGGAGGTAATAACGAGATATCCCGTCTTTTTCACTTCGCGGCTTTGCAGCATCGGATGCTTAACATCCTTCGAGCCCGCCGCGATGCTCGCGACGACTTCTTTCATCTTATCGGCATACGGACGTGCAGCCTCAGCGCTGCTCTGCGCACGCTTCAAACGAGCGGCCGCAACCATTTCCATTGCCTTCGTAATTTGTTTGGTGCTTTGTTTGCTCTTGATCTGGCGTTTTAATTCGCGAAGTCCTTTAGCCAATGTTGTTCACCGCCTTACACTGAAGTGGCGAAGCTCTTCTTGAACTTGTTGATCGCCTCAACCAACGCTTTATCGTTATCGCTGGTCAGATCTTTCGTATCGCGAATGGACGCGAAAATTTCCGGATGGTTTGCTTCAACAAATTGCAGGAATCCAGCTTCGAAACGAAGAACGTCTTTGACTGGAATGTCGTCCAAATGACCTTTAGTTACCGTGTAGATCGAAACAACTTGTTTCTCAAGCGACATCGGCTGGTTAACGCCTTGTTTGAGCAACTCCGTTGTTCTTTCACCGCGGTCCAGACGAGCTTTCGTTACCCGGTCGAGGTCGGATGCGAACTGTGCGAAAGCTTGAAGGGAACGGTATTGAGCCAAGTCAACGCGAAGCGTACCGGCAACCTTCTTCATCGCTTTCGTTTGTGCGGAACCGCCGACGCGAGATACGGAGTTACCGATGTTTACGGCAGGACGTTGGCCCGCGTAGAACAGCTCGCTCTCCAGGAAGATTTGTCCGTCCGTAATCGAAATTACGTTCGTCGGAATATATGCGGAAATGTCGCCCGCTTGCGTTTCGATGAACGGAAGCGCGGTCAAAGAACCTGCGCCCTTCTCGTCGCTCAATTTTGCAGCGCGCTCAAGTAGACGGGAATGCAAGTAGAATACGTCGCCCGGATAAGCTTCGCGACCCGGCGGACGGCGGAGCAAGAGCGACATCTCGCGGTATGCTGCCGCTTGTTTCGACAAGTCATCATAAATGATCAAGGCATGTTTGCCTTTGTACATGAAGTATTCGCCCATTGAGCAGCCTGCGAACGGAGCCATATACAGCAATGGAGCCGGCTCGGATGCGCTTGCTGTAACGATAATCGTGTAGTCCAGAGCTCCATGACGACGAAGCGTTTCGGTTACGCGAGCAACCGTCGATTGCTTTTGGCCGATAGCGACGTAGATACAAATAACGCCTGTGTCTTTTTGGTTCAAGATCGTATCGATCGCGATCGTCGTTTTACCTGTTTGACGGTCGCCGATAACGAGCTCCCGTTGGCCGCGGCCGATTGGGATCATCGCGTCGATCGCTTTGAGACCCGTTTGCATCGGCTCATGTACCGATTTACGGTCCATAACGCCTGGCGCCGGGGATTCCATCGGACGAGTTTGCGTCGTGTTGATCGGTCCTTTGCCGTCAAGCGGCTGTCCGAGCGGGTTTACGACGCGGCCGAGCAGTTCCTCGCCGACAGGTACTTCCATGATACGGCCCGTACGTTTAACTTGGTCGCCTTCGCGGATGTCCGTGTAAGGGCCGAGAATAACGACACCCACGTTGCTTTCCTCGAGGTTAAGTGCCATACCTACAACGCCGTTCGCGAATTCGAGCAGTTCGCCCGCCATCGCGTTTTCCAGTCCGTGTACGCGTGCGATACCGTCACCGACTTGGATAACCGTACCTACGTCAACGACTTGAATTTCGGATTTATATTGTTCAATTTGCTGTTTAATCAGCGTGCTGATTTCTTCAGGTCTGATACTCAATTCTCTTCACCCCTGTCTACAATGCTTGACTTTTCAAAGATTTTTCGAGCCGCGACAGCTTGCCGGACAAGCTGCCGTCGTATAGGCGATCGCCGATGCGAACCTGGATGCCGCCTAACAAGCCTTTATCGATCACGTTTTGCAAACGAATTTTCTTGCCCGTTAATTTGCCGAACGATTCGGCGGTATGCGCAAGCTCGCTTTCGGTGAGCGGCAGCGCCGAAAATACGGTCGCGTCCGCTTGTCCGAGCACTTCGCCTGCAATCTTGACGTAAGCTTCAAGCAGTTCGGCAAAAATGCTTTGTCTGCCCCGAGCGATCAGAAGCTCGATCGTGCTCATGACGGCAGGGGACACGCTGCCTTCGAACGCTTTTTTGACAAGCCCGATTTTGGCGGTTGCGTCAATGTTCGGATAGCTTAGAAACTTCTTGAACTCGGCATCGCCTTCCACGGTACCGACAACAAGCTTCAGCTCAGCTTCCACCTGGGAAACCGCGCCTGCGCCTTGAGCGACCTCGAACAGCGCCTTTGCGTATCTTTTCGCTACGACCGTTTCCTTGCTCATGGTTTTTCCCCTACCTCTTTCAGGTATTGGTCAACCAGCTGCTCTTGCGTTTTTTCGTCGACTTGCTTCTCGATGATCTTCGAAGCGATCATGACGGACATGCCGGCCACTTGGCTGCGCAGCGCCGCAACCGCTTTGTTCTTCTCGCTGTCGATTTCCTTGACCGCATCTTGCTTGAGTCTTGTCGCTTCGGACTTCGCCAGTTGAACGATTTCGTCCGCTTGCTTCACGCTAGTCGTTTTGGACAGCTCAATAATTTCATGCGCTTCTTTGCGCGCTTGCTGCAATGCTTGCTTCTGCTCCTCAAGCAGCTGTTCCGCTTGCTTGCGGCTCGTTTCCGCTCCGTCGATCTGCTCTTTGACCAGCTGTCTGCGTTTTTCCATGATGCCGAACAAAGGTCCGAACGCATATTTATTCAACAACCAGTACAAAATCCCGAAGGAGATGATCGCGAAAACGAATGTTTCCCATTTCCAATCCATAGCTGCCACTCCCTTCTTCCATGCATCATCTTAGGCAATCAAAACGAAGGCGTGGAGGGCTAAGGCCTTCCCCGCCAATGGCTGTCTAAACGATTATTTAAAGAACGCCAGGAAGCCGATAACGACGCCGATGATCGGAACGACCTCGACGATACCTACGCCGATAAACATCGTTGTTTGAAGTTTGCCTTGCAATTCTGGCTGACGGGAGATGCCTTCTACCGTTTTGCTTACGATCAGACCGTTACCGATACCAGCGCCAAGTGCGCCCAGACCTACTGCTAATGCTGCTGCCAATACTTCCATTGTTTAAAATCCTCCTCAAAATTGGGGTTATATATTTGGGTGATACTTTAATACCGGTTTCATCAATGCTCTTCGTGAATCGTCGCTTCCGAGATGTACACCATCGTCAGAATCGTAAACAGGAACGCCTGAATGGCGCCTACGAAAATACTGAAGCCTTGCCATGCGATCAGGAACGGAGTGCCTACCCAGCCCAACATCAAAATCGTTGAGATCAAAACCTCGCCGGCAAAAATGTTCGCGAACAAACGAAGCGCGAGCGTCAGCGGTTTGGAGACCACTTTCATCAGGTTCAACGGCAAGAAGACCGGGAACGGCTCCAGGTAGTGCTTGAAGTAATGCTTCGTGTTCAGCTTGACACCCAGGATGTGGATCAAGAAGAAAACGACGATGGCAAGACCCGAAGTCACAGAAAAATCTGCGGTCGGCGATTTCCACCAAGCGATTTCGTAATGCTCCTTCGCCGCCAGCTTGTCAGCGGTGATGCCCAGCCAATCAATCGGATGGTGCACCTCCGTTACAATCCCGAACGGAAGTCCGAGCATGTTGGAGACAAAAATAAACATAATCAGTGTCATCCCGAGTGAAACATAAGGCTTGACTTTATTCAGCGGCATTGTGCTAGCAATAACGCCTTGGACGAATTCGACGACCCACTCCATGAAGTTCTGCAGTTTGCCTGGATTTTCAACGGATAGATTGCGAACAGCCAAACGGGCAAGCACGAACGTAATAATGAAAGAGATGATAATCGTTCCAAACGCCGCGATGTCGATGTTAAGTCCGCCAACGTGCAGTATCGGAGATTCATGCATTTTTTAGTTTCACCCCTTTCCGCTGGAATCTTTGCTATTGTGATAGTACGCTGCGATAAGCGCAGCAAAAGACATAAAAAAACAGGCGGACAATACAGCGACGATATGAAAACGATCCGGGAATTTAAGCGCAACCATCGCAGCCAGCAATACCATCGCGAGACGGCTTGCGAGCCCCATGCCCACTTTGCGCGGGCCTTGCGAGGAAACCGCTTGTCCTAAAAACTCGACTCTTCTCCGAAGTAATAACGCATTCATAACACTTGCGGCCAATCCTAGCAAAAGGCCCGCCGCAACCGTTTTCCACTCCGGGAACACCGCCCAAACCAATAAACATAACGATGCAAAATAGAGCGCCGCACGTGTTGTCGTCTTCCAAATCTTATCCATCGGCTTCTCCTAACACCTTCTTTACTAGCATGAAGGCACCAAAAAGACCGGCAGCCAATCCGAACAGAATGCCTCCGACAAGCCAACCTGAACCGCCTCCCCAGTAATGGGACGCCAAACGACCGATGCCGTATCCGATCAGGATGCAAACAGCGACTTCTATGCCGATTGCGCCGACAACGCCGGCGGCAATCCAAGGGTTGTCTTTTCGACTTTCTTTCATGGCTACCCCCTGCCAATCCAACATTTATTGTAGCGAAGCGGTACTCCCTTTGTCAATTCCAAAAGCTGCAAACATTCAGTGAACGGAACCGCGAAAACCCTTGATTTTAAAGCCTTTTGCGTCTTCAAAACCGCACAGTACCACTGTATGCTAGATGCTTTTGACGTATTAGTCGAAACCCATGTCAATTATGAACGTTGTGTGAACCGTTCGGGAGGATTCGGGATGATGCCGAAATGATGAAGAATCGCCTGTACGATCCGCTGCGATGCTTTTCCGTCGCCGTACGGATTGGCGGCCTTGCTCATTTTGTCGTAAACGGCTTGGTCGGTGAGCAGCGTTCTCGCCCGCTCGAACACGTGCTGTTCGTCGGTGCCGACCAGCTCCAGCGTTCCCGCGTCGATTCCTTCCGGACGCTCCGTTGTATCGCGCAGGACTAGCACCGGCACGCCGAACGACGGTGCTTCTTCCTGTAGTCCGCCGGAGTCGGTCAGAATGAGATGAATATGCGGGAAGAAATTATGAACCTCAACGACGTCAAGCGGATCGATCAACTTAATTCGAGGATGGCCGCCCAGCATTTCGTGCGCCGGGCCTTTGACAGCCGGGCTTGGATGGACCGGATATACAATGGCGATATCTTCGAATTCGTCAGCAAGACGCTTCACGGCACGGAAAATTTGACGATGCGGCTCTCCCTGCGATTCACGGCGATGCGCCGTCATAAATACAAGCCGCTTGCCCTTCGCCCACTCGAGGATCGGGTGCTCGAAATGCTCCTTCACCGTGTATTGGAAAATATCGATCGCTGTGTTCCCGGTAATGTAGATGCGGTCCTCCGGCTTGTTTTCACTGCGCAAGTTCCCGGCCGACCATTCCGTCGGCGCAAAATGCAGGTCGGTGAGTACGCCCGTCAGCTGACGGTTCATCTCCTCCGGATAAGGCGCCATCTTGTCCCACGTACGCAGTCCCGCCTCGACGTGACCGACCGGGATTTTTTGCAGAAACGCCGCATAGCTGGCCAAAAATGTCGTAGCCGTATCGCCGTGAACAAGAATCAGATCCGGCTTCGCTTCGCTGAATACCGGCTCCAGTCCTTGCAGCACGCGGATGGCGACCTCGTTCATCGTTTGGCCGCCTTTCATGACGTTCAAGTCGTAATCCGGCTTGATGCCGAACAATTCGAGCACTTGGTCCAGCAATTCGCGGTGCTGTGCGGTGACGCACACGAGCGATTCGATGTGCTCGGGGTGCTTTTCCAGCTCCAGAACGAGCGGCGCCATCTTGGTCGCTTCCGGCCTCGTTCCGAAAATCGTCATTACTTTGAGTCGCTTCATTTAAAAAGGTCTCCTATTCGACAATTTATTTCGTGCCAAACAACCGGTCTCCGGCATCGCCGAGCCCAGGCACGATATATCCATGGTCGTTCAGGTAGTCGTCGACTGCAGCAACGTAAATGTCAACGTCTGGATGGGCTTTTTGTACCGCATGAACGCCTTCCGGCGCCGCGATGAGGCACATCAGCTTGATTTGGGTGCAGCCGCGCTTCTTCAGCACGTCGATTGCCGCATTCGCGGAACCGCCGGTCGCCAGCATCGGATCGATGACGATGTTGAGACGCTCCTGCACGTCCGTCGGCAGCTTCGTGTAATATTCCACCGGCTGGAGCGTTTCCGGATCGCGGTACAAACCGACATGCCCGACTTTGGAGGCGGGCAGAAGTTTCAGAATCCCGTCCACCATGCCGAGTCCTGCGCGCAAAATCGGAATGAGACCCAGCATGCGGCCGGAGATGATTTTGCTATCGGCTTCCGTTACGGGTGTTTTTACCTTGATGTCTTCCAGCGGAATATCACGCGTAATCTCGTACGCCATCAGTGTCGCCACTTCGTCGACAAGCTCGCGGAAATCTTTCGTTTTCGTGTTTTCGTCGCGGATATACGTCAGCTTATGCTGGATTAGCGGATGATCGCAGATAAATAATTTGCTCATAAGTTGTTCTTCGTCCCCCTACACGTTTTGCGAAGCAAAACTGTTTCGTCACCGTTCGTCACGAAATGCTCTGCAAACCTGATCTATTATATCACTGTCTTGGCTTGACTGCACGTAGCTTTTCCATTTTCGTCCCGATTCATCATTCTATTGTTGTATTTTTTGCCAACCCGCTATTCAAAGCCCCAGAACCTCAATTAATATAATGCTTGGGAACTATATCTCTAGGGGGAGTCAATCAAAATGAACAAAGGATTCAAGTGGAAATGGCTGCTGCTCGCCGCGCTTGCGGTTGCATGCATCATGCCGCAATTCGCATCCGCCGCAACGAATGCCGACGAGCAGGCTGCGGCCGCGCGCATGAAGGCGCTCAAATTAATCAGCGGGGACAAAAACGGCGATCTGCGTCTTAACGACAACATCACCCGCGCCGAGCTGGTCACGATCATCGTCCGCTCCTTCGGCCAGGAAAGCAGCGCCAAGTCACTTGCGGGCTCGAGTACCTTCGCCGATACGTCCGGTCAGTGGTACAGCGGATATATCGCCGCAGCGAAGTCGTTGGTTGAAAAACAAGGCGGGACCATCGGCCAGCCGGACGGTAAATTTAACCCGAACGGCAACGTAACTTCGGCCGAAGCGATCGCCTTTATGATGAAGTTTGTCGGCGTTAAGCCCGACACAACGAAGAAATGGCCGGACGACTACATATCAGCCGCAGTACAAGCCGGGTTAATTACGGCAGACGATCAGAAGCAATTGGACGGGAACAAGAACAGCAAAGCCGACCGGGGCCTCGTCTTTTATTTGGCCGATCAGGCTTTTTCCTCTTATAAGCTGGCAGGGGGCAAAACGGTATACACGACGTATCTCGACAAAACGCCGCCGACGCTTACCGTCGACAAATACGAAAGCGCGACGAAGGAAGAATCGATCCCGCTTAGCGGAACCGTCTCCGCGGATAGTACCGTTGCGATCGGGGACAACAAAGCGACCGTCGGCAAAGACGGCAAATGGAGAGGCACGGCCAAGCTGAAGGTCGGAGAGAAGCAGGAAATCGCCATTACGGCGACCGATCTTGCGGGGAATAGAACCGTAAAGAAAATTACAGTCGACCAGCAGGGCGAGTCGGTGCTTGATGAGGTTTACGCGAAGTAAAACAAATACGCCGTTTTTCGCATTCAATTGCTTCAGATGCGAAAAACGGTTTTTTGCCGGCTAATCGCCCCCGCCGGTACTTTAACGTCCCGGGTTTGCGGGAACGGCTTGCGATTCCTCTTTCGCGCAAAGGCAGATCGGCGCGGTCGCTAAAGCGGGAAGAGGATGTCGAAAGCTTGTTATTACGCATCCCGGCGATCCATAGGGCACATAGCGATAATCCCGCAACAAAGCGGCAATCCATAACATCGTACTCATCCATATCCCTCCAGACAGGATTGATTACACGTTTTAAGATGCAATCTTAGGACGGTTTACCCTCTTCGCCCCGCGGCGATTGCAATGCACGATACATCGCTCCAAAGGAACTGATGATCGATTGCACCTCGGCATCGGACAGCAACTTGGCGAAATATTGCTTGATTCCCTTTGCATATACCGGCCACGCTTTGCGCAATTGCATTTCTCCTTCCTGCGTAAGTACAGCATATGCTCCCCGCCGGTCTTCGTCGCTTCTTTCCCGTTGAATCAACCCATCGCGCTCCAGCCGGTCAACAAGCCGCGTCAAGCCGCTTTTGCTCAAGACTACCTTCCGATTGAGCTCCCCGAAGCGAAGCTTGCGGTCCGGCGCCTCGAACAAAGCGATCAGCACATCGTAAGTGGTCAGCGGCACTCTTTTTTGCTCGGCCAAATCCTGTTCGATGTTTTCGATAATTTTGGCATGCGTCTTTATAAACAGCCGCCAAGCGGCCAGTTCTTGTTCCGATACTCTTTCCATCAGGCTATCCTCCACTGCAATCAGGTTAAAATCAATATACGCCTTTTTTGTTGCGTAATCAACAAATAATTGTTGACTACGCAACTTTATTGTGTTAATTTTGTTGTGTGGTCAACTGTTGATTTAACAACAAATAAAGGAGTTGAAATTTATATGGATAACAGAAGCTTGCATGTTTATGCCAACATTGCCCTTCGATTATTGGTTGGATTCATCTTCATTATGCATGGAAGATTTAAGCTGATGTGGGGGTATTCCAATTTATCGGAATGGCTGCAAGGTCAAGGATTTCCGTTTGCGGATTTTTTCGCTTACGTGCTCCCTTGGATTGAGCTGCTTGGAGGCATCGTCATGGTCATCGGAATCGGCACGCGCTACCTGGCTTCCCTGTTCAGTCTAATTCTGCTGATTGCCCTGTTTAAAGTGAAACTCTCCGTCGGTTTTATCTCGAACACGGCGACAGGCTACGAGTTCGAACTGCTGCTGCTGATCGTCAGCTTGCATGTAGCGGTAACCAGCTCGAATTCGCTCAAGCAAGTCTGGAAAGTTTCCCGAAAGGAGGTGAGCTGAACCGTTTCCGGGCAAATGCCCTACTTTGCTGCCCCATGTCGATACTTCAACGAATGAAGGGCGTAACACGCCCTCGACACTAAAATAACGAAGAAAAAGGAGGTAACAACTATGGTTGTTACAAGCATTAGCCGTTCGGAAATTAAGGAAAAACTGGATCGGGGCGCGAGCGTGATTCTCGTAGAAGCGCTGCCTCCAAGATACTATGAAGACATGCATTTGCCGGGGGCTATCAATATTCCTCATACCGAGGTCGAAGCCCTGGCACCAAAAATGTTGCCCGATAAATCTGCGGAAATTATTACTTATTGCGCTAACTTGCCTTGCCCTAATTCCGAGATCGCGGCTAAACGCCTGATCGAACTCGGTTACACGAATGTCAGAGAATACCGGGAAGGCAAGCAAGACTGGTTCGAAGCCGGATATCCGGTCGTACAATAAGCGAACTAAATTTGAATCGTCATCGAAGACCCTCTAGCGAGTGTTGTGGGAGACTACAGTTCACACTCGATTAGAGGGTTTTTTGCCAGCCGCTGAAACCGGGCAAAACGCAAAAAGGCCCCTTCAAGCATCAGCTTTGAAGGAACCTTTCCCCTGGGATACCTAATATTTTGACCGGCACATTGAATATCGCTCTACCCAAAGCTCCGAGCTCCGTTAACTTCCTCCTCCACATCCGGAAGAGCAGCTCGAGGATGAACAGCTGGAAGACGAACTGCCGGATGAAGAGCAGCTTGACGAACCGCCGTCTGAACTGCTTTCGCCGCCCCCGCCGTCGTTGTCTCCGTTCGGGCCATCTCCATCCGAGGATGCGCTGCAAGCTAAAACCGACGAGCAGGAAGAGCCGTTGTACTGCTCTTCGCGACGTTCTTCCTCCATATGATGACCGAATTGCAGCGGATCGGAGATCGAATAAAAGAGCATCATGCCGGATAGCATCATGAGCGGGTCCATGCCCGAATAGCCGCTCGAATACCGCTCATATTCGTCCCGGTCCTCGCTTCGTTTCGCATCTTCCAGTTGACGGCGCGCCCGCTCGATAAGCGCGTCGATCGTGGCCGAAACCTCAGGCAGCGTCGCTGCGGTACGCGCGTTAAACAGCGTGCCTGCCAGTTCGTCCCGCGAGCTGCGGGCAAGCGTCTCCAGCCGATCCGGGGCAAGCGGCGACCGGAAAAAACCGCCCCATAGCCTTGCGCTGTACGGCGTATCCGTGAACAGCTGGGCGTAAACCCAGTCGAACCACGCGCGCTCGTTAGGCATCGGCCTTGGCTCCGTGTGGGGCGAATGGTGAATCGTGTAGCCGACGAAGCGATCTCCGAACTTTTCGTAGTCGCGGGTAAACATGAGCATCTCGTGCCAAACGTCGTCCACGGCGTTGCTGAACATCGGCACCTGGTGCAAGATCGAATTCATCAGGAAAAAGCGCTTCAATTCAAAAAACGTCCAAGCGAACTCCGCTTCCGACATCCGCGGATGCTGCTTCATCACCCGTTGCTTCAGCTGCTCCGCAAATTCCGCGCCAATCGCCGCTTCCAGCCGCTCCGCAAGCGGAACTAACGGCAATCCGGAACGCACGCCCAAATGGGCCGGCGGAACGCCCGTGAAGCCGTGCGGCTTTTGCGGAACGCGCGAAGGCGACAGCCGAGTCGATGTACGGCCGCTTTGTGGACTTCCCTTTTTTGCACCAAACAACTTCGACAACCAGCTCATTCGTATCCCTCCGTTCTTCTCCCTCAGAAGTAAGGTTGAAACTTATACTTACTTAGTATTTTTGAAAAGCGACAAGCATCGTATGATGGCAAACGGTTTGCAAATCGCGGAAAATACGGTTAAGCGGCGTATCCTCCATCACGGCCGCAATTCCCATGTAAGGGAACACGGAATTCGCGCAAGCAAGCGAAGTCTGGGCCGTTGCTTTGCACTGGCGGCTGATTTGCTCCAAATCCGGTTCGGAGAACGGCATGCCGTTCAGATGACGATCCCAGGAGCCGCCGATCATCCGATAAAAATCGTCTCCCGCCTGCCCCAGCTGCAATTCGGCTCGATCGATGAGTTCCGCGACAAATGCATACCGATTCGTTCGGGAGGCTTCCCAAGATTCCTTGTTTCGCGCAAGCATCGCCCTCGCCTCCTCGACAAAATGTCGCCCGACTCCAAGGCTGACCACCGCGAACGAAGCTTCCGCAAACGGCAGAAACGGATAAGTATAAATTGGATCGCGATAGTCCGATTGCGGGGTGAAAATATCGAACGTTCTTTCATCGGGAACGAATGCGTCCGCGACTTGGATCGAATGGCTTTCGGTCGCTTTTAACCCGAAGGAGTTCCAGTCTTTGATGATTTCTACCTGTTCCGGCATAAAAATAAACGAACGGATTCGCGGCACTCCGCCTGTCGCTTCCGGCACGCCTTCTTCCTCGATTACACAGTTCGCGGTAAACATCGTAGCATATGTAGAACCGCTGCAAAACTTCCATTTCCCGTTCACGCGAAAGCCGCCTTCCACCCGTTTTGCCACACCGGACGGATGCCCGCTTCCGGCAATGACGGCCTCCGGGCTGGCGAACAACCGCGCCGCGGAAGTCGTGAAGGCCGGCACGAAAAATCCGCCGCCCGAGCCAATTGTCACAAGCCAGCCGAAGCTTCCGTCGACCCAGGCTGCTTGCTCGAAAATGCGCAGTGCTTCCGGCAGCGGGGTCATCCATCCACCCAGCTCGCTTGGCACAAAAAGCTTAAACAGCTTGTGCTCATAGATGAGCGGCAGCAGCTCTCGGGCAAATGTTCCCGATTCCTCCATTTGCCGCGATCGCTCCCGTACGGCTTTTACCAGCTGTTCCGTAAATAACGACACAATCATCAACTCCCGCTCTAATTACTATACTCATTCTATCAAAGGAGAGGAATGGTGGGAAGAAGCCATGAATCGCTGCAGGCGGCCGGTCAAGGATAAATGGCTTACACCGTTCCAATCGGCACATTCGTTGGCCGAAGCAATTCGATGAAGTCGCTGCATTGCGGACCGAAGGCGTTCCCATTCGAAGAGCGTCATCAGCAGGCAGCTTTAACGCAAAAAACGGCCTTCCGCAGCATATGCGGAAAACCGTTCCTTCAAATTCCATTATTAATAGGACAAACCGTCGTACAACGGGAATTGCGCCGTCAGATCGCGAACCAGGCCACGCGCCGTTTCCAGCGTCGCTGCGTCTTTCGGGTTTTTCAAAGTCATCGCGATGACTTTGGCGATCGTCTTCATCGCTTCGCCGTCCATGCCGCGGGAAGTCACTGCAGGCGTACCCACGCGGATGCCGCTCGTAATGAACGGGCTCGTCGGGTCGAACGGAATCGCGTTTTTGTTCACTGTGATGCCTACTTCGTCCAATACGTGCTCCGCGTCTTTACCCGTAATGTTCAGGTTGCGCGTATCGATCAGCATCAAGTGGTTGTCCGTACCGCCGGAAACAAGGTTCAAGCCTTCGGCTACAAGTCCTTCAGCCAGCGTTTGCGCGTTGCTGACGACGTTTTGCGCATACGTCTTGAACGACGGCTGCAGCGCTTCGCCGAGAGCTACCGCTTTCGAAGCGATCACGTGCATCAACGGACCGCCTTGCGTGCCCGGGAATACCGCTTTGTCGATCGCTTGCGCCCACGGCTTGCGGCACAGGATCAGACCGCCGCGAGGTCCGCGCAGCGTCTTGTGCGTTGTCGTCGTCACGAAGTGCGCATGAGGCACTGGGTTCGGATGAAGGCCTGCTGCAACGAGACCGGCAATGTGCGCCATGTCGACGAAGAACAGCGCGCCGACGTCGTTCGCGATCGAAGCCAGCTTTTCGAAATCGATAATGCGCGGATACGCGCTGGCGCCGGCAACGATCATGCGAGGGCGGTGCTTGAACGCCGCTTTGCGCACTTCTTCGTAGTCGATGCGGAAGTCGTTTTCGCTTACGCCGTAAGCAACGAAGTTGTATAAAATGCCGGAAGCGTTAACCGGGCTGCCGTGCGTCAAGTGGCCGCCGTGCGCGAGGTTCATGCCGAGCACCGTGTCTCCTGGCTTCAGCGCGGCGAGATATACCGCCATGTTCGCTTGCGCGCCGGAGTGCGGCTGTACGTTTGCATGCTCTGCGCCGAACAGCTCTTTCGCGCGGTCACGGGCGATGTCCTCGGCGATGTCCACATATTCGCAGCCGCCGTAGTAACGCTTGCTTGGGTAACCTTCCGCATATTTGTTCGTCAGAACCGTCCCCATCGCTTCCATAACCGCGCGGCTAACGATGTTCTCCGAAGCGATCAGCTCGATGTTGTCGCGTTGGCGTTTCAATTCAAGGTTCAGTGCTTTGACGATTTCCGGATCTGCATTGCGCAAATGTTCCATTTTCGATTTCTCCTCTTCGCTTTGTAATAAATATCTTTATCAGGTCATCACAGGCCCATGGCCGATGTCATCTTATTCGCAGTGTTCCGACACAGGAGCGTCTGGGGCAGTCGGAGCAGCCGGCCCACCCGGTTCGACTTCAAGCGCATAGACGGCACGCGCGCCGCCGATCAGCTTCGGCCGCGTATAGGCCATGTTCACGTGCGCCTGTCCGATCCGCCGGATGGACGGACGCACTGGCACCGCGACCCGGCGCAGATGCATGCCGATCAGCGTGTCGCCGATGTCGATGCCGGCATGCGCCCGGATCGACTCGACCAGACACGGCCGCTGCATATGCCGGTATGCATGCGCGGCCATCGAGCCGCCCGCCTTGCGCACCGGCACGGCGGCGACCTCCTCCAGCGAGCCGTCTCGCTCGAGCAGCTCGCGTTCCACGACGAGCGCACGGTTCAGGTGCTCGCAGCATTGGAACGCGGCGTAGAAGCCGACCTCCTGCCGCACCGCCTCGACGCCGCGGTAAATGCCCTCCGCCACGTCAGCGCTGCCTTGCGTGCCGATCCGCTCGCCGATCACCTCGCTCGTGCTCGTGCCGATGACGACAATGTGCCCTCGGCCGATGCCTCCGGCTGCGACAAGCTCACGCAAGATCGTTTCGACCTGCGATGCAATCTCTTGGGCATTCAACATACCGGATCACCTCTCCTTTACAACTTGGTGTTGTTCCGTTTAAGGGTGAAGGTTGTATTTGTCCTCGATCGACTTGATTTTGTTCACGCGGTTTTCGTGGCGCGGCCCGTGCGAGAACTCGGTTTCGAGCCAGACGCGGATGATTTCCTGTGCGACGCCGGGGCCGATAATGCGCTCGCCCATCGCCAGCACGTTGGAATCGTTGTGCTCGCGCGTCGCTTTCGCCGAAAACAAATCGTGCACAAGCGCGCAGCGAATGCCAGGCACCTTGTTCGCCGCAATCGTCATGCCGATGCCCGTCCCGCAAATAAGAATGCCTTTGTCGGCATCGCCGGAAACGACTCTCTCGCAAACCGGCAGAGCATAATCGGGATAATCGACCGAGTCAAGACAGTTGCAGCCGAAATCTTCGACCGAATGGCCCAGCGATTCGATAAATCGAATCAGCTCATCCTTCAAACGAACTCCAGCGTGGTCAGCACCTATTGCAATTTTCACACATTCCGCCTCCTCGTAATTGGTTCTTCGCGTAGTATGTCCCAACGACGGCTTTCTGTTGTGTTGACGACATCCATTCGAGCCGCGGCCTGCCGGTGAACGATTTCAAGCGGCGCGCCTTGAAGGCGGGTACGCTCAAAATCACGGTTAAAGACAAAAAAGAGCAACACGCGCATCACTGCACGCTGCTCTTTGCCCAGGCGACCGGCCGTATCGCCCGGTGCTCCACTGTGGTATCCCACTCGTCGCCAGTTACACCGGGTTCTCATTCAACTATCCCCATCATAACGCAAACATCGCCAGAAATCAATCATCATTCCCGTGAAGGAAGAGTGAAATCGACTGAGCTCATTTGGCTCTACCGTTATTGCGACGCGCGCTTTAACTTCTCCAGGAGCTTATCGAGCGCTTGCTCGATTTCGGCCGCGCACGCTTGATAGTCCTGCAGCGATCCGCCGAACGGATCGGCGATGTCCGCATTCGGCAGGCGCCGCTCCAGCTCCGCTATTCGGCGACGATCGCCTTCCGTGATCGGTTCCCCGAGCGCCTGCTTCAGCTGTACGTCGGCGATGAGCCGTTCGAGCTCCGCAATGGCGTCCAGCGCGCCGGCGTTGTCCTCAACGTATTCTTTTAACGTGAATGTTTTATCGGCGGCATCCGGGTGACGCTGAACGACATGCCTTTTGTGGCTTGACGTCATCGTCAAGATCAGATCGGCCCAAGCCGCGGTTTCGCTTGTCAGCATCCGGGATGAATGGCGGCCGGCAACGTCCTTTTCCTTTAACACCGCCTGCGAATGCATGGACATCGGCATCCCGTCTACGGTCGATACGCCGGAAGAACGGATTTCGAGCCGAATGCCTTGTTTGCCCGCCCGGTCGCGCAACAGCGCCTCCGCGAGCGGACTTCGGCATGTATTTCCCGTACAGACGAACAATATTCGTTTCAAGGCCGCACACCTCCTGACCGATACGATTTTTTATTACGTCCATCTTACCACGTTCGTTCCTTCGTTGAAATGGCGCCCGCGCCCATCATTTGTATTAGCCCCTACAATTAGAAACCTCCGTGTGTATAATATTTCCGGCAGTTATAAAATTAAAACCCATATTCAAAAATACATCTGACGAAATCCAACTCCTAAAAAGAGCAGCCTCTTAGCCAGAAGAGACTGCTCGTTCCCATGCTATTTTATTGGCGAATACTGCGAGAAATCCCAGCCGCCGGTGATCGAAGGGGTGCCTGCCGAATTCACTGTCGAATATTTCATACTAATGGAACCGAATTTTAATCCAATCGATTCGTAACCATCGTTAAAACTATATTCGGATATCGTAATTTTTTCTAAATCGATAGTTAGAAAAGGATGGGGACTTTTGCCTTGGGTCACGAATGCAATCTGCCCGTTCTTGATCGTTGATCCGGATAACGAAGCCAAGAACAAGGGGATGGAGGATGCATCAAATATTTTAGCGATAACAAAATGGTTTAGGTTAGCTTTTCCCGAGCCTGATCCTGAACCCGCTGCATTTCCGGACGTATTGGATACATCGAATTGAACGTCGGAGAGCTCGATCCATTTTGCATATTTACTGGCGGTTGATTCGCCTGCAATGCCGTCCAATTTCAAATAAACATCAAAGGCAAGGCGAGGTTGTTCCTCGGAAGCCGCAGCCGGCGCGGCCGATAAGGGTCCGGAAACGATTGCCAATAAACAGACGATGATCATCGCAAGCAGCTTCTTGCTCATATTTTTCATGGATGTCACCCTTCTAATCCGATCATTTATGCAATGTATAGTTATTCCACGTCACAGGTGTTTAGAACTTCAACGGGGTACATCTTGCGGAAAGACCCGGAACGTCAAAAGCCGATGGATGCTTTCATCCGCCGGCGCTGAAATTCTTTTTTTGAAGTTGTATATTGTCAAAAAATAAAAAGCAAACCAAACACGAACAAAATAACGCCGCCAAACGCTTCCCCGTATTCCCCCATGCTGTAGCTCACGCGACGTCCGAGCGACAGGCCGAGGACGGACATGATGCCTCCGACAAAGCCAAACAGCAGCACGGTGAGCATAATATCGGTAGCGAACATCCCGAGCGATATTCCAACGGAAAAAGAATCGATGCTTACGCTAAGCGCAAATACGAGAATTCCCCATAACGTCCGGTGGTCGAACGGCCGCACCGCCTCTCCTCGCAGAGCGCTATAAATCATATGACCGCCCAGCAGGAGCAGCAATCCGCCGGCGGCGAATGTCGCTACATTGCCAAGCAATGAGCTGACATAATACCCCGCGTACATGCCAAGCAGCGGCATGACGATATGGAACACTCCAATCACAAAGCTCAGCTTCACGATGTCGAGCCGCCGGATGCCTCGCATGCCGATGCCGATCCCGAGGGAAAAAGCGTCCAGACCGAGCGCAAACGCCATGATCAGCACGGTGATGAGTTGTCCCGCCTGGGCCGAAGCCGTCTCCACATCCATCTCCCCTTGTCCCGCCGTTTCTTGTTTCAGCATATGCGGACAAACTGGGAAACATGACGTTTGTCCCGGGGTTGAGGGGAGAAAAATGAGTGAAGGGACTTGACGGGCAAAGCGCTGCGCTATGAATGATTCCCATCACGAATATAACGACGATTCGATCCATAGAAGCCGCTTAAAAAACTCTTAACGTTATACGTAGGTTACGCGGCCCGCGGCGGCCTTCGTCAGCCGGTTCATGACGGCGAGACCGATGCCTTCGTCGCTGCAGCCTTCGGCGGCGATGAAGCCGATGTCGGCGGCGTCGAAGCGGCGCAACGCGGCGTACAGCTCATGCGCCGTCGTTGCGAGGTCGCCCAGGCTGCCGCAGGCGACGACGAGGTCGGCGCGGTAGAGCGCGGCGTGCTCGGCATACGTCAGCACGCCGGTCGTCAGGCCGCGCCGCTTGGCGTCGTCGACCGCCGCCTGGATACGGGTGGCGACGGCGTCGGCGGACTCGCCGCAGACGAGCTGCAGCTCGCCGCGCGGCGCGTAGGGCGCGTACTTCATCCCGGGCGAACGTGGGATGAAGTCGGGGTTTGCCGGCGCAGCGGCGTCGGCGGCGGTGGCGGCGGTGGCGGTGGCGGCTGAGGCGCTCGCTTGCGCCGCGAGGGCGGGGTCGAGCGCGACGTCGGCCGCGACCGACCGCAGCTCGGCGAGCGTGACGCCGCCGGGACGAAGCACGGTGACGCGCTCGCCGTCGACGGCGACGACGGTCGACTCGACGCCGACGCCGGTCGGGCCGCCGTCGACGATGCCGTCGATGCGCCCGGCGAGGTCATCGCGCACGTGCGACGTCAGCGTCGGGCTCGGCCGGCCCGAGCGGTTCGCACTCGGCGCGGCGATAGGGCAGCCAGAGGCGGCGATCAGCGCGAGCGCGTCCGGGTGCGCCGGCATGCGCACGGCAACCGTCGCGAGCCCGGCTGTGACGCGCGGCGATACCGCGCCGGGGCGCGCCGGCAGCACGAGCGTGAGCGGCCCCGGCCAGAAGCGCGCCATCAGCTGGCGCGCGGTGTCGCCGTAGGGCAGCACGAGCTCGTCCAACTGCGTCGCATCGGCGATGTGCACGATGAGCGGGTTGTCCGACGGCCGGCCCTTAGCCGCGAAAATCCCCTCCACCGCCTCCGTCCGCCGCGCATCCGCGCCCAGCCCGTACACGGTTTCGGTCGGAAACGCGACCAGTTTGC
Organism: Paenibacillus sp. sgz302148; assembly: GCF_056120465.1. Classification (NCBI taxonomy): domain Bacteria; kingdom Bacillati; phylum Bacillota; class Bacilli; order Caryophanales; family Paenibacillaceae; genus Paenibacillus; species Paenibacillus sp. sgz302148. Next base: position 248,139 of record NZ_JBVYOJ010000002.1, read on the forward strand.
CTTCTCGCAGCATCGCCGCCGCTTCCTGAATCGCCCGCTCCCGTTTTTGTCCATCTGTATGATCAATCGTCCAATAGGTTGTTTGAATGGTCATCACGTCATGCTCCGTTCTTTCACGTTGCTGTTTTTGGCATAATGCTCCCATTATAGCATGTTCCTAATGCCACGAAAAACGAAGGATAAAAGATTTACGATGTCCGAAAAATGAGGCCCTATAAGATAAAATAAAAAATCCTCTCCCGATCAAAGGAGAGGATTTCTGATCTATTTCCCGAACAGACTGCTGAAAAAGTCTCCAATTCCGGCGAAGAGATCCGCGAAGAAAAATCGTACCTCAGGCTCCTCCACAGGTTGCATTGGCTGGTCAGCATCCACTTCCGCCGACGCCAACGCTAGAGCAGGCCCCGCCGCTGCTTCTGCCTTCCCGCCATCTGCCGATTTTGCTTGTCCTGCCTCTTGCTTCCCAGCTGCTTGCTTCGAATCGCCCGCAACATCCGCATTGCTCTCGCCACCGCGGTCTGCGTCGGCCCCGACTTCTGCTGCCGCCTGTTCTTGCACAGCCGCTTCTTTCGCGGCGTCTTTCGCGTCCGAGACGGCTTCGCCGCTCGTTGAATCGATGAAGCATAGCGGCGGGAACAGCACGCACCACCAATTTTGACCTGCACCCTCGCCTAGTGTAACGCGCAGCGCTTCGTACATGCCGGCCGGGTACACTTTGTCGCCGTACATTTTGGTCGGGAACGGCACTTGGCCTAACTCGACTTTGTAGCCATAGCTGTATCCGTATAATTTCAGCTGACTGCCCACCAGCTCGCTCAGCTCAGGCAAATGCTCGCGTACCGTAGCACGCGCAGCTTCAATGCCTTGCGGCTCTTTCACCCAACGGTTCATTTGCTCCACGATCGCGTCGCGGATTTGCCTTTTTACCAACTGGTCCATCGGCGAATCCGAGTTGGCGAGAATGCGCAGTCGGATCGACTGCTCCGGTATCGTTTGGTCGATGACCGCCGCTTGCGCGCGGTTCGACTCCCAGCTCATGATCATCACAATAAGTGCAAATGCTAGATACATATAAAAGGATAATGATTTCGGCTTCCGTACCATTCCGTCCAACTCCCTTTCAGCGGTTCCTGATAATCAGTATGTCCGCCTCTGCGAGAGTTAAACCTCGGAATCTATTATTTTTTGCTAGAGAACAAGATTGCAAGTTTCAATAAAAGAAATACGTGTTCATGCCAAATTTCAATAGGGAGGGAAAACGCCGCATATGCAAAAAACCTCCGATTTTCTCGGAGGCTTTCATTGCATGCTTCTATAACTCTATGAAAATGACATTTGCGAGTCTGCTATCCTACTCGGAGGCTTGCTCAAGCTGACGCCGGATTTCGGCGCGGAGCTTGTCCCCCGGGTCTTGCCAACCCGGCGGTTTGACGACTTTGCCGTCTTCGGGACGCCGATGCACGGTCCCGTCAGGCCATACCTTCGCCATATTCGCCTGCTGCACGATGTTGAACAACGGTTGCGGGTCAACCCCCATCGAAACAAGCGTACCTAAGTTAAAATAAATTTCGTCGATGATCGCGTCGACTTCGTCCTCGAGCGTTTCCGCCGCTTCGAACTCGTCCAGCTCCTCACGCATCCACGCGAGGCGTGCCGCCTTATAAGCAGGATCAAGCCGCTGCGGCTTGGACGCAACCGGATGGTCGAACGTTTCGTGGAATTTTTTTACGTCTTCGAATGCGTTTTTCAAATTCATGTAGCCGTTTCCCCCTGATCTTGCCGCAGCTCACACGCTGCGACGATTATTCCATCATGCCGATGACATGACGCTCAATGCCTGCGTAGTCAAGCACGATCCGCGTCGCGTAACCGAGCTCGCGCAGCATCGCAGCGACATCCTGCGCTTGTCCGATGCCGACCTCGAAGCCAACGAGGCGCGGCATCGTCGCAAGCTGCGGCAGCTGACCGACCAGGCGGCGGTACAGGTCGAGCCCGTCCGCGCCGCCGTCCAGCGCGGACATCGGCTCGTGCAGCCGCACTTCCGGCTGCAGCCCGGCGATATCGCGCGTTGGGATGTACGGCGGGTTCGATACGACGATATCGAACCCGTCATACGCTGCTGAGGCACTGGCTATCGTTTCCGAACGGCTACCTAGCTCCGCGTCATCGCTCGGCGGCGCATCGGCTCCGCTCTCTCGAACCGCACCAACGTTCGATGCCCCCGCTCCGACGTACCGCGTCGCGCCCCCGCCCGGCGCATCCGCTGCGCTGGCTTGCGGCGCGGGCAAGCCCGCGCGCGCAAGGAACGGCCCGAGCAGATCGCCTTCGTGGAAGGCGATCTGCTTAGCCACGCCGTTCCGCTCCGCGTTTGCCCGCGCTACGCCGAGCGCCGCCGGCGAAATGTCCGAAGCGGCAATGCGCCACTTCGGACACAGCGTCGCCAGCGTCACGGCGATCGCGCCGCTGCCGGTGCCGACGTCAACGAGCGACGGCGCGCCGTCCGGCCACAGCCTGCGGCCTTCGGCGGCTAGCTCCTCGACGAGCAGCTCCGTCTCCGGGCGCGGGATCAGCACCGCCGGCGTCACCGCCAACGGCAAGCCGTAGAACGCTTGCTCGCCGATAATGTATTGCGCCGGCTCTCCGGCAGCTTTGCGCGCCAGCACGTCCAGCCAGCGGTCGCGAAGCGCTTCCGGCAGCGGCTCGTTCCATCGCAGCAAATACTCCGCCCGCTCCCAGCCGAGCACATGGCGAAGCAGCAGCTCGGCAATAAACGCCGGCTCCCCGATTCCCTTCGCCGCCAAAAAAGAAGAAGCCTTCATAAAGGCTTCGCGTATCGTTATCGTCATACCCTGCTTGCCTTCGGCAAGCTCTATCATAGCCGGATCGCGGCGAACTTCGGCAACATCATTGCTTTCGGTCTGATCCACGTCCTCGCTCCTCTCAATCACGCTCAGTACTTCATCACTTACCCTGCCGACCTGCCCTTCGGGCCGGAGAGCTTATTATCCCGTGGTCCAGCCTACAAAAAACGAAGGTGAATCAACGCCATCTGTCAAGCGTGACACTCATCAACGCATGATTCCTCCCGCTCAAATCCGGCTTACGCCAATTGCTCCCCACGATCCAGCAGCTCAGATTGCTCGGCAAGCGTCAGCGACGAAATGATCTCGTCCATGTCGCCGTTCATAACGGCGTCGAGCTTATGCAGCGTCAGGCCGATCCGGTGATCGGTCACGCGGCTTTGCGGGAAGTTGTACGTGCGAATCCGTTCGCTTCGGTCGCCCGTGCCGACTTTGCTTTTCCGCTCGCTGGCGTATTTCGCTTCCTCTTCCTGCCGCGCAATATCGAAAATCCGTGCCCGCAAAACTTGCAGCGCACGTGCTTTGTTGTCGTTCTGCGACTTGCCGTCTTGGCACGTCGCCACGATACCGGTCGGGATATGCGTCACGCGCACAGCCGACTTAGTCGTGTTGACCGATTGCCCGCCGGCGCCGCTCGAGCAGAACGTGTCGACGCGGATATCGTTATCCTTAATATCGACCTCGACGTCTTCAACTTCCGGCAATACGGCAACCGTCGAAGTCGACGTATGGATACGCCCGCCGGATTCCGTCGTCGGGATACGCTGCACGCGATGCGCGCCGCTCTCGTATTTCAGGCGGCTATAAGCACCCTTGCCCGTAATCATAAAAATTATCTCTTTAAATCCGCCGAGGTCGTTAATGTTCGCCTCCAGCACTTCCGTTCTCCAGCCTTGCGTATCGGCGTATTTCGTATACATCCGGTACAGGTCAGATGCGAACAAAGCCGCTTCGTCGCCGCCCGCCGCGCCGCGGATTTCCACGATGACGTTTTTGTCGTCGTTAGGGTCTTTCGGCAGCAGCAGAATGCGAATCTGTTCCTCCAGTTCCGTTTTGCGTTCGGTCAGTTCCTCGATCTCCATTTTGACCATTTCGCGCATTTCGTCGTCCAGCTTCTCGCCTTGCATCAGCTTGGCTTCCTCCAGCTGTTCGATCACTTGCTTATATTCAACGTATGCGTTGTACGCATCCTGCAGATCGGATTGCTCTTTCGAATATTCGCGCAACTTCTTGGTGTCGTTCGCCACGTCCGGGTCACACAGCAGCTCGCTGAGCTTCTCGTAACGGTCGGCGAGCGATTGAAGCCGGTCCAGCATAGCCATTCACCCTTTCTCCATTAAAAATGCTATCCTATATTATAACACAAAGAGAGCCCGTTCAGAAACGGGCGACAAAACATTCCACAGCGGTAATTGCCAACGCCGAATATCGTTCGACCACCGTCCTAGCGACGCCATCGATCTTCGCTAGGAAAGTGTGAAATTCGGCTCATTGCTTTTGCCGTGATATATAAATCTGCTTTTATCCGAAACTTATACAGAAAAACTAAACGTTAAAACGGAAATGCATGACATCGCCGTCCTGCACGACATACTCCTTGCCTTCCAAACGAAGCTGCCCTTTCTCCCGTGCGGCCGCCATCGAACCCGCGGCAACAAGGTCGTCGTAAGATACAACCTCTGCACGAATAAACCCGCGCTCAAAATCCGTATGAATAACGCCGGCCGCTTGCGGAGCCTTCATGCCAACGCGAATTGTCCAAGCACGAACCTCCTGAACGCCCGCCGTAAAATAAGTGTACAGCCCGAGCAAACGGTAAGCGGCGCGAATCAAGCGGTTCAAGCCCGACTCCTGCAGCCCCAGCTCCTCAAGGAACATTTCTTTGTCCTCGCCTTCCAGCTCGGCGATTTCGGATTCCACTTTGGCGCTGATCGGCACCACTTCGGCATTTTCCGCCTTGGCGTACTCGCGAACTTGCTGCACGAACGGGTTGTCGTCCGCATTCGCCGCTTCGCTTTCGCTGACGTTCGCCGCATACAGCACCGGCTTCATCGTGAGCAGGTGCAGTTCGCGCACGACCAGCTTTTCTTCGTCGGTCAGCTCTACGCTGCGCGCCGGTTTGTCGTTGTACAACGCTTCCTTGATGCGTTCCAGCACTTCGACTTCCTGTGCGTACTTCTTGTCGCCGCCCTTCATATTTTTGCGAGAGCGCTCGATCCGTTTCTCCACCGAGTCGACATCGGCAAGAATGAGCTCAAGATTAATCGTTTCGATATCGCTGATCGGGTCTACTTTGCCCGACACGTGCGTGATGTTCTCGTCCTGGAAGCAGCGCACGACGTGAACGATCGCATCCACCTCGCGGATATGCGCGAGGAACTTGTTGCCGAGTCCTTCACCTTTGCTCGCACCTTTCACGAGACCGGCAATGTCAACAAACTCGAATGCCGTAGGCACGACGCGGTTCGGCACGACGATTTCCGTCAGCTTCACAAGCCGCTCGTCCGGTACTTCAACGACGCCGACGTTCGGATCGATCGTACAGAACGGGTAGTTCGCGGATTCCGCGCCCGCCTGCGTAATTGCATTAAACAAAGTCGATTTCCCGACGTTCGGCAAACCGACGACTCCACATGAAAGACCCATATATCAATACAACTCCTTATTTTCAGAAAATATCCCTATTCATTATATAGTACTTGCCTGCCGCTGTCATCTTCCGTTCTTTGCAGCCTGTTCCAGAAGAGGCGCAAGCAACCAAGCTGTATTTGCCGGATGCACTCATCTTCCAATATCCTTACGAGCTTAATCCCGGGGAGACAGCCTTGCGCGATTTCAAGTGCACTCGCTTGCTTGCCTAGTAAGCATAAAAAATGCCCGCCGAGTTGAAAGGCAGGCTCATTCATCATTTTCAATTTATGCTGTTCGATTAAGCGTAAACAAATAGTTATACTTGCTCGCATGCTTCAGTTCGTCCAGGATGATTTCGAACAACATATCGCGGTACGGACCCACGGGTAGCGCCTTCCAAATGTCGCGATACCGTTCTACCGCAGACAATTCGCCGAACAACGCATGCTGGATTCCGTCCAGATACGTTTTTGGCTTGTAATACTGCTCGCTGCTGACACCTGTAATTTGCTGGCCGGTGAACGAACGGTAAATGTGACGAAACATCTGGTTATGTTTCCGCTCGTCATCGCGGATCGAAGTAATGATCTGCTTTTGCTCTTGCGTAGGGGCCAGCCGAATCAGTTCTTCGTAGAAAAGCTCGTCGTTTCTTTCGCCCTGCACCGATTGCTTGATGGATGCAAGCGCCTGCTGAAGCGCGGAATGATCCGGATAGCTTGCCTGCGGTCTGATATCGTAAGGAATCGTCCAATACACTTCGGGAAGCCTCCATTTCAGGTGAGAGTCTGGATGCTTCAACGTATGCACGATCGCCTAATTCCGTTCTTCCTTACTCCAACGCCTTTTTACAGAGCATGCATCGGCGATCATCTCCGAGTCCTTGCAGCAACCCTTCTTATTGGCTGGTCACTCTCCAACTACGGCTTCCTTCGCCTTCTCCAGCGCCTCCTCCGGTACCTTTATCGCCGGAATGCTGTCGAACTTGGAATACGTGCCGTTCATATGCTGAATGATGTGCACCGGCTTGCCTTTTTCGATCTCCATGGTCATGTCGGTATCAACGATGACGTTTTGCGGCAAAAATGTTTTTTTGTCGACGGTGAACGCGTATCCGGTATTCGTTATTTTCATCGTGTCCAGCACTTCCTTCGGCAGCGCCCCCGCTCCGGCGAACGAGTTCTTCATAATATCCTCCATCAGCTCCTTCATGCCCTCGCCCGATGCCGTCATCTTGAGCGCATAACGTTCGGCTTCCTCGGTCAGCGTAAATTGCCCGGCATACTTGCGCAGAAGCTCCAATTGCTTGCCCGGGTCGGTTTGCATCACCGAAATCGTATTTTTCAACTGCTCGACTTGATTGGATGGCATTCGAAGCCACTGCTTGGCGGCATCGTCGTACATGAATATTCCTTGGTCGGCCAAATACATTTCGAACACCATATTTTGACCTTGAAAAGACGTCGTCATCTTCTGGTGCATCGACAAAGGCGTGAGGATCGCGTCGGAATTCATTTTGAACGTCATGTCCATCTTGTTGCCCGCTTCCTCCATCGACTGCGTCATATCCATCATTAAGTTAAAGCTTTGCAGCGATTTGGACGCCTCGATCGTTTTGCCGAATACGACATCCGATGTCATCGGTTCTTTCCCGCATCCCGCGGCAAGCAGACAGAGTATCGCCAAACCGCCAAGCATCCGTATATACCTTAATCTTTTCACGAGAATAGTCCTCCATATCCTGTCGAAATCTTTTTATTCTCGCCTAATATTCCCAGTTCTTGCTTTTTCCATGTGCCTCAAATGAAACGAATTGCATAGCAATCGCCCGATTTGCAAACGATATAGCCGAACAAATTTATCCGAATGCGCAAAGGAGCTTATTCTCGCCATGGAAAATAAATCGCACAAGGGCAATTACAAAGGCACCACGCATATGAAAGCAAAAAACCAGGACATGGCCTTCGTCAACGATACCGTTGAAGGCGCAAAGTCGATTTGGCCGTATAGCAAGAAGGATAAGAAGTCTGACTAACGCCGCCTCATTTTGCAAAAAAACGCCCTCCTAAGCTTATAGGAGGGCATTTGTGCTTCGATTCGATTATTTTTCGGCCGAATAGGTGGACGATACTCTTTCGGACTCCAGCTTATTTTTGCCTGTCACTGTAATTTCAACAGACCCTCCGTCTACACCTAGCTGCTTAATAATAATATCCAGCTTTGTCCTGCCTTGGGCAACGACTCCGCTTCCAAGCAACGTTTTCTTGCCGGACACATAAACTTTAACGACATCTCCGGGCTGCAATCCGCCTACTGTAATGAAATCGGATAAACCTTTATTGTTTTCAATGGTAATATCCGTAGGTTGTTCCGTCTGCACTTCTTCCTCGTAGTCTAAAGCCACGACATCGCTTTCTCGTTTGTCTGGCGCCGTTGCGGTTGCATAGATGGTACCGGAGGTCGCACCCAGTTGAGATATAGAAATCGTAACCTCAGAACCGCCTTTCTTCACAATCCCCGATCCTAGTAGCTTGCCTTTCGTATCTTTGGAATAAAGCTTGATCGTGGTTCCTTCATCCAAATTCGAAACGGTAACGGTATCTGCCGCGTTCGCATTGTTGGTAACCACGCTATCAGCAACATCTACCGGTTTGGTTTGTTCCTCAGCAATGAAATTTACTTCAACAGTATCACTTTCTTTTTTGAACGGCTCCGTCGCCGTAATGTATACAGATCCATCCTCCGTACCCAATTGAGCAATCTTGATCAGGGCTTCCCCATTTTTCGTAATGGCAGAGCCTAATAGAACACCGTTGGTCGCTTTGTTGTAAACCTTGATTGTAACGCCTGCTTTTACCTCTTCAACGGTCACGAGATCCGCACTTCCGGCTTTATTGACGATCGTAACATTACCGGCATCCGGTACGTTTGTGACCTCTTCTTTTATAAAGGTTTGCTCGGTAGTTTTACTTTCTCTCTTGTTCGGTTCTGTCAAGGAGACAAATACCGAACCATCCTCTGAGCCGAGCTGCTTAATGCTAATAACAGCTTCTCTTGTTCCCTTTTTGGCACTCGCTTGTCCTAGCAATCGGCCATTTAAAGCTTGATCATATACTTTCGCCAAAGTACCCTCTGCGGACAACGCTACGGTGACCGTGTCAGGCGCACCCACTCGGTTCACGATCGTGATGTCGTCAGCCAGCGGTTCCTTCGTTTCCGCTTCTTTATCATAATCCTTCGAAACCCGGCTGCTTTCTCTCATGTTGGGTTCCGTAATCGTCACGTATACGGTTCCGTTCTCCACGCCTAGCTGTATGACGTTAATGATAACTTCGTTTTTTCCTTTCGTAACATTCCCGGAGCCTAGTAATTTGCCTCCCGTTTCTTGGTCATAAACTTTAATAATCGTTCCTACGTTTAATTGCTTGACGGTTATTGTATCTTTCATTCCTGAATTGTTTGAGATCGTAATTTTGTCGGCATCCAGAGCAGTCGAAGTTTGTTCGTCATCAAAACTTAATTCTTCGGTAGCCGATTCCAGCATTACGCTGACATAGATTTTCCCTGCCGGTCCGAGTTCTTTAATTTTTACGATCGCTTCCGTTTTCCCTTTGCCTACGGTTGCACTACCGAGCAAAGTGCCCTTCGTCGGCTTATCGTACACTTTAACGACAGCGCCTTCCGTAAGTCCTTTCACTTCAACGGTATCGGGGGTACCTACGTTATTCGTAATCGTGACATTTGCTGTATCCCACTCTGTAGTTGAAGTTGCCGCATGAGCTGTGGAATAAGCCCCAAGAGCAATCACCGAGCCCAATAAACCAACTAGAATCTTCTTGTTTAGCATCCTAAGATAACTCCCTTCACTTGTCCAAATGCCTTATTTGGAAAATATATAATTAATTTGGGTTCCCCCTACTAGTATCGGAAAGATATTCTTAAAACTTTAGCACTATTTTTTAGGGATAGGAAGGAACTTCTACCAAGCGCATCCATAAAATGTATAACTCAAGAACTACTCGCCATTTTGACTTGTAACGATGAGCTGTATCGCAATTTCATCCAAAAAAAGATGGCTCCCATCGAATACGGGAGCCATCTCCTTCTAAATTTCTGCTAATAAATTTATTATCCGACAGTTTGCCGGTACCACGTAATTAACGAAACCCGTAGCCCGGCGAATTCGCGAGCGTCTCGCGCTTCTGCAGGAAGCGGAAGAACGCAGTCGCCGCTTGGGCGCGGGTCACTTGCTGCTCCGGCCCGAACTTACCGTCGCTGAGCGACATGATGCCGAGGCCGACAACGATGGCGACTTGGCCTTTATGCTTGATCGCATCCGCGTCCTTCGCGCTTAATGCGAAAATGTCGCTGTACTGCGCCAGTGAGTTGAAGCCTAAGGCGCGCACGATCAGCTCGGCGACTTCTTCACGGGACATTTTGCCTTCGGGATTGAAGTTTTTCGAATCGCGATCGATCAGATTTTGGTCAACCGCCGTTTCCACGTAGGCGAAAAACTGGGAATCGGCTTTAACATCGGCGAATGAAGCGGTTTTAGCCGATTCGTAATAGATCGGGCTGCCGCCGTTCATCGAGGCGATCAGCATTTTGATCAGCTCGCCGCGCGTGATCGGCGCATCCGGGTTCACTTTGCCGTCTTTGACGTCGAGCGCTTTGTACTCCAGCATCAGTTCGAGTTCCTTTTGCGCCCAGTGCTTGTCGATGTCCGTCACTTTCACTTTCTCAAGCGAGGTCACTTCGCCCGTGTCGTAAGCGCGCCATTCGCCGGTTGTTGCGTCCAAGAATACGTTTTGATCATTCTGGATCGGCACAAGCTGGTAGACAAGCTTCGCTTTTTTGTTCTGCTGGTCTTTGCCCGGCTGGATTTCGCCTGCCGCCACCATCAGGTTGTATTTTTCAAGCGGAATGATGCCGCCGTCGCGATCGGTATATGGTAGCACGTAGCCGAGCTTGATGCGATATTGCGAGAAGAGCAGATCCGCCGCTTGCTGCTTGGCGATGAGCTTCGGCGTTTGGTCCGGGTAGGCGATGCCCGATTGGTAGCCGTAGAAGTTCGTGATCTCGCCGGTTTTCATATCGATGCTCACATTGACTTCTTCCATGCCGCCGATTCCATTCAGAATCCGCTTGAAATTGAAGCTGTAGTTGTTCATTTGCGCCAGTTTGGCCGCTGGAATCTGGCTCATATCCTGCTCCTGCAGGTACATTTGATGCACCAAATGCGGCAGCGCTTTTTTGACCAATTCAACCGCTTTGCTCTTCGCTTGGTCGTAGGTCAGCTTCGACGCGGCATTGTCCGTCTTGCCGCCGTTATCGCTAGGGAAATAGAAATAATTCGAGAAGTTGGTCACTTGGCCGGTTTTGCTGTCGACACTAGCCCATGCATCACCGTTGCCCTCCGGTTTCGTCCAGCGTAAGTTCCACGATGCCGATATAACGCCAGTTTCCGGATTCGTCGATTCATTGTAGGACGCATCTTCCAGCTTCATCTTGTCGTCCACCTTGAACAACGCCTTCACCCGCTCCACGGCCTGCTCCTTGGTCAAGTTCTGGTTTGCCTTCGGCGGCTCTGCCAGCGCTTTATCTGCTACCGGAACCGTCACATTCAGCTTATAACCGCCGTTGTTATCGGTCCAACGCTTGCCTGTCGCTGCGTCCAGCATAAATGGCGTCAAGTTGTAGCTCACAAACGGCTTCTTGACTCCTTGCTGACGGTACGGAAGCAGATAGTTCGGCATGAGCTGCGCCTGCTCGCGGAAAGCAGCTTCCGCTTCTTGCTGGCTAATATATTTGTCGGAGCTATCGAACTGCACATCGTCGTCCCAATTGTAGGTGTACTGCACGACATGGCCCTCGCCGTCTACGGTCAGGCTCACATAGTTCTGCAAATAAGGAACATCGCCCACGATGCGGTCGTATTGCAGCCTGTATTGGACGTTTCCGTTGAGCGGCGTTTTCATTTCATTCGCAGCGTCCTGGTCGTAACGGATCTCGGCTTGTTTGCCCGGAATGATTTTGGCGATAAATTGGTCCGCTACCGTTTTGGCCGCTTCCAGGTTCACTTTAGGCGGGTATTCGTATTTTTTGTCGGGATCGTTGATGTTGGAGTAGAAGCTAAGCAGCATGCCGTTGTCCGCATCGATGCCTACATCAATCCCCGCGTAATACCGGTTCTTGTCTTGCTTCTTGATATAGCTGATGTTCCACACGCCGCGGCCGCTATTGTATTGCTTGTTAAAGCTGACATTCTGCAGCTCGAAGCCCGCCGGGATCTGCAAGTATTGCTTCGCGAGCGCAATCGCCTTATCCTTGGAAATTTTGCTGTCCACCGGCGTAGAACCGGCATCGTCGAGCTTGACGGTTTCCTTCGTCGACGCAGAAGTGGCTGCGCCCGATTTCTCCGTCATTTTGACATTAACCGGCTCTTTGGCCGCTTCCTCCGCCATCGCTTGCATCGCACCCGTCGTCAACATCACGGCCGCTAGCCCCGCTGTGGCATATGTACGCTTCCATCGTTTCATCTTCCGAATCCCCCTCAGCACATTTAAACTTTGGTTACTCGCTAATCTAAACGCGCCGAGATGGGAATAAGTTGCAAGCCGAATTAACGAAATTTCCACAACAGCCATCCCATGCCATGGGCAAGAAAAGCATACACAATACCCCACATAAGCCAAGCATCCACGTTCGCCCGAAAGGTGGCCAGGTCCGTCGTAATGTACAGTAAGGGCAGCAGAAAGGCCAGCGCAGGCGCGAGCCATTTGCGGCAGCGGAAGAGGGCGAGAAACGCCCCCATCAGCAAGGAAATTAGCGGACAAATGACGATGACTAGGATGAACGGATTCGGATTGCACCAGTTGTAGATCATGACGTTCCTCCAGGTTTAAAGTTTAATCACCGATAGGCGGTATCGGAGCCGATGCCGGACGCTGTCCGCCGTTTGCAGGGGACTGGGCAGGTTGCTGATCCCACTGATCCCCATGCGCTTGTTGCTGTAGCTGCGACTGGTCTTCCTGCTGTTGCCTCGATTGCGGCTGCGCCCACTGCTGCCCTGATTGTGGCTGCCCCCACTGTGGCGGTACTTGCTGCCCTGACTGCGGCTGACCCCATTGCGACGGCACTTGCTGCGAGAACGTCTCATTCGGCTGCTGCGGTTGCGAACCGTTCTTATCGTTCCAGCGATTATTAATAATCGTGATGCCGAAGGAAATCGCCCCGAGAACGAGCAGCACAATGACCTTATAGATCGTATCCTGGCCGGCCAAATCGAGGAAAATCGTCTTCAAAGCAACAATCCCCAACACCACCGAACCGAAAATCCGGAAAATCGCCTGCCGGCTGTACGCCCCCCACAAAAACAGCAGCAGCGCATATACCCCCCATGAGATCGACAACGTCAGAGCCATGCTAGCCGATTCGCTGATCTTCTCATACTCCAGAAACAGGTTCATCACTTGAATGGTCAGCAGCCCTCCGACGACAAGATGACTCAATATGGAAGCAATCGTCGAAAAAGCTTGGTTCGTTCCGTCATGGACTTTGGCGAACCGCACCTTCAGCGAGATAAAAAAGCCAAGCGCAGCTACGAGCATCCAGGCGACCGCTCCCCAGTTGAGAAACGGAATGAACATGCCGAACCATTCGCCGCGCGGCGTATTCCAGGTGACGACGTACCAATATAACCCGGCCATCATCCAGATGACCATTCCCGCCGCTTTGAACATGTCGAGCTTGCGATACCCCCGATGCCTATAACAACCGTCGCCACGATCGTCCACAGAAACACGCTGATGAGCGGTTTCGCTTCCAGCCCGCTGCCGATCTGCGACGCCGCGATCAGGATCAGGAACGTGCCGCCGAGCAGCTTCGTCATCACCGGGACGGCGAACCGTCCGGACAAACGGTACACCGCGAACGCAGCCCCTACATACAAGAGCCCCATGGCAAACAACGGATAAGCGAAATGAACGATGCCATCAAGCAGCGTTACCGCCCATAGACCAAAAACTACCGCATTGGCGATGCCAAGATACAGATTCAGGCCGTCGAACTTTTGCCCGTCCCGCCAAGATGTCGCGAGAAACGCGATCACGTAGAACAGAAACGCCGCAGTCGCGTAGCGGAACGGCATGCTCCATAATTCTTCCGCCACCGGCTCGAAATGAAAGTAATACACCGCATACAGCAGCCATGTGCCGAGGAACGAGACAAGCCGAAGCTCCAGCCATGGCTTGCGAAGACTGAGCAAGAAGAACGTTGCGTTAATAACAAGCAAGTACAGGAACAGCGTAAACACTTGATCCGTCTCCGGCCGCATGACGCAAGGCGACATAAGGGCGCCGATCATGCCGATGCACATCAGAATGCGCGAATTGAATCGGTAAGAATAAGCCGCGGTGCCCACCGTGATGACGATCATGCCAAGAAACACGGTCATCGGGTCCCAGAGCGCATAATAAATCCCCGCAAAAGCACACGTCGTATACAAAATCGCCACGCCGAGCCCGGCCGCAATTTCGCCGAGCAATTGAATGTTACGGAGCGGCTTGAAGCGCAGTCCGATAACGATCATCCCGGCGCCTGCCAGCAAGCCGATGCCGATCTTAAAGCCGTTCGTCAGCCATCCCTGGTCGATGGAATATTTGAATAACGTCATCACCGCCGCGAGTACAAAAGCAACGCCGAGCAGCGATGTCCAATGCTTGCGAAACAGATTTCCCATCACGGTAACCTCCGTAAAATCGTGTTTTTTAGGACCTGGTCTTAGCTATATTGTAAAAAACGACCGTAAAAAAAATAGTACTAACTTTTCGTAGTACCTTATAGGCCAACCTCGGGCGAATCTATGATATGCTTTGAAAAAATAAAGGTGGGGAGCTAAAGCGCATGTGGTTTTTGTTCGCAAAAGGGCTGCTGATCGGCTTGTCGATCGCGGCGCCTGTCGGGCCGATCGGCGTATTGTGCATCCGGCGCACGCTGGCGCAAGGACGGGGCTACGGCATCGTCTCAGGGCTGGGGGCGGCGACGGCGGATGCCGTTTACGGATGTATGGCGGCGTTCGGATTGACCGTCGTGACGGGCTTTTTGGCGGGGCAGCAGTTATGGTTTCAACTAATTGGCGGGTTATTCTTATGTTACCTTGGGGTAAGAACACTGGGATCTCGGCCTGCAGAGCAAGCAGCGGCGGAGCGCGGCGAGCGTTATTTTCAAGCGTACGGCTCCACCTTACTGCTGACGCTTACGAATCCGATGACGATTCTGTCGTTCGCGGCGATTTTTGCCGGACTGGGCTTGTCGGCGACAGAGCAAAGCGGAGGCGGTTCCGCCCTGCTCCTTGTGATCGGCGTATTTCTCGGCTCGGCTTGCTGGTGGTTTTTATTGTGCGGAATTGTAGGGACCGTACGTAGACGCTTGAGTTCGAATGCATTGCTGTGGGTGAACCGGATTTCCGGCCTGATCGTGCTGGGGTTTGGTATTGCCTCGTTGGTTGGGCTGGCGGCAGGCTAGAAGGTTATCTCCTCGAGTTTCCTCTTATTACTTTCCTTCTGCCTTCATCTTGTTGAAAAAAGGCACAAAAAAATAGTACTAACTTTTCGTAGTACTATTTCATCGGCTTGCTATTTTGAATTTCATCTATATATCCTATTCCTCGGCATAATGTACCAAGCTTCCGGTCTCGAACGTTCGATCGATGATCCGCTTGGACATGCTGCCATCGTCCTCTCAAAATTGGCTGCACAACTCGCGGACCCACTCGTGCCGGTGCTTCCAGCTCCCCCAAACCGATGCAGACCATTCGCGGATCATGTCTTGCTTTCGCTCGTCAGTCTCTGCCAGTAGAACATCCTTGACGGTCACGATTCCCGGCTCTGCAGGAGGTTCTAGGATCGGCCAGCGATTCGGCCGTTTCGCAAGCTCCGTATGGGCTAACTGCACTTGTCTTCTCGAAAATCCTCGTTCATTGGCCAAGTACAGACCCGCCAGCGCAAAAACGGTATTAATCGGCTTCACGCTTCCCCCGGCATGCTGCGCACTATAAGCGTCAAGCGCAATCTGGTGAATGAAGAAAGTGTCTTGTAGGGTTAACGTAAATGCCGACAGCTCGCCGTAGAGCGCCCAACACGCTTCGGATGCGTTGAATCGGACGTCCCCTGCCTGATGAAGGTCCGGAAGCTCCAACCGGCACCCCGAACACGGGGTAATCGCATTCATCTCGGCCATACACCTCCCTACACAATTTCCGGATCAACCAGTACCGTCCAATCCATGGCCGGTTGTCCATCCATTCCCGTCGTCGCGATTCCAATGTAACAATCTTCTGTGTGGATGCCGGTTTGAAAATAATGGTCCAGCATCGTCTGTATAATCCAAGGTTTTGCCAGCCGGTCGAGCCGCTCAACGGCTATCCAATGCAATTCGCCTTCGTTTGTGTTCACGAAGCGCTGCTTCTCGGTCCTGCCAAAATATACGAACTGCTGCCGAATTTCCGATCCCTTCGCGCGGATCAGGATATATTTCAGCTTTATACCCGTAATCTCGTCTTGCACGATGCCGGTTTCCTCGGCGATTTCCCGATAGCAGGCGCGCTCAGGATCATCGATTTCATCCTGCTCCAGATGTCCGCCCACGCCGGTCCATAACCCCGGAGCAAGCTTACGGTCCGCGCCCCGCTTCAGCAGAAGCACTTGGTCCCCGCGGAATAAAAAGGCCGTCGCCATTAGACGTAATTTCATGAGCGCCCCTCCCTCCTACAACAACCCCATATCCTTCGCCTTCTTCGCCGCTTCCTTGCTGCTCTTGCCGTTCAGCTTGCGCAAAATATTGCCGACGTGTACCTTCACCGTTCTGATCGAAATGACGAATTTGTCGGCAATCTCGGTTTGCGTGTGCCCTTGCTCGATCATCGACAGCACCTGCAGCTCCGTCGGCGTAATCAGATCGCTCATCTGTTTCCGTTCATATTCGCGCTCCAACTGCTTCAGCCTGCGGAATTCCTCGCGCATCTGCTCGGCGGCCAGGGCATCGATCGGCGAGCTATGGCGAAATGCCTGTCGAACCGCTTCCGGAACCGCCTTGAAATCGGATTTCACGATGTAATTGACCGCGCCCGCCTTGAAGGCGTCAAACATCATTTCCTTCGCTTGAAGCGAGGTCAGCATAATGATGCGCGCATCCGACAAGCGGCTGATTTCCGCGGTCAAAGCGATTCCTTCCGCGCTGTCGGCCAGCATAATATCCATCAGCACGACGTCTAGTCGGGCCGTTGCGGCCGCTGCCAGAGCCGCTTCCGCCGTATCTGCGGCAGCCACGACCTCGATGTCGGTCTCTTTGGCCAAATAAGCGGACAACCCGCGCCGCCAATCCGGATCGTCCTCAACGATCATGACGCGTATGATCGACAACGTTCATTCCCCTCTCCATTTGCTGCTGACCGATCGATGGAACGGTCGACGCGGCGCTCAGCCTAGCTTTTTTCGGAAAATGCAAATAGACCCGCGTCCCTTTGCCGGGCTCGCTATGCAGCTCCAATGCGCCGCCATGCTTCTTCATCACCTGGTAGCAATAGGCGAGCCCCAGTCCAAAGTTGCTTTTGCTTCCACCTTTGGTCGTAAAGAAAGGCTCCAGCACTTTGCTCAAATGCTGTTTTTCGATCCCGCGCCCGGTATCGGCGATTTCGACGAGACGCATTTTTTTCGTTTGCAGCAGCTTAATCGATAATGCGCCTCCGCCCGGCATCGCCTCAATCGCGTTCCTTATAATATTGTTCAGCGTCTCCAGCAGCTGCGCGCGATCGCCATAGATGTCGCCGTCGCCTTCATTATCGCGGCTGACCGTCACTTTGCCTTGCACCGCAGGTGCAAACCCGGCAAGCGCTTCGTCGACCAGCTCCGACAGCCGGTTTACGCTTGGCCGAAGCAGCAGATCCTGCGTTTGGTCGTGGACGCGATGGATCATGTCCTGAATGTGCTGCGCCGCAGCCATCACGACGCGGATATCTTCCGCGAGCTCGGCGTCCCCGGTCTCCAGCGCTTGTCGGTTGATTTTTTCGCCGAACAGCTTGATTTTGCCGATATCGTTCTTGATCGCGTGGTTCAGAATCGCCGTCCCCGACGTGACCGCGCGAATCGTCAGATCGAGCTGGCGCCGCTGGATCAGCAGCTGTACGCCCAAGAAGCCGTATTTAAAAATCGCGATGAGGAACATCAGAAATGCAAAAGCGATGCTCCACGTATTGTACCGCCATAGCTCATAAACCCCGAAGCAAGGCAGCACGTAGTTCATCACTAGCGCGAACAACACGGCCGGCAATACGGCGATGCTCGTCAATACGCGGGCTCGCCGCTGCGCGGAATGCTGCTCCTTGCTCGCGAGTACGAGGAAAGCGCCGAACAACATATACGGCACCGCCCATATTGCCAGCAGCGGGAAGGAAACCGGATAAGGCGGAACGAACGGGAGCAACGCCAAAAACGGCAGCAGCAGCCCGTACGGAAGCTTGCGGACGATCGACGGCGCCGCGATTCGCCCATGATAGTGCACGGCGAACATGACGAACATATACGGCAAGCCGTAGTAGCTGACGCACGACGCGGAGATCTCCACCGTATGGAGCAAGCGGTCTAGCGATAGGCTGCCTCCATGCGAAAGCGCGTAAGGACGCAGCATATCTCCCACGATCGCGGCCACGGCTCCCGAACCGCCGCAGAACGTAACGCCGCTCAGCCAGCGTACCACCGGCCTGCGCGGGGCCGACAGCAGCAGCACGACCGTCGTCAGCCACAGCGCGATTAATACGAACACCATACCGTCCCAAGTCACATCCTCGCCGATTCGATTCGTCTTTTGCCAATCATTATACCATACCGCTTTTGGCTCATGATTAGTGAGAAGCAGAAACAAAAACGCGGGATCGTTCGTCTAATTCACATAACGATTGGGAGGGAAGCATTTTTTATGAAAAGATGGATTGTCATGATGATCGTCTGCTTGATGGCCGGATCAATCGCAAGCATCCCGACAAGTGCCGTTACCGCGGCGGCAGCTCAAAAGGCGGCGTCTGCAAAGCTGTACATAAACGGCCGGCTGCTGGAAAAAGAAACAGCACCGAAGACGGTGAAGGGGAACATCATGGTCCCTTTGGCCGCATTGTCCAAATTCCCCGACATCACGTCGGAATGGAACGGCAAAACGAAGACTGCCACCGTTCGCAACGGCAAAACAAAAGATGTCGTCACTTTGAAGCAAAACCAATCCACCGCCTACAAAAATGGGAAAGCGATCAAGCTTGACGCCCCGGCGAAAATCGTTTCCGGCAAAACATACGTACCACTAAGCTTCTTGACGAAAGCGCTGAGCGCATCCATGGAGCGGCAGGCAGCGGACAATACGATTTTCGTACGGAGTGCGGAGCATATTCAGGCGCTGAAAGATTTATTCTCCGGCGATCTGGCCAGCGCGCGGAAAGCCGCGATCGGTTTGCCGCGAAACTACGTTATCAATCAAATTCCGGACCCGGGGTCAGAAGGTTATACGACGACCTATCGTTTTCCCGAAGGCGAAGCTCTCCGTTATTACGAGAAATGGAGGAACGTCACAAGTTATGTCGTCATCAATAAGGATGGAATCGCCGAAGTCGTATGGCAATCCCGAGACGGCGGCAAAAAAATCGAGACGGGAACGAAGCCGCCCGAGGATAGGGAGCAAGTTTATTTCATCTCTGACCTTTTGAGCGAAAGCGTGTTGTACGGCAAAATTCACAACGAACAATGGGAACAGGTAGGTACTTATCAAGCTTGCAATTCCTCTCCCTGCCCGGCACAAGACACGATTATCGCCATCCCGGGCGAGCAGCGGATCGACGCCATCGCGATCGGCCAAGACGGAACCGTATATCTAAACGACGCGCTGTATCCGGCAGATTCCGCGGAGAAAGCATTGGTCGGCATCGTAAACACGTACGTCAAACTGTACAACAAGCGGGATGAAAAAGGGTTGTCCGAACTTTTCGATGCGGCCCCGAACGTGCCTGGACGCGCGATTTCGAAGGAACTGACCCTGTCCGGAGTGTACAGCATCAAATTCGAACAAAAGACAGACACCGAAATCACCGCTAATTTACGCGTTCAAACAGTGCCGAATAAATCCGGCAAGCAATTCCCTTATCGTACGTTCGTATTTAAATTGAACAAAGACGGCCAATGGAAGCTCACTGCCTTGAAATAAGCTCGCACCGGCGGTTGGATTTTGGTCATATTGAAATGTAACCTCTTTGAAGGGGCGGGGAATTCCGTGAAGAAAACGTTCGTTTTGATCTATTTCCTATGCTTCTGCTTATTTACGGCGGCGCTCCCGGACAATGCCGAGGCCGCTGCCGGCACGCAAAAAAACGGTACGGTGAAGCTCTACATCAACGGCTGGCTGCCGCCGAAGGATCACCCGCCCATCACGATCCGCAACCGCATTTACGTACCCTTGAACGATTTTTACATGCTGTCTCCCGACGTTTCGTTAGATTGGAACGAAAAAACGCAAACCGCAACGATCCAAAACAAAACGACGAAATCCACATACAAACTCGTTGCGAACAAATCAACAGCTTACCTTAACGGCACCCCCTTTAAACTGGAGGCCCCTGCTCAAATCATCAACAAGCAAGCTTACTTGCCGCTTCGATTCGTTGCTTACGCCGTTGGGGCACAGATCGACCGGGGCAAAGGAGCGGACGCAAATACGTTGTATTTTCGCACCCAAGCGCACCGCAAGGCGATACAAGCAATCCGCAGCGGCGACTTGCTCAGCGCAAGGAAAGCTGCGTTAGATCTGCCCGTCAACAATCCTTATCCCAATTTGCTGGCAGGAAAAGAAGGCCGATTGATCCGTTATCTGTTCCCCGAAGGTGAAGCAAGGGCTTATTATATCGACCAGCGGGGCGTCCTTACCTATATCGAAGTGAATGCCGAAGGCATCGCCAATGTCGTTTGGGAAGGCGAATCGGGAGTAGGTCCGGGGGGATACATTAAGCAATTCGGTCAATTCCGCGCTGAAGAAGCCGCTCAAGTATATTTTAATACGATATGGGATTCCGTCACTTACGGCACAATCGACGAAACAGGCAAGGAAACGGAGCTTGGTAACTTCTTTGCAAAAGGCAAGCCGGACGGACAAGGCAATATCGTAACCGCGACAAGCGACCTGGTCACGGCAGTCCCGAACGAGAAACGAAACGACGCGATTGAAATAAATACTGACGGCACCGTTTTTGCCGACGCTTCGCAATACGCCAAAGGATCGATGGAAAAGCAACTTATCGGGAGCATCAACCAATACGTGAAAGCCTACAACAAGCGCGATCCAAAGCTGCTTTCCGCGTTGTTTGCGCCGGGGACGGATCCGTTCTGGCAGAAGATCGACGGCAAGCTCGTTTTGTCCGGCGTCGACCGGGTGAAGTTCGACTACCGTACAGCGACCGAAACTGTCGCTTATGTCCGCATCGGAACGCAAGCCAATGCCGAACATAAATCGTATCCTTACCGGGAATTCGTATTTCAATTGGACGAAAATGGACAATGGAAGCTCGTCGGACTAGATTAATGTCGGTTCTCATGCAAGGCCCTCAACCATGAGGGCTTCTTTTTTGTCTCCATTCGCAACGAAAACCAACAAACAATGAAGGAATATCACATTTTTACGTGGAATTAATACTGGGTTAACATTCGAATCGTATACTGAACCCATGCACGGAAAAAACGGAAAAGAAAAGGAGCGTTACGATGAATCAAGCTGTTATTTTTGACTGGGCCGGCACAACGGTCGATTACGGCTGCTTCGCCCCGCTGAACGTATTTATCGAAGTTTTCCGCATACGCGGAATCGAGGTGACGGCGGAGGAAGCCCGCCGTCCGATGGGTCTCTTGAAGCGCGATCACATTCAAGCGATTTGCCGGATGGAACGGATTGCCGCGCTATGGAAGGAACGATTCGGCCAATTGCCTAACGAATCCGATGTAGATGCGCTATATGCGGATTTTGAGCCGTTGCTGTTCGAAATTTTGCCGAACTACGCCGAGCCGATCCCGGGCATTCTGGAGCTCGTTGACCGGCTTCGCGGAGACGGGCTGAAGATCGGTTCGACGACCGGCTATACGGCGGCGATGATGGACATCGTTGCGCCGGAAGCCCGCAAGCGCGGTTACGCGCCCGATGTGCTCGTCACGCCAAACGAAGTGCCGGCAGGACGCCCGTACCCTTGGATGATCTATTCGAACGCAATGCAGCTTGGCGTATATCCAATGAAGCATATCGTCAAGGTCGGCGACACGGTGAGCGACGTTCAAGAAGGCGCGAACGCCGGCGTATGGTCCGTCGGCGTCGTCACGGGCGGAAGTGAGCTCGGCATGAGCCTCGCGGAGGTTCAATCGTGCGATCCGGCCGAACTGGCGGCACAAGTGGAGATCGTCACGGAGCGTTTCAAGCAAGCGGGGGCGCATTATACGATTTATGAAATCGGTGAGCTGCCGAACGTCATCGAGCAGATCAACGAACGCTTGGCCAAGGGCGAGCGTCCGTAAGCCGCGCCACGAAACTATTCTTTTAACTCAATTCAATCTATAAAAAAAATATATATTATCGAGAGGATGGATTCCTTATGACGACGACTCATGAGCTCCCCGACAATCCGTATCTGCTGCTGACGCCGGGTCCGCTATCGACGACAAAAACCGTCAAAGCCGCCATGCTGCGCGACTGGTGCACGTGGGATAACGACTATAACGGACTGGTGCAGGATGTACGCGCCAAGCTGGTGCAGCTGGCTACGGCATCCCCGGAAGGCTACACGTCCGTATTGATGCAAGGCAGTGGCTCGTTCTGCGTCGAATCCGTCATCGGCACGGCGCTGCCGGACGGCGGCAAGCTGCTTGTGCTCGCGAACGGCGCCTACGGCCAGCGGATCGCGCAGATGGCCGGCGTGCTGCGCATCGACCATGCGGTCATCGACTTCGGTGAAGTCGATCGGGTCGATCCGGCGCGTGTCGCCGAAGCCCTTGCCGCGGACGCGGCGATTACGCACGTCGCCGTCGTGCATTGCGAAACGACGACCGGCATGCTGAACCCGGTCCGCGAAGTCGCCGCCGTGGTCAAATCGCACGGCAAAGTGCTGATCGTCGACGCGATGAGCAGCTTCGGCGGCATCCCGATCGACGTGGCGACGCTCGGCATCGATTTCCTCATCAGCAGTGCCAACAAGTGCATCCAAGGCGTGCCGGGATTCGGCTTCATCATCGCAAGAACCGAAGCGCTGCAGCAATGCAAGGGCCAAGCCCGCTCCCTGTCGCTCGATATGTACGACCAGTGGGCGACGATGGAGAAAGGCAACGGCAAATGGCGCTTCACATCGCCGACGCATGTCGTCCGCGCTTTCCATCAAGCGCTGGCCGAACTGGAAGCCGAAGGCAGCGTCGCCGCTCGCTACGAGCGCTATTCGACGAATCAACGCAAGCTTGTTGCCGGAATGGCAAGTTTCGGCTGCCCGGCTCTGCTGCCGGATGAGTACCAATCGCCGATCATCACGGCTTTTTATGAGCCTGACATGGGTTCCGTTACGGAGCAAGCCGCGTTTTTCGGACAATTCTACGCGCGTCTTAAGAAAGAAGGCTTCGTCATCTATCCGGGCAAGCTCACCTCGGCGAACACATTCCGCATCGGCAATATCGGCGACGTCCATGCGGACGATATCGAGAGGCTGCTCGAAGCAGTAGGCACGGCCCGCTTCTGGTAGGCGATTGTTGCGATAATGACGCTTACGCCTTATCATGAATAGTGTTTAGGTTTGTCGGAATTCGGTTGAACCCATCCACCAAATTCTGTATATTGGACCTCCCGTGACTAAAGCACGAGATTCTTGGGTAGTCTCTTCTACTGAAGAGAAGTTTACCAAGCTAACCCTGTCGTCCCGACAGTTCGTGTAAGGATTACACAGTAAGGAGCTTTTTACCTTCGGCAAGTATGTTTAGACTGGCGTTATAATCTCTGTCGTGATGCGCTCCACATTCAGGGCAGTCCCATTCACGCAAATTTAGGTCTTTCACGTCTTTGTTCTTGAAGCCACAGCAGGAGCATAATTGCGAAGATGGGAACGCTTTGCCCACCGTAACAATCATGCGGCCATACCATTTCGCTTTATACTCTAGCATCGAGCGAAATAGGGACCAGGATACTTCGCTGATCGCTTTGGACAGTTTACAGTTTCTGAGCATATTCACGACCTGCAAGTCCTCAATCACAATCATGTCGTGGTTTTTGACAATCTGCGTTGAGATCTTATCCAAGTAATCTTTTCTTCTGTGATAGATTTTCTCGTGGATACGTGCAACAGCTACTTTAGCTTTATGGTAGTTTCTGCCGCCTTTTTTCCTTCTGGACAGTCGCCGCTGTGCTTTGGCCAGCTTTTTCTCTAACGTGCGAAAAAATTTCGGGTTTCGGATGGGCTTCGTTCTATCAGACAACGTAGCAAAGTGCGTTAAGCCCATGTCGATTCCAATTTCTTTGCCGGTCTTTGGCAATTCCTGAGTTTCTACCTCCGTAAGGATAGATACAAAATATTTACCGGATGCACTGCGGCGAATGCTGGCATTAATAATACGTCCCTCGACTTCACGACTTTTGGCAAACTTCACGAGTCCAAGTTTCGGCAGCTTGATTTGGTTGCCGATAACGGCTATATTTCCATTGCTGAAGTTTGTCTGGTACGACTGGACAGGATTCTTTTTGCTTTTGAATTTGGGGGCATCGTTTTGTTTTTTGAAAAAACGGCTGTATGCATCGCTCAAATTTCGCAGTGCATTTTGCAAAGCAAATTTATCGGGTTCCTTGAGCCATTCCAGCTTTTGTTTTAGCTTGGTTAGCTGTGCTGAACACGAACCGTAGCTTAATCCTTTTCCTGTTTCTCTGAAGGTGTCGTTCCATAGCGCGAGAAAGCGATTGAACACAAATCGGCTGCATCCGATCGTCTTAATTATTAGCGTTGACTGTTCAGGTGTCGGGTAAATGCGGAACTTGAAAGCTTTGTTTACTAGCAATCCTGCTCACCCCATTTACTGATTCTGTTTTGTTCTTCTGTATGTTCGCTTACAGTCGCTACAAAATAAGAGGGTACCAGATAATACTCCAAACGCATCGTGCAAACGCTTGACTGATTCCATTATACCAAACTTATGTTCGTATAAAAAGAGTTTTCATATACTTTTAATGACATTGATGATATAAATTTATTATTGAATTACACATGAATTGGATAGATAGCGTGGTCAGAAATCAACTAACACCCCTATCCGAAGCTTTCTAACTCACGACTAAAGTCACGAGTGTGCAAAAGTTGTTAATCGTTCACAGATTGATAGACCGACAAGGAGGCTGCATGTATGTCATTGGTCGGCGAAGAGCGGAAAGAACTCATCCTTCAACAGCTCCATTTGCACGGCAAAGTGAAAACGAACGAGCTCGTTGAGCAGCTTCAAGTTTCTTCCGAAACGGTACGCAGATATTTGGAGGAGCTGGAAGAGGAAAACAAGCTGAAGAAAGTATACGGCGGCGCGATCAGCATCAAGACGGAGCGCGAAGAGCCGCCTCATATGAAACGCGAAATCATGCACATCGAGGAGAAGCGCAGAATCGGACGAACCGCGGCTTCTCTCGTGCAGCCGAACGACGTGATCATCATCGACGACGGGACAACCCCCGTACAGCTGCTTCATTTTATCGGCCATGTGCAGAACTTGAAGATCATCACCGTCTCCATCAATGCGCTGAACCTGCTGATCGACATGCAAAATCAGGGCAGCTTCAACGGCGAAGTGTTTTTCATCGGCGGCAAGGTCAATCCCAAGCATTACCGGACGTCCGGCGCGCTAGCGGAAAATATGATCGAGCATTTTTCGGCGGACAAAGCGTTTATCTCGATCGACGGTATGATGCTAGGCAAAGGGATGACCTGTTACGATACGGACCGGGCGATGATCGTCCGCAAGTTCATCGAGAACTCCTCGGAAACGATCGCGCTGACCGATCATTCCAAAATCGGCGTGAACACATTCTACAAAATCGCCGACCTGAAGGATATCGATACGATCATCTGCGATACGGCGGCACCAAAAGAATGGGAGCGCGAGCTCGAAGCGAAGTCCGTGCGCTGGTTGGTTGCGGAATAAGCAGCTTCTAACGCGCACAATGAAAGGCGTACAAGCCGTACTTACGGCCTGTGCGCCTTTTTACGCTTTATTTTCAGTTACAATTTTACCTTAAATTCAATATGTAATGTTTGCCAGAATGCGAGTCTTACAAGCCTAGTAACACGCCCTTCAGATTCCCTCATGGTCCGGCCTCAAACGCCTTTCCCCTCAAGCAATTGAGCGTTTATTACCATTCGTAAGCCCTTTCATTCCAGTCACTGCATCTATCATTTTTCATTTACATACATTTCCACTGTAAACATTTGTGGGGTTCAATTCATAGAAATGATATGTTAGCCTACTAAAAGGCCGAAACTTTTATAAGATTCCATTATAAAGGTGCGGGGGATGATTTTTCATGGTTTGTTTACATAAAGACAAGCCATTTGGGGTGAAGCGCGGCAACGCACAGGGTTGTATCCTCAACCCGAACCCGACAACTAACCTCGTAGGCAATTTATTTAAAAGGAGCACATAAATGAATATCAAAACGATCAAGAAATCGCTAGTCAGCATTGCTCTGGGGGCCTTCGCTCTAACAACCTTTTCGGTTTCGGCATTTGCCGAGGAGTATCGCATCAAACAGGACGATACGTTCTGGACGATTTCCCAAGCTTACGGGCTGCCGCTAAGCAGCGTGCTTGCTGCGAACAAAGGCGTAGACCCGCTAAACCTTCAGGAGGGGCAAACGATTCAATTGCCGACCAAAAACAGTGTGGCGAAAGCTCCAACCTTTACGGCCAAAGAATCGTCCAAGCCTGTCAAGATCGCATCCGCCGCGGATGATAACACGATCATTACCCCTTCGGGCAAAGCGTACGAGTTTAGAAAATCGTTTGACGTCGTTGCATCCGCTTACTCCGCAGATCCGTCGGAGAATGGCGGTTATGGAGCCGTCGATTATTTCGGGGATGCGCTGAAGCTGGGTACGATCGCCGTTGATCCGAAGGTCATTCCTTTCGGCACGAAACTGTTTATTACCGGATACGACTTCGCTGGCCTGCCTAAAGGCGGCATGATTGCAACCGCAAGCGATGCGGGCGGAGCGATCAAAGGTAAGCGAATCGACATCTTTATTCCCGGTTCGAAAAGCAAGGTCAACATGTTTGGCTTTCAAGACGTTAAAGTGTACATTTTAAAGTAATCATACTTAATTCCGTTAGGACAGCCGTTAAGCATTTGCTTAGCGGCTGTTTTCTATTTGATTCAACGCAAAAGTCGGTGTTTCTCGTTATTGGCTCGGCGGAATATGCAGCAATTGAGGGACGGTGACGATCCGGTATCCGTCGTCTTTCAGCTTCTGAATAATACGGGGCAGCGCTTTTACCGTTCCTGATAAATTTTGACGATTTCCCCCGGCCGAATGTTGCAGGATAATTGCACCAGGGTGAATGTACGGGATTACGTTATCCGTTACCTGCTGCATGTTCAGCTCTTTCCAATCCAACGAATCGATATCCCAGTTCACGACGACAAAATGGTTCCGCTTCATCCATCGCAGCTGCGGCTCCGTAATTTCCCCATAGGGTGGGCGAACCAACTTTGGTTTATAGCCGATAAGGCTGGATAGCACATGCTGAGTGCGCTCGATTTGCTGCTCGAAGTTAGGCACCGATATTTTTGTAAAAAGCGGATGATTGAACGAATGGTTGCCGATGACATGCCCTTCATTCACGATGCGCCGCACGACGTTCGGATTCTCTTGCGCCCGGGAACCGAGCAGGAAAAAGGTTGCCTTGACGCGATGCTTCTTCAAAATATCCAAGATTTGCGGAGTATACACGGAATCCGGCCCATCGTCGAACGTGAGGGCAACGCGTTTTAGATTGGAAGCCCCGTGCACCTTGAAGAAGCCCGAATATTTAACCCTCAACTCGGACAACGACAGGCGGCGTTGCGACATCTGCAATTGATGTACCGGCAACGATCGTTTCTTCGGTTTTGGTTTGATGTCCGGTTTTGATTTCGCTTTCGCAGACGGCTTGGACGATGAACCGGACGGCGGCTGTAATTGCAGCTTCGGTACGTTCAGCACGCCATCAGAAGCCTTCCGTCGGCCGGTTGTGCCCGAACCGGAAGTGGATGTCTTCGATTCCTCCTTGTTACCCGCCCTTGCTTGCAGCCGAAAACGCGGAGGCCGAAATTCCGGCTCCGCCGAGCGTCGCGACTGGGAATGCATGTTCGATGCCGCATGGTTCAGCTTATGATTCAACTCGTCCAGGGACGATAACGGTTCTTTCGTTTCCGAATGCGACGGCTTCATGCTGTTCGAACGGTCGCTGGATCCGCCGCAGGCGGTACATACCAATGCTGCAATGACGATTGTAAGATTCAGCTTGGCGGCAGCGTTCATGGCAATCCCCCCTCCGTTCTAGTGTGCTTGTTCGGCGCTGTTTTATGCGCAGTCCAATTGTGGTACACTCGAATTAACGATGCATGTCAAGGAAGGACGGCTATTATGGGTCAGATGCAACTGCCGCCGATCGATCGGTCTTTTATCGTAGTGGCTGCGGAGCTTTCCGCGGCCGAGGCGTTGTCTCGTTGTGCGGGACAAGCCTATATCGTCATTACACACGAACAACAGCCCTACGTTCTGCGAGTCGAAACGCTGAGGCGGCTTGCCGAACAGAATGCGCAGCAATCGCTGCTAACAGGGTTTATACATACAGGGTTGGTTATCCCTTCCCCAATTTGCAGACCGGATGAACTGATCGAACGGGATACGGATTGGTCCGTGCCCGTTCTTGTCGTCGATGAAGAAGGGAACCATCCGTACGCGGGCGTCGTCAGCCCCACGGCAATGGTGCGTTACTGGAAGGCGGAGCGCGAACGGCTGGCCGCTTATTTGCATACGATCATAGAGACCGTAGGTGATGCGGTAACCGCCGTCGACAAGGACGGCAAAGTATTGTATTGGAACCGGGCCGCAGAGGAGACGTATGGTATTGCCCGGGTGAGTATCGTCGGGCGTACGATCGGCGAGCATTTCCAGACGGAGTCGATTATGCTGTACGGCGTATTGGATGAAGGGCGCGAAGTGCGGCAAGTGTACCACCAGCCGACAGCCGACAAGCACGTGCTGATCAACGCTTCGCCGATCGTCGAGAACGGCGTCATTATCGGCGGCGTCGCGACGGAGCACGACATTACGCGAATCGTTCGCCTGAACGAAGAGCTATACGCGGCGCCGCTCTGGCTCGAGCAGGAACGGCTCGCGGAATCGGTGCTTGAGGCGGCCGGGGTCGGGCTCCAGCAAGCGATACGGCTTGCGCGCAAGGTGGCGCCGACGGATAGTCCGGTGCTGCTCATCGGTGAGCCGGGGTCGGAGACGGAAATGATCACCCGGCTCATCCACGAATCGAGCAAGCGTAAGGACGGCCCGCTGCTGACGCTGAACTGCGCCGCATACCCGGCCGGCGCGCTTGAAAGCGAACTGTTCGGCTACCAGGGCGGCGCGTTCTCCGGCGCCGATCATAGCGGCAAGCCAGGCCGGCTGGAAGCGGCCGACGGCGGGACGCTACTGATCGAGGACATCGACGAGATGCCGCCGGAGCTGCAGCTGAAGCTGTTCCAGTATATCGAGGAGGGGCAGCTGCAGCGCGTCGGGGCGAATCAGCCGACAGCCGCAGACACGCGAATCGTCGCCTCCGCGACGGCGGCGCTGTACGACAAGTGGAAGGACGGACGGTTCCACAATGCGCTGTACTACAAGCTTCACGTCGCCCAGATCGGCATCCCGCCGCTGCGCGAGCGGACAACCGACATCCCGGGGCTGATGACGGTGTTCCTGCGCGAATTCAGCGCGAAGTACCAGAAGCCGCTGCCGAAGCTGACGACGCCCGTGATGACGGCGTTGTTCAATTACGAATGGCCCGGCAACCTGCGCGAGCTTCAGCAAATCGCGGAACGGCTCGTGCTGCTGCACGATAACGGCATCGTCACGCTGGACGACCTGCCCGCGGACATCACCCCGGAAGATAAGGTTACCGGCATCGAGTCCTTCGCCGCCGAAACGCTGCTTCATGCACGCGGATCCGCTCAGCAGGAAGCGGCTTTGATCGAGGAGGCGCTCGCCAAAACCTATGGCAACAAAAGCGCCGCCGCCAAGCTTCTGGGCATCTCGCGGGGCACGCTGTACAACAAGATGAAGGAACTGGGGCTCGGATAACCCGCACACCGAGACAAACCATCCGTGCTCTACGAAAAAAACCGTTGGAAAACCGACTCGCGTCAGTTTCACAACGGTTTTTATCATTTCGGAGCTAGCCGATAATGATCTTGCCCTCCGGATAACGGTACAGCTGTTTCTCCGGCTTCATCTGGATCGCATACGCGAGCGTCACAGGCCCGAGCCTCCCCGCGAACATCATCAGAATAATGAATATTTTGCCCGCCACCGTCAAATCGGCCGTAATCCCCATGCTCATACCCACCGTGCCGAAAGCCGACGCAGCCTCGAACATGATCGCCAGAAACGGCTTGCTTTCGATCATGCAAAGCACGAGCACCGACGCAACGAGTAGAAACAGCCCGATCATCGTTACCGTAACCGCCTTATACGTCTGCTCCTTGGCGAGACGGTTGCGGAATAAAACGACGTCCTCGCGGCCGCGAATCATCGTGATGACGGCACCCAGCAGGATGACAAACGTCGTGATTTTGATCCCGCCTCCGGTTGACCCCGGCGCCGCTCCGATGAACATCAGGATGATCATGAAAAATTGCGTCGCCTGCCGCAGCTGCGATATATCGACGGTACTCGTCCCGGATGAACGAAGGCTTGTCGATTGAAAGAACGAGGCAAGAATTTTATGCTCCAAATCGAGCATCCCCATCGTCCGCATGTTCGTGAACTCGAATATAAAGATGACGACGGCACCCAGGGCGACAAGTACGCCCGATGCATAAAGCACCACTTTGCTGTGCAGCGACAACCTGCGCGTCTTCGGATATTCGATAATGTCGGACATGACGATAAAACCGATCCCGCCCAAAATAATGAGTACGATCGACACCGCATTAATCATGTAATCGTCCACATAGGGCGTGAGTCCGCCGAATAAATCGAAGCCGGCATTATTAAAAATGGATACGGCATGGAAGATGCCGAAATAGATTGCTTTGCCCGCAGGCATTTCGTAGGACCAGCGAATGGCGAAAAAGACGGCTGCTGCAAATTCGATCCCCATGGAATACAAAATGACTTTGCGTACGAGCCGGACGAGCCCTTCCAGCGAAGACTGATTCATCGACTCTTTCAGGATAAGCCTGTCCCGCAGCGTAACCCGCTTCCGCAGCATGACGGCGAACCACGTCGTCATCGTCATGAAACCAAGCCCTCCGAGCTGGACCATAACGAGCATGACGATCTGCCCGAACAGCGTGAACTGGGTGCCCGTATCAACGACAACAAGCCCCGTCACACAAGTGGCCGAGGCTGCCGTGAATAAAGCGTCGATAAA
Source organism: Paenibacillus sp. sgz302148 (assembly GCF_056120465.1). Taxonomy (NCBI): domain Bacteria; kingdom Bacillati; phylum Bacillota; class Bacilli; order Caryophanales; family Paenibacillaceae; genus Paenibacillus; species Paenibacillus sp. sgz302148. Next base: position 279,333 of record NZ_JBVYOJ010000002.1, read on the forward strand.
CTTAAGCCCTATGCCGGATTTCGATGAAATCGGCAAAGATAGCAAAAACGCACCGATGATTATAATAATTGCGAATCCTAGCACCAAATATTTTTGCGGTGCAGGAGATACATGATACTTCACGACATCCATCTCTTTCTTTCTATGAAGTGATTAACCTGCTTCTATAGAATGTACAGGATTCGCCGCGAAATATCAAAGCAAAATTCAATAGAAGAATACTATTTGTTCGAAATCGTCAAATCCCGCTTGAGCCGTACCGTCCAGCCGAAAGGATCGGCCAGCTTGCCTGTTTGAATCCCTGTCAACGTGTCATAAAGACGCTGCGTCAAATCACCGATTTTGCCTCCGTTGATCGTAAGCGGCGACTTCCAGTTCAATTCGCCGACCGGCGATACGACCGCCGCGGTGCCCGTGCCGAACACTTCTTCCAGCTTGCCTTCGGCGTGCGCCGCTTCGATTTCTTCGATGGATACTCTCCGCTCGACGACAGGAACGTTCCAATGCTTCAACAGCTGGATCACCGAATCACGAGTTACCCCTTGCAAAATGCTGCCGTTCAGCTCCGGCGTCACAACCTCGCCGTCCATCTTGAAAAAGACGTTCATGCTGCCGACTTCTTCGACATACTTCTGCTCAACCCCGTCGAGCCACAGCACTTGGGCATACCCTTGTTCTTTGGCCTCCGCTTGTGCTTTCAGGCTGGCCGCATAGTTGCCTGCGGTTTTCGCATCCCCCATACCGCCGCGCACGGCGCGGACATACTTCGACTCCACGTTGATCTTGACCGGCTTTAAGCCGTCGGCGTAATAAGCTCCAACCGGCGACAAAATGACGATCAGCTTGTAATAATCGGAAGGCCGCACCCCGACGCAAGGCTCCGTTGCAATGATGAACGGACGAATGTACAGCGATGTTCCCTCCGCGGAAGGAACCCAGTCGCGCTCCACTTCAACAAGCGCTTTGATCGCCTCGACGACGAATTCCTCGTCCACCTGCGGCATTTCCAATCGGTCGGTCGAACGGTTCATCCGCTCCATATTTTTGTCCGGACGGAACAGGATGATGTCGTTTTCCTTTGTGCGAAACGCTTTCAACCCTTCGAAAATCGTTTGGCCGTAGTGAAGTACCATCGCCGCCGGATCAAGCACGATCGGCGCATAAGGCTGAATCGTTGCGTCGTGCCAGCCGCGTTCTCTCGAATATTCGATCACGAGCATATGATCCGTGTAATATTTGCCGAATCCGAGATTGTTCTCGTCCGGCTTTGCTTTGGGCGATTCCGAACGAATGATATTGATGTTGTTGCTCATCTGTACTTCCTCCTTTTGGTTCTTCTGATACTTTTACTATAGATAGAGTCTGTTGATTGATCAATACAATGATAACTATTATAATTATTGTCAACATCTATGGTCGAAATGTCAATGGAAAGGATAAACGGGTGAGCGCCGGACCGGGGCATCGTATAAAGGGGGCGATCGGATTGGAGCATCGGTTGCTGGAATATTTTATCGCCGTGTGCGAGGAGCTTCATTTCACGAAAGCCGCCGAAAGGCTCGGCATCAGCCAACCGACGTTGAGCCAGCAAATCCGCGTCTTGGAAGAACGAATCGGATCGCCGCTGTTCCGCCGGATCGGCAAAAAAACGCACATCACCGAAGCGGGGCAGCTGCTGCTCCACCATAGCCGCCGGATCTTCCACGAGCTGGATCAAGCAACGACGGCCATCTCGGAGCTTCAGGGCATTCAGCGCGGCAGCCTCAGGATCGGCTGCTCGGGCAATCATCTGCTGACCGCCTCCGTCATCGCGTTCCACCAGCGTTATCCCGGCATCGAAATGTCGGTGCTGGAGCTGGCGACAGAGGAGACGAAGGACCGGCTGCTGCATAATCAGCTCGACATCGGCGTTGTTTTCTTGCCTTTGCACGACGAGCAGCTGGAGAGCATCCCTTTGTTCGAGGAGGAGCTGCGTCTTGTCGTTTCGGTGGATCACCCTTTTGCCTCGGCGCCGCAGGTGGAGCTTGGGCTTCTTCAAGAAGTGCCGCTTGTGCTGCTCCCACGCAAGTTCCATGTCCGCCAAATGATCGACCGGTATTGCCGTGAAGCCGGGTTCCTGCCGAAGCCTACGGTCGAGATGTCGACCCTTGACTCGCTGCTCCATATGAGCAGCCTCGGACTCGGCGCCGCCGTGCTGCCCGGTTCCTTCGCCAAGCAAGCCGACACGAGCCGCGTCCGCTTCCTGCGCATCGTGAATCCGACGCCGCAACAGACGATCGGCATCGTCTACCGGAAGGACGCGTATTTGAGCGCTACGATGGACGCTTTCATGCGCCAGCTGATCCAGAACTTCCTTCCCTACCGGAGAACGCAGCGATAAGTAAGGCCAGGTCTGTATTCAGAAAAAATTGGCTGAAATTCAGAAATTTTTGGCTAAAAGCAGAAATTAATTTCTGAATACCACTCGAACGCTTCGTTTGTTCCATAAATTCAGCAAATAATAGCTGAATTTCAGAAATCCCTTTCTTACCTCTACCATATTTTTGTGGGCAACGAAAAGACCGGTAGCGGGCGATCGAATCGATCCCCGCGTTACCGGTCTTTTTTGCATGTACATTGTATGGAGCAGCTTCGTGGAACTGATTCACTTCTATTTGCACTGCTTCTATGCTCTGCTTCTACACCGTTTCTGTTGCCTTACAGCTTGCGCGAAGTCAATTTTGCTTGCGTGAACAGCAGCAAATAATCATGCCCGCCCGCTTTCGAATCCGTGCCCGACATATTGAAGCCGCCGAACGGATGGACGCCTACGAGCGCTCCCGTACATTTGCGGTTAATATACAGGTTGCCGCAATGCATCGTTTCCAGCGCTTCGGCAATGCGCTCCTCGTCCTTGGAGAAGAACGAGCCGGTCAAGCCGAATTCCGTATCGTTGTACATCTCGATCGCTTCGCGCCAGTCTTTGGCCTTGGCTAGCGCCAGCACCGGTCCGAAAATCTCCTCTTGCATGATGCGCGCTTTGCCGTTCACGTCGGCGAATACGGTCGGCTGAATGTAATAGCCGTTCCCTTCCGCTTTGCCCCCGCCTGCAACAAGATAGCCCTCTTCATGGCCGATTTCGATATAACGGAGAATTTTTTCATAGGAGCCTTTGTCGATAACCGGCCCGACGGCATAGTTCATCTCCGGCAATCCGACCTGCAATTGCTTCGTCAATTCGCCGACTTTGGCGACGATTTGCTCATAGACGTCTTCGACGATGATCGCGCGGGAGCCCGCCGAGCATTTCTGGCCTTGGAAGCCGAACGCCGAAGCGACGATCGCTTGCGCGGCTGCGTCGATATCGGCCGTTTCGTCAACGACGATGCCGTCTTTGCCGCCCATCTCGGCGACGATCCGCTTCATCCAGATTTGCCCCTGTGCCGTCTTGGCCGCCAGTTCGTTGATGTGCAGGCCGACTTCCTTGGAGCCGGTGAAGCTGACAAACCGCGTTTTCGGATGCTTCGTCAAATAATCGCCGATTTCGGCCCCGCTGCCCGGCACGAAGTTCAGCACGCCTGCGGGCAGGCCGATCTCCTCCATCAATTGAACGAACTTATAGGCGATGACCGGCGTCGTCGATGCCGGCTTCAGCACAACCGTATTGCCGCTCACGATCGCCGCCGTCGCCATACCGACGCAAATCGCCAGCGGGAAGTTCCAAGGCGGAATCACAACGCCTACGCCAAGCGGGATATAGGTCAAGTGATTGTCCTCGCCGTCGATTTTGACAAGCGGCTGACGGATCGAAGTTTCGCTTAGGCGCAGCATTTCACGCGCGTAATACTCCATGAAGTCGATCGCTTCCGCCGTATCGGCATCGGCCTCCGCCCAGTTTTTGCCCGCTTCGTATACCATCAGCGCGGAGAACTCATGCTTCCGCTCACGCATCAGCTCGGCCGCGCGGAACAAATACGACGCCCGCTCGGCTGCCGGAACGCGCTTCCATGTCTCGAAGCCGGAGGCCGCGGCTTGCATCGCTTGCTCGGCATGGCTTTGCGTCGCTTTGCTGACGCGGCCTATCACATGATCAAGATCGCCGGGGTTGATCGATACGATGCGGTCTTCCGTATGGATCTGTTCGCCATCGATCACGAGCGGGATATCGCCGCCGATTTCGCTTTTCACTTTGGCCAGCGCGGCGAGCATCGCTTGTTTTTGATCCTCCAGCGCGAAGTTGACGAATGGTTCGTTGCGGAATGGAGTCGGTGCGGCAAAGCTTTTTTGAGATTGGGTCATCGTAAGTAAGCTCCCTTCAACTTGTAAAATATTTTTATACGTCTTGTTTCTTACTTGAACATATTTTTTAGGACAAACCAGACATTGGCAGGACGCTCCGCCAGACGACGCATGAAATAACCGAACCAATCGATGCCGTAAGGAACATAGACGCGAACGCGGTAACCTTCGTTAACCAGCTTCTTCTGCAGGTCGACGCAGATGCCATAGAGCATTTGGAATTCGAACTGCTCGCGAGAAATGTTGTTCTCGCCAATGTAGCCGATGATTTCGTTAATGACCGCTTCGTCGTGCGTAGCGATTGCCGTATAATGGCCGCCGGATAAGTGAAGCTTAAGGAGATTCAAGAAATTGCCGTCGACATCCTTTTTGTTCGGAAAAGCAACCGACTCCGGCTCTTTGTAAGCGCCCTTCACCAGCCTCAGGTTCGCATCATACTGGGATCCCAAATCACGGACATCCTGTTCGGAGCGGTATAGGTACGCTTGAATGACGATGCCGACTTTATCGTACTCTTGGCGAAGCTCCCGGTAAATGTCGAGCGACATTTGGCAATGGCCGAAGTCTTCCATATCGATGCGGACAAAATTGCCGTACCGCTTCGCCCGCTCCAGAATGCAGCGCATATTGCGCATGCACAGCTCCCGGCTAATATCGAGGCCAAGCGACGTCATTTTGAGCGACAGGTTCGACTGCACGCCCGCCGCTGCAATCGCATCCAACGTTTGCAAGCACATTTCCGTCGATTCTTTCGCCTCGGCTTCCGTGAATACGAATTCGCCCAGATGGTCGAGTGTGGCCATTCGGCCTTCCCGGTTCAGCACCCGGACCGCTTCGATCGCCTTGGCGATCGTTTCGCCGGCGACAAATCGGCTCGCGCCAAAGCGGAGACCGTATTTTTTGGCGAGCCGGTTCGCCGATCTGCTTTTGGCCATCGATTGGAAAAGATTGCGCATCATAGCTTCCATCGCAGTTCAACTCCTATGCATGTACAATCGGAAAGCACATATGTTCATTTCTGTATACCGACTGCTTGTTGTTTATACAGTCATTATACACAATATTGAACACTTGTGTACATAAAAATTGTTTCATTGTTCACCCGTTATACAATATTGCATTTTAAATTGTAGATTTTTCCGAACTCTCATATAATAGAATGGTGGTCAATTAAGATGGAGGAGGAAATTCCTTGGACTCTACCTTGCAAATGTTAAAAGCTCTGACCGACGCTAACGGCGTACCCGGTCATGAGGACGAAGTACGCGACGTTATGCGGGAGCATATTGCTCCGTACGCCGACGAAGTAACTACCGATCATCTTGGCAGCTTGATCGCCAAAAAAACGGGCACCGTAGCTGACGGCCCCAAAATTATGGTCGCCGGACATCTGGATGAAATCGGATTCATGGTGACGCGCATCGACGACAAAGGTTTTCTATACTTCCAACCGCTCGGCGGCTGGTGGGAGCAAGTGATGCTGGCGCAGCGGGTCACCGTCATGACGCGTACCGGGAATATTCCCGGCGTAATCGGCTCGAAGCCGCCGCACATTTTGTCGGCGGAAGCCCGCAAAAATCCGGTCGACAAAAAAGACATGTTCATCGATATCGGCGCAACGAGCAAAGAGGAAGCGATGGAATTCGGCGTTCGTCCAGGCGATTCCGTCGTGCCGGTTTGCGAATTTACCGTCATGAAAAACGAAAAGTTCCTGATGGCCAAAGCATGGGACAACCGGATCGGCTGCGCCATTGCGATTGACGTGCTGAAGGGGCTGCAAGGCGTCGATCATCCGAATACCGTTTACGGCGTCGGCACCGTTCAAGAGGAAGTTGGCCTCCGCGGCGCGAAAACGGCGTCGAATACGATTCAGCCGGATATCGGTTTCTCGGTTGACGTAGGGATCGCAGGAGATACGCCGGGCGTGAGCGAGAAGGAAGCTTTGGCCAAAATGGGCAAAGGGCCGCAAATTCTCGTTTACGACGGATCGATGATTTCGCATCGCCGTTTGCGCAACTTTATTACCGATACGGCCGAAGAGCTGGGCATTCCTTATCAATTCGATTACGTGGCTGGGGGCGGCACCGACGCGGGCGCGATTCACGTGACGGCCGGCGGCGTACCTTCGCTCGCCATTTCGGTTGCGACGCGCTACATTCATACGCATGCCGCGATTCTCCATCGCGACGATTTCGAAAATGCGGTGAAGCTGATCACCGAAGTGATCAAACGACTGGATCGGGAAAAAGTAAAAGAAATTACGTTCGGCTAAGTCGGGGAGCCGGACTTTCCTCTTCTTGGTGATCCATTCTTTCACGGAAGAATGAATGTGCTCTGGGGACACCGGCTTCATGGATCTTGACTTGAAAAACAGGCGGCACGCACGGGGATTCCCGGCGCGGGACGCCTGTTTAGCTTAGGAATGGCGGGGGATTGCGGAATCATGAATATGCACCGAATAAAAGTATTGGTAACGGGCTTCGAACCTTTCGGCGGCGAGTCGGTGAATCCGGCCTGGGAAGCGGTCAGCCGGCTTCAGACGGTACCGGTCGAGGGAGTACAGCTCGATGTGCAGCAGCTACCCGTCGAGTTCGGGGTATCGGTCGAACGGCTGCGCGATCGAATTCGCGAGCTTCGGCCCGATGCCGTCATCAGCGTCGGGCAAGCGGGCGGTAGAGCCGACATATCCGTCGAGCGGGTCGCCATCAATGTCGACGATGCCCGCATCCCGGATAACGCGGGGCGGCAGCCGATCGACGAACCGATCGTGCCCGGCGGTCCGGCCGCTTATTGGTCGAGCTTGCCGATCAAAGCGATCGTCGCCCGGCTGCGCGAAAACGGCATCCCCGCGTCCGTATCCCAAACGGCCGGGACGTATGTATGCAATCATCTGTTCTACGGACTGGCTCATTTGATTGCGACCGAATATCCTTCGATGCGCGGCGGCTTTATCCATATTCCATATATGCCGGAGCAAGCCGCTCAGCACCCGGGATCGCCGAGCATGAGCCTAGAAACCGTTGTACGTGCCCTGCAAATCGCCGCGTTGACCATTTTCGAATATTCGGCCGATATCGTCACCGCCGAAGGGGCTACCCATTAGACGGTGTTTCAATTTTATGCAAAAAACCGGCAGTGTCGCTCTACGCGCCTGCCGGTTTTTTGCTGAAAGGGTTACTTTATAATGTTAAATAGAATATTTTGACCTCTGTCCCGTTCCCGATTGTATTCCTCCACATATCTGGAAATAATATCGCTGCTCATTTTGATCGATTTCAGCTGATCTGCCGCCGAATTGATAATTTCCGTGAATGACGACTCGCATTGCGATAGCTTGGCTTGTCCAGCAGCATAAAGCTCCGTTTTTTGATGCGTCGTTTTTGCCGATTTAAACTGAACCGCAAGGTTAATTAAATCCATTTGGCAGCTGTTGCGCAGTTGAACCAACTTCTGCGTCGTCTCATTAATAATCCGGTCTCTTTCTTTTTCCTTGTTGCCGCCGTTACCATTGCCATTGCCATTGCCGTTGCCATTACCGTTACCATTACCGTTACCGTTACCATTGCCGTTGCCGTTGCCGTTGCCATTACCGTTACCATTACCATTACCATTACCGTTACCGTTACCATTGCCGTTGCCGTTGCCATTGCCGTTGCCCTTGCCGTTATCCTTGCCGTTGTCCTTGCCATTGTCCTTGCCGTTGTCCTTGCCGTTGTCCTTGCCATTGTCCTTGCCGTTGTCCTTGCCATTGTCCTTGCCGTTGTCCTTGCCGTTGTCCTTGCCGTTGTCCTTGCCGTTGTCCTTGCCGTTGTCCTTGCCGTTGTCCTTGCCGTTGTCCTTGCCGTTATCCTTGCCGTTGATCGAAGGTGCAACCAACATACCAAAGATAGAGTCGAACAGGCCGTCCAAATCGATTGATTGCGAAGAGGACACAGCCTTCTCCGTTTCTGCTTTTGCCGTATTCGCGGCAGCTGCGGCATGGCCGCTAGGACCGATTGGCCCGAGCAGGCTCAACGCCACCGCAGCGGCAAGCATCATGCTTGTCGTGCGCAATTTTTTCCGTTTCATAGATCTCCCTCGTTTCACCATTCCTCGTGAAAGGAATTTATTTGCTTTCTTCCAGCGAATCCTTGTACCGCTTTCCTTTACTCAGCCCGTATTTGCTGGCAATGGCAATCAATTCGTCGTATTCTTCTTCGCTGAGCTTGTCCAAAATCAGTTTTTTGGCCTTTTTCTTCTCCTCCACCGTCAAGCCGCCGCTGAACATGTCGCTGAACAATTGGATGTCGTCGGCAGATAGCCTTTTGAGCAAAATCGACGTGACGGTCAGCTTCTCGGACAGCGAAATGCCTTCCTTGACGTTCTTCGCTTGATCGACCGAAATTTCCGCATGGTACCCGGACGACTGAAAAGGGGCTTCCCCATTCGTTTGTCCGGAACCTTCGTCTTCGCTCTCCTGCGCTGCATCGCTTCCTGGCTGTGTTGCATTGCCATCCGGCTGATTTGCACCGCTTCCCGACTGTGCGGCCTTGTCGCCCGGTCCTTTCTCTTGCTGCCCGCCGCCTTTCGATTCGGCGCCGCCGCCCTTTCCCGTTTGCCCAGTCGACTTGCCCGCCTGGCCTTTATTCGACGAAGGAGTCTCCTTATTCATCACCTCCTTCGGGGACGAACCTGCCTCAATTCGCTCCAGCAGTTCATCAGCTTGCGGTACCATTGCGTTCAATATCTTGTCCGTTACGTAATTCAATGCAAAATAGGCGGCGACAACCAATACCACCGCAATGGAGCCCGCCCACATCATTATTTTTTTCCAGCGTCTCGACATGATCCGCTCTCCTTTCCTCTTGACATTGTCCCGGCTCTGCGGACAACGAGACGAGCAACGGCAATCACGGCAATAACCCCCATGATGCCGCCCGCCGTATCCAGCAGCACATCGTAGAATGTGCTTGTCCGCTGCGCGAATCGAGCCTGGTTCCATTCATCAAGACTAGCAATTGCAAAACAATATCCCACGGCCAGCACCGCACTGCGTATAACTCCCGGACGCCAAAGCTTGCTTGCACGAAGCGCCGCACATGCGAGAATCGCGAGCACCGCATAAACGAACAGATGGGCGGATTTGCGAAAGAGAAATTCGGCGAACCGGTAAGGCGCCTCATGCGCGACGACGACGGCCTTGTCATAATGCACGGTCACGTCGGGCACGAGGCTTCGCAGGCTATCTGCGGACCAATAGCGGTGCAGCACCGGTTGAATGCTTTGAGCGGCATAGGTTTGCGAAGAAAACACAAAGATAAGCGCCGTCCATGCCAGGACCGGTCCGAATCGAATCAAGCCGCCGACCACCGGATGTTTAAAAATTGGCCGAATGCAGCTCCCCCCTCGCCATCCGCAAAGGCGCTCTCCCGATGGAGTGATACAGGAACCCGTATTTGTTCATCTCTTGCAGCGAGAAGCAATTGCGGCCGTCCACCACGATTGGCTGGCGCAGCAAACGCCGGGTCTTCGCCAAATCCATCTGCACGATTTCGTTCCATTCGGTCAGAATCAGGCAAGCATCGCAACCCGCAAGAGCTTCTTCGATCGAATCCTCATACTGCACCGACTCCGGCAGCTGCTTCTTCGCCGCTTCTGCGGCAATCGGATCGTATGCGCGAACGGTCGCTCCCTGTTTCAACAGCTCCGGCACGATCGTTAACGATGGCGCGTAGCGCATATCGTCGGTATTCGGCTTAAACGCCAAGCCGAGCACCGCAATTTGTTTATCCTGCAAGCTGCCGAGCGCCTCCTTCAGCTTGTCCAGCACGATCAGGCGCTGGCGGTCGTTCGTGGCGATAACCGATTTCAGCAGCGCAAAATCGTAACCCGCCTGCTCGGCGATATGCGTCAGCGCGAACGTATCTTTCGGGAAGCACGACCCGCCGTAGCCAAGTCCCGCTTGCAAAAACTTGCTGCCGATCCGGCTGTCGAGCCCCATCCCTTCCGCAACATGGGTAACGTCGGCGCCGGTCTGCTCGCAAATATTCGCGATCGCGTTAATAAACGAAATTTTCGTCGCGAGGAAGGCGTTCGCCGCATATTTGATCATTTCCGCGCTTTCGAGGCTCGTCGTAAAAATCCGCGTCCGGAACGGCGCGTGCAGCTCGGCGATGATTTTCGCCGCTTTGTCGCTCGTTGCGCCGATCACGGCACGATCCATATTCATGCAATCCGACAATGCCGATCCCTCGCGCAAAAACTCCGGATTGGAGACGACGTCGAAGTCGATCCGGCGGTTGATGCGGTTCTCCTTGACGATTTTGCGGACAAGCTCTCCCGTTCCGACGGGTACCGTGCTTTTGTTGACAATGATTTTGTACCCGTTCAAATGCTGGCCGATCGTCTTCGCCACTTCACGCACGTAGCGCAAATCCGCTTCGCCGTTATCCGCCATCGGCGTGCCGACGGCGATGTAAATAATGTCCGACGCCTCGATCGCCCCGCCGATTTCCGTCGTGAAGAATATGCGCTCCGCATCCGCGTTTTGCTGAATCAGCTCCTGCAGCCCAGGCTCGTAAATCGGAACCTCGCCCCGCTGCAGCATGCTGATTTTAGCCGGGTCCACGTCGCAGCAAATGACCCGATTTCCGATTTCCGCAAAACAAGCGCCCGATACTAAACCGACATACCCGCTGCCAATGACCGTAATTTTTTTCATTGGATCAATTCGCCACCTTGTTATAGATTGGGGAATGCTGCTCGTAAACCGCTTGAATATAAGCGAGCACGTCTTGCTTCAGATCGTCGCGCTGCAAGGCGAAATCCATCGTCGCTTTAATAAAACCGAACTTGTCGCCCACATCGTAACGAATGCCGTGAAAATTGTACGCGAGCACCGTCTTCTGATCGTTCAGCCGCTTGATCGCGTCCGTCAGTTGGATTTCGCCGCCTGCGCCCGGCGCCTGATTTTCGAGAATGTCGAAAATGTCCGGCGTCAATACGTACCGTCCCATGATGGCGTAATTCGACGGGGCCGCTTTGCGGGAAGGCTTCTCCACGAGTGTCTCCAGGAAGAAGACGTCCGGCTCGATCGACGAACCGCGAGGCGCGATAATGCCGTATTTCGGCACGTCCTCGTCGCTGACCCGCTGCACGCCGACAACCGATGACGAGTACCGGTCGAAAACGCGAATGAGCTGGTTCAGGCACGGCTCCTGCGATTGTACGATATCGTCGCCGAGCAGCACCGCGAACGGCTCGTCGCCGACGAAGCTGCGTGCGCACCAGATCGCATGGCCGAGCCCTTTCGGCTCCTTCTGGCGAATGTAGTGAATGTTCGCCATGTCGGAAATCGCCCGGATTTGCTCCAGCTCCTTTTTCTTACCTTTCTTGTCGAGTGTCTCCTCCAGCTCGATCGATTTGTCGAAATGGTCCTCGATGGCCCGTTTTCCACGACCGCTAATGATCAGAATATCTTCGATGCCGGAGGCGATCGCTTCTTCGATAATGTATTGGATCGTCGGTTTGTCGACGATCGGCAGCATTTCCTTCGGCTGCGCCTTCGTGGCAGGCAAAAACCGGGTTCCGAGACCGGCGGCCGGAATAATCGCTTTACGCACTTTCATAGGTGGAGCCTCCTTTGGACAATAAGGTTTGGATGCAATCGATGACCCGATTCTGATCTTCTTCGGTCAAGCTGGAGCCGGACGGCAAGCAGATGCCTTGCGTGAACAGCCCGTCCGAGACGCTCTTTCGGCCTTGATGCGGGTAATACAGGCATCGACGGTACAATGGCTGCAGATGCATCGGCTTCCAGACGGGCCGGGACTCGATATTCACGTCGGCGAGCGCCTTGATGATGCAGGTCGACGATAATTTCGCCTTGCGCGGGTCGATCGTGAGCGCCGTCAGCCAGCGGGTCGCCCTGCCGAAAGGCGCTTCCGGCATAAAGGTGACGCCGGGGATCGAACCGAGCTCGGCACGGTACCGCTCGAACACGGCACGCCGCGCTTCGACGCGGGCATCGAGCTTCTGCAGCTGCCCCCGGCCGATGCCGGCCAGAACATTGCTCATCCGGTAGTTGTAGCCGATCTCGCTATGCTCGTAATGGAGCTCCGGATCTCTTGCTTGCGTCGCCCAATACCGGGCCTTCTCCAGGGCGGCGACGTCGTTCGAGACGAGCATGCCGCCGCCGGACGTCGTAATGATTTTGTTGCCGTTAAACGAATATACGCCGAATTTGCCGAATGTGCCGCTCGCTTGTCCACGGTACGTAGCGCCAAGCGATTCCGCCGCATCCTCGATGACGGGGATGTCGTAACGGTTGCACAGCTCCAGCAGCGGAAACATATCGGCGCTTTGGCCGTACAAGTTCACGATGATGACCGCCTTCGGCAGCTTCCGCTCCCGGTAAGCGGCGTTCAGCGCCCGTTCCAGCGCTGCCGGCGACATGTTCCAGGTCGCCGGATCGGCGTCGATGAAGATCGGCGTCGCGCGCTGGTAAACGATCGGATTGACGCTGGCAACGAACGTCAGGCTGGAGCAGAATACGCGATCTCCCGGACCTACGCCGAGCAGTCGCAGCGCCAAATGCAGGCCGGCCGTTCCCGAGCTTAAAGCGAGCGCTCCACGCGTCCCGACGCGCTGGGCCGTCTCCTGCTCGAAGGCGTCCACGTTGGGACCGAGCGGGGCGATCCAATTCGAGGCAAACGCCTCACCCACAAATTTAGCTTCCTCGTCCCCCAGATGAGGGGGAGACAAAAAAATGCGTTGATGAACGGACATGCTGAACTCCCTCCAATTCGTTGATCCGGTTGAACCGGTCGTTTATTTGTGAATACACTTCGTCAGGCCGTTTCGGCTATTCAGCATCAGCGATCAACGGAACGACCGACGCGGGCGCATTGCGCAAAGCAACCGGTCTGGCGGGAATGCCGATCGCCGTACATCCGCCGGGAATCGGCCGGATGACCACCGCGCCGGCGCCGATCGTGCTCCACGCCCCGATCTCGATGCCTTGAATAATGTTGGCGCCGATTCCGACATGCGTTCCCTCGCCGATCGTGACATTACCCGCGATCGCGGTTCCCGGCGATAAGTGGGCGAACGATCCGATGCGGCAATCATGCTCGACGATCGCTCCCGTGTTCACGATGCAATGGCTGCCGACGCGGGCGCCGTAGTTGACGATCGCCCCCGGCTGTACGACGGTGCCCTTCCCCAACGTTACATAGCTGCCGAGTACCGCTTGGGGATGGACGAGCACGGCATACCGCTCCTCTGCCAGTCCGAGCTTCTCGGCGACGAGCCGACGCGTACGGTTGTCGCCGATCGCGATGACCGCCTCCATGGATTCGTCCTCCTGCAGCAGACGACGCCCCCAGGCCAGGGGACCATACCACAGCGCGCCCTTCTGCTCGGGGTGCGACCACCTGTCGTCGGCAACGGCAACCGGCATATAAGCGCCTTGCGCGCGGGCGACATCCAGCACGACCTTGCCATGGCCGCCTGCGCCAACGATCATCAGCTTTTTCATAGGTAACCTCTGGCGTTTTCGCCGCCCGTAAACCTTGCGTCGCCGCTGCCCGCAAATTTGCTTGTCGTCACATGCCCCTCTTGCGAGATGCCTTCCCGACGAAACACTTTAACGACGGTAAGCAGCAATATTTTCATATCGAGCCATAGCGACTGCCTTTCGACATACCATACGTCAAGCGCGAATTTTTGCTCCCACGAAATGGCGTTGCGGCCGTTCACCTGCGCCCAGCCCGTAATGCCCGGCCTTACGTCGTGCCGCCTTGCCTGCTCCTCGGTATAGAGCGGCAAATATTCCATCAGCAGCGGCCTCGGTCCGACGAGGCTCATATCGCCCCGCACCACGTTGAACAGCTGCGGGATTTCATCCAAGCTCAGCTTGCGCAGCAGCTTGCCGAACGCCGTCAGCCGTTGCGCATCGGGCAGCAGAGCGCCGTCCGCCCCCCGGCGATCGGTCATCGTCCGGAACTTGTAGACGTGGAACGTCTTGCCGTGCAGCCCCGGGCGCTGCTGCTTGAATAGCACCGGCGCACCGAGCTTCACCCGGACAAGCAGCGCAACGACGGCCAGCAACGGCGACAGCAGCACAAGCGCCGGAATAGTGGCAGCCAGATCCACCGTTCGCTTGACGAACCGGTTGATCCACCGCAATGTGCGCTTCCGCGCCCCCTCTCGGCCTTCGGCCAGTTCCGCATACATCCGCTCCAGCCTGCGGACGACCGCTTGCTCCGTGAAGCAAGCTTCGATCGCCTCCCGACCGGCTGTGCCGAAGCGGCTGCGGAGCGCTTCATCGCCGAGCAGCCGCGCAAGCGCCGAGGCCAGCTCCTCCGTCGCCTTGTACGGCACGAGCAGGCCGGTCCCTTCGTGCCCGACAAGCTCCCGCGTGCCAAGCACGTCGCTCGCGACGACCGGCTTGCCGAACGCCATCGCTTCCATGAGCACCCGAGGGATGCCCTCCTTCTCCGACGTCAACGCGACGAGCTCAGCCATGGCGATGAACGGATAGATGTTCGACTGGTGTCCGATGATCCGAACTTCCTGCTCAAGGCCAAGCGTCGCGATGCGATGCCGGATTTCCGCCTCCAGCGGCCCTTTGCCCGCCAGCAGACATACAAAATCCGTCTGCCCGCGCTCCTTCAGCAGCTTTATTCCTTCCAGCAGGAAGGCGTGATCCTTCACCGGCTCGAACCGCGCCGCCACAAGGATGACCTTCACTCCTTCCGCGATACCGAGCTGCCGGCGCAGCTCGGCAAGCTCCTTCGGCCCCGTCAAGCTGCGGACGGCATCGAGCCTCTCCAAGTCGACGCCGTTGCCTTCGTAATACACCTTCTTGCCCGGCGCAAGCTGCTCAAGCTGGCGGACATCCTCCTCGTTCTGCGAAGCGAGCGCATGGCTGAACCAAGCCCCGAACCGCTCCAAGCTCCGGTAGATGGTATGCGTCAGCTTCGGCTGTCCCTCGTAGAAGGGCAAGCCGTGACTCGTATGCACCACAACCGGAACGCCTGCGAGCCGTGCGGCAATCCGTCCGATGAGTCCGGCTTTCGCCGTATGCGTATGGACGATGTCGAACCGCTCCCGCTTCAGCAGCTTGCGCATGCGCAGGATGGAGCGCACGTCATCCAGCAGGTGGATTTTCCGGTTCATCGGCACAAAAGCCAGCTTGAAGCGGTACGATCTCATATACTGTTCATCATAGCCCTCGGGCGACGCGATCAAGGTCACGTCGTGCCCGGCGTTTTGCAGGACGGCGAGCTTGTCGGCCAATATTTTGTGGCTGATGCTCGATGTACAGATATGAGCGATTTTGTTCATTGCTGCTCCTCCCCGTAATAGCTTTTGTACCAGTCGGTGAACTTGCGGATGCCCTCCTCGATCGTCGTGGACGGGCGGAACCCGACCGCACGCTGCAGCTCGTCGATATTCGCGTACGTGGCCTGCACGTCGCCCGGCTGCATCGGTTTGTAGTCGATGATCGCTTGTTTGCCGAGGCAATCCTCGATCGTGCGAATGAACCTCATCAGCTCCACCGGCTGATTGTTGCCGATATTGTAAACGACGTATGGCGCATAGCTCGTGCTCGGATCCGGGTTCGTCCGGTCCCACCCCTCATTCGCGACCGGCGGTTTATCCAGCAGCCGGGCGATGCCTTCGACGATGTCGTCGACGTAAGTGAAATCGCGCATCATTTTGCCTTCGTTGTAGACGGTAATCGGTTTCCCCTCCGCAATTTGCTTCGTGAAGGAGAAATACGCCATATCCGGCCGTCCCCACGGACCGTACACGGTGAAAAACCGCAGCCCCGTCGTCGGCAAGCCGTACAGATGGCTGTATGTATGCGCGATGAGTTCGTTCGCTTTTTTCGTTGCCGCATACAGGCTGACAGGATGGTCCACGGGATCTTGAACGGAAAACGGCATTTTGACGTTCGCTCCGTACACCGAGCTGGACGAAGCATAGATAAAGTGCTTCACCGGAAACTTGCGCGCCGCCTCCAGCATATTGAGAAATCCGGCGATGTTGGAATCGGCGTAAGCCCGCGGATTCACCAAGCTGTAGCGTACCCCCGCCTGCGCCGCCAAATGGACGACAACCGAAATATCGCTGCTTGCAAACAGCGCCTCCAGAGCGGCATGATCGATCAAATCCTGCCGTACCCACTGGAACTTGTCGTATTCTCGCAGCTGCCGGAGCCGATCCTCCTTCAGACGTACGTCGTAATAATCGTTCATGCTATCGAGTCCGATGACTCGCAGTCCACTATGGAGAAGCCGGAGGGACAAATGGTACCCGATAAACCCGGCTGCTCCCGTAACTAGAATCGTCACGGCGTCACCCTCCTTTGCTGACATATTCGCGGAAATTTTCCCAGAACCGCTTGCGGTCGCGATCCAGTTTTACTTTCGTATACTCTTGCGATTTATGAAAATTTTTGCACGCCTGCTCCAGCATCCAGGACGAATCGCTAATTCGCTCCTTCAGCAGCCCCGCAAGACCATCAATGCTGCCCGGCTTGTGCAGATAAGCCGGATCGATCAGCTCGGGGATGCCTCCGGCTGTCGAACCGATCACCGGACAGCCCCGGCTCATCGCTTCGATCGTCGCTCTCGGCAGTCCTTCCTGGAAACTTGGTTGTAAGTACAAATCGATATCGTCCAGCCATTCGAAAACGGCTCCTCCGCTCGGGAGCACGCCGCAAAATTCCACCTCGTTCTCCAAGCCTAACTTGCGGACGAGCGCCTCCCACGGCTCCCGATTGCCATCGCCGAGAATGCGGAACTGAAACGGCGGAAGATGCGGTTTCGCTTTTGCAAGCGCCTGGAGGGCGATGTCGATTCCTTTCGTTTTTCCGTTCAGCGAGCCGATCAGCCCGATAACCGTCCGTTCAGCCTTTGTCCCTGTCCCTGCTCCCGATCTGCTCTTGATCCTATCCATACGCTGTTCCAGCACATCAACGGACATCTCCGGAATTTCCACGTTGGAGCAAGCTTCCGTATGACCGCTCGCGCACGGGTAACGCTTTTGCAGAAACTGTCTCGTCACATAGATCGCGAACGGCGCTTGCTTCACGAGCGATTTGGTTTTCATCGTGGCGAACGGGGCGTACATTTTCCCCTGCATATTGCCGTAGTTCCAGAGCCCGTCCCAAGCGCACGCCACTACCTCGACGGCGAACGGCTTGTTCAGCTTTTTGGCGATCTGGATCGCCTCCGCGCCGATTTCGCTTGGCAAACGGGCGATGACGGCGTCCGATTTCTCGATCGATTCGGTTAGGATGCGCTCCACGTATCCTTTTTTGGTCAGCTTGTTGACCGGATTGCTGAGCGAAGGCAGCGCGATAAAATCGACGTTCGCCCCGCTGGACAAGCTTTTGTTGCGAATTTCCGTCTCCGACGTCGCTTTCTTCGCCCTCGATACGACCGTGATCCGGTCAAATACGGACAAATACCGCTCCCATACCGCGTAGGGCAGCTTTCCGCTGGAGAAAAACTTGCCCGAATCGTTAAAATAAAACGTATGGTCATGTGCCCACAAAATATTCATATTCGAGCCCCCTTGAAATCGTTTTGATCGGCTTCGCCGGCACGCCGGCGGCTACCGTATGGCGGGGGACGTTTTTCGTCACGACCGCCCCGGCGGCCACGACCGAGCCTGAGTGAACGGTGACGCCGGCCAGGATGCGGCAGCCGCACCCGATCCATACGTCGTCCGCGATGGCGATTCGCCCGAGCCGGACCGGATTGTCGCGAATCGGCAGCGACGCGTCGTCCCATGTGTGCTCGAAGGAAATAAGCGACGACTGGTGGGCGATCGAAACATCGTCGGCAATGTCGATTCCACCGCACGCATCAAGGTAGCATTGCTTGTGAATGCTCACATTGCTGCCGATGCTAAGTTTGTCCCAATGCTTGATTTCCACCGACCGGCCGATGAAGACGTTGTCTCCGCACCGCTTCGCCAGCCGTTTCAGCAGGCAATAGCGCAGCGCCAGCCCCATTTTGTCCGGCAGCCCGTCGCTCAGCACCCACAAGTACACGCGCAAACCTTTCGGCAGCAGGCCAAGCAGCTTCGTGAAGAAGGCCAGCAGACCCCGGTACCGGTTGAACAAATCTCTACCTCTCATGGCCTCTCCCCCCTCCTTTGCGATAGGTGAACTTCAACCACCGAGCAACCGTGCGGGCGTTCATCATGTAGTGCATCGGCAGCACCGGCAGCTTTTTGCGGACCATGTTGTCGCCGATACAGGCGACGGTGAGCGGCCGCGCGTTACGAGCTCCTTGAGGGATACAGCCCGCCTGCCTCCTCAAGCCCCCCCGGCACGATAAATCGTCTCCAATCTGCGAACGCTGCTCGCAATATCGTATCCGCGCTGCGCCAGCGACTTGTACCGGACATCCCATTCCGGCCTTGGCGTACGCAGCAACCACTCCATCCGATCGGCCCAAATGTCCGGTTCCATCCGCAAGCTCAACCGCTCCACCAGCTCGATCTGCAAATTCGCCTCGGCGGGAATTTGCTCGGAGACGAGGCACGGCACGCCGCCGGCCTGCGCCTCGATCAGCACGATGCCGAGCCCTTCGAACAGCGAAGGCAGCAGGAACAAGTCGAAAGCCCCGATGACGTTCGGGATGTCCTTGCGTACCCCGAGGAAGGTGACATTCGCTTCGAGCCCCTTCTCCCGGACGATGCGCTCCGTCTGCTCCCGCAAGCTGCCGTCTCCGACAAGCACCAACTGGGCATTCGGCTTGTGGAGCAGAAACCGCGCGAACGTTTCGAGCAGGAACGGGTGGTTTTTCGCCTCGGTAAACCGTCCGATGTGCCCGATGACCGGCACCTCCGGATCGGTGATGCCGATGCCCTCCCGCAAGGCCGAGCGATCGGCGGGAAGCCGCTCGTACGGCAGCGGATCGATCGAATTCGGCAGCACCGCCACCCGCGAATCCTGCCAGCAGGCCGCTCCATACAACGTCTCGCAGGCGAGCTTGGAGCAGCCGAGCAAATGCGTGGCGGACCGGTCGATGAGCCGCCGCATATAGCGTCGGTACATGGCGCGAATCCACGTCTGCTCCGCCTTGTCCTGGGAGGTGTGGCTGTGGCATACCCGGATCGGCACGCGCAGCTCTTTCGCCAGCTTCAGGATATACCCGCTGAACTGGAAAATATGGCTGTGCACCGCATCGTAAGGCCCGTGCCGCATCACATTGCTGCGGAACTGCTTCCGAAACGCACGTAGCCCTTTCTTTGGGTGCGGCTGGAGGAAAATCGTTCCGCCCAGCGCATGGATCTCGTCGTCGTAAAACCCTTTACCGGCATGCTGTACCGCAAAATGAAACTCGTACCGGTCCCGGTCGATCGCCCGGTATACGTTCATGAGCAGCGTTTCGATGCCGCCGGGGTCCATTTTGCCGACGACGTGCAATATTTTAATTTTGCTCAAGACCGATCCCTCCCCGGTTTGCTGCGCCATGCAAGCACGCTTGTATGAAGATTGAGCCGTCTTTGAACGACGACGGTCATCGAAGCGTAGCAAACGACCGCCGAGATCAGGTTCGCCAGAGCCGCCCCGACCATGCCGAGCACCGGCACGAGCAGCACATTTCCGGCGACGTTGATCACGCAGGCGACCGTTAAAATATACGTTGACGTCCGCTGCTGTCCCGTCATGTTCATCACCGTGCCGCATTGGCCGAAGAAGGCGTGCGCCAGATGCGTGAACGACAGGATGATCAGCGCCGCATAGCCGGCCTGGAATTGCTCGCCGAACAAGCCGAGAATCCATTTGCCGCCGAGCAGCACGCCTGCGAACACAAGCACCGCGAAGGCGAAGCCGGACCGGGCCGATAGCGTGCAAATGCTCTGCAGCCGTTTCATGTCCTTTTTCGCGAATTGCTCGGAAATTAACGGCGCCGCAATCATGTTGATCGACGTGATCGCGAACGAAATCATCGTCGCCACGCGCACCGCTGCAGAGAAAATGCCCGATTCGTACGTGCCGTGTACGATGCCCAGCATGACGACGTTCAGTTGGCCGAGCACGAGATACATGCCCGCGTTGATCATCAAGGAAGCCGATACGGTCACCCACATCTTCGTTTCGAACTTGGCGGCGAAGGTGCGGGTAAGCGGCGTGATTTTCCGGTAGAGCACCCATGCCCCGAACATGTACGACAGCAGCATCGCCACGGCGAACATGATCATCGCGGAGGCTGCGCCCGCCTTCGTATTCAAGCCGTAGTTGAACGCATAAAGGAGCACGATGCACAGCACCGGGCGGAGAATTTTCTCCGGCAACTGGGCGTACATCACCTCATTTAGCGCAAGCAGCGAGCTCTGCCGCAGAGTCGTAAGCGCCATCAGCGGCACGGTCAGCATGCCGACGACGAACGTGTTCGTCAGTTCGCTTTGTCCCCCTCCGTACACGATGAAAATGACGGCTAACCCGACAAGCGCGATAAGCGCCGATGCGGAGAGCGAAAGCTGATTCGCCCGCCGCAGCAGCCCTTTCACTTCGCCCCAGAGCTGTTGCGCCTTGTAGGAGGAGAAGAACCGGACGATCGACGTATCGAACCCGAGCTTGGCAGGGAACACCAGGAACGTGACGACGGTCATCACATAGGAGTAATACCCGTAGTTCTCCGCGCCGAGCTCGCGGGCCAGCACGATTTGCACGAGCAGAGCGATCGCGACACCCGCTACGTTCATCAGGAACGATAAGCTGCCGCTTTTGGCTAAAATTTTGGAAATCGGAGTTTCTGCGACTCGCGTTGAACTGTTCATACGCTCTCTCTCTTCCACGCCTTCTCTTTATATGTTGGATATCGTTTTCGAGCTGATTGTTCGCATTGGAATACTAGGATACGTTCCGATACGTCGGCACCAAATGCTTGAGTACGGCCCGAATTTCTTCCTGATCCTGTCCGAGCACCCGCTCCAGCTTGCGCATTTCGAACTCCAGCTCGGAACGGTTGATTTGGAGCGGCTTGCCGATGAAAATCCGGTCGTGACGCGTCGAGGTCATGCCTTCTTCGTTCATCAGCAGCTCCTCGTACAGCTTCTCGCCTTCGCGCATGCCGCTGAATTCGACGGCGATATCGACGTTCGGCTCAAAACCCGACAGGCGAATCAAATCGTTCGCCAGGTCGAGAATGCGGACCGGCTTGCCCATATCGAGAATGAAAATTTCGCCGCCCATTGCAAAAGCACCCGCTTGGATGACGAGCTGCACCGCTTCCGGAATCGTCATGAAGTAACGAACCATTTCCGGATGCGTGACGGTGACGGGACCGCCTTGGGCGATTTGCTCCTTGAACCGCGGAATGACGCTGCCCCGGCTGCCTAAGACGTTGCCGAACCGGACGGCGACAAACTTCGTTTTGCTGTGCTTGTCCAAGCTTTGGATGAACATTTCGGCGATCCGTTTCGTCGTGCCCATAATGCTGGTTGGGTTGACGGCTTTGTCGGTCGAAATGAGGACGAAACGCTCGGCACCAATCATATCGGCGCACTCCGCCACGTTTTTCGTGCCGAAAACGTTGTTCTTGATCGCTTCGGACGGGTTGCGCTCCATGAGCGGCACATGCTTGTGGGCAGCGGCGTGGAACACGACCTGCGGTTCATGTTTGCGGAAAATATCCTCGAGCCGGGCGCGGTCCTGTACGTCGGCGATGATCGTTTCAAGCTGGAGGTTCGGCTGCAGCCTCCGCATTTCCATCTCGATCGAATAAATGCTGTTCTCGCCATGTCCGAGCAATAGCAGCTTGCGAGGCCGGAACGGCGCGATCTGGCGGCATAGCTCCGAGCCGATCGAACCGCCGGCGCCGGTGACGAGCACGATTTTATCCTCGACATAGTTGGCGATGCCGTCCAAGTCGGTCTGGATCGGGTCCCGGCCGAGCAAATCCTCGACCTGTACATCGCGCATCTGGTTCAAGGCCCGCCCTTGGATCAGTTCCTGCAGCTGCGGAACCATTTTCAGCCGGGCTTTGGTCGTTTTGCAGATGTTGATGATTTCGGATATTTGCGTTTTGGAGACGGACGGCATGGCGATGACGATTTCTTCGATGCCAAGCTCCTCGACAATGCGCGGGATGCAATGGCGTCCGCCAAGCACCGGCAAGCCATACACTTGCAAATGCTGCTTATATGGGTCGTCGTCGACAAATGCGACCGGCGACACGTGGTAATTGTCATTGCCCTTCAGCTCTTTGGCGAACATCGTGCCGCAGTTGCCTGCGCCTACGATGAGCGCTTTCGTGCTGCGCTCCTTCTTCGGCTTCGCCATATAACGGTCGCAGAACACGCGCCATAGGAAGCGGACGCCGCCGAGCAGCAGCAGTGTAATCGTTGTCGTCTGCACCGCAATGGACAGCGGCACGCGGATCGGCGACATGAGGCGGATCGCCACGTACGATGCGAGGCAGCTGACCGCAACCGCCTTAACGATGGACAGGAGTTCGCCAATGCTCGCATATTGCCAAATCCGGTTGTACAAACGGAAAGCAAACATGGTGCAGGCCGAGGCCACGACCGAAATAAGGCCGTACGACCAGAATAACGGCATCATGTCGGCAGGAATCGAGCCTTCGAATTGGAACGCAAAAGCGCAATACATACTGATCCACACAATCGCCATATCCAGCCCGGCCAGTATCGGAATTCTTCTCGAGTAACGCATTCTCTCACACTCCTTAAAGTTTTATGGAGCTTTGCTCCTTTGTATTGGCTTCGCAATAAAACTCGCTTCGGAAGCATATGCTTAGTTTTATGGAGCTTTGCTCCTTTGTATTGGCTTCGCAATAAAACTCGCTTCGGAAGCATTCGCTTAATAGTTTTAGTGCCCGTAATAATAGTCATAATCCGCCTTGGCATGCTTGCGGGACACATTGTTCAACACAACGCCGAGCAGCCTTGCCTGGACGAATTCCAGATTCTCTTTGGCCCGTTTCACCAGATCACGCTTGATTCGGCCCGAATCGACGACGAGGATGACGCCGTCGCATTGCCTGGATACGATTTGCGCGTCGCTGACGGCGAGTACCGGCGGCGTATCGATCAAAATGATGTCATAGCTCGTCTTCAGCTCTTCGAGCAGCCGGCTCATTTTACTCGAGCCCAACATCTCGGTCGGATTCGGGGGAATCGTCCCTGCCGGCAGGACGGACAAATTGGCGACTTCCGCGCCTTTTATCGCATCGTCCAGCGAACATCTCCCTGACAGCACATCGGTAAGCCCGAGCCGGTTAGACAACGAGAAGGTATGGTGAGCCGTCGGCTTTCGCAAATCGGCGTCGATAAGCAGCACCTGCTTGTCCCCTTGCGCATAAACGGCCGCCAAGTTGCTGATCGTTGTCGATTTCCCTTCCCACGGGCTCGCCGAGGTGATCATCAACGTTTGTAAGTCGCCGTCGATGCCGGAAAACTGGATGTTCGTGCGAAGCGTCCGATAGGCTTCCGATATCGGTGATTTCGGGTTGGTAACGGTGATGACCGGACGTTTAGGATTGGACTGTAACACTGGACGGCTCACCTACCTTTTTGGGCGAGGACTGCGGCGTTTGCGTATGCTTCATGTTCAAGTCCTCCTCCCGGATTTGCGTTATCATGACGAGCGTCGGCAAGTTCAAATACCGCCGTACGTCCTCTTCGGTTTTCAGCCTGTCGTCGAAATATTCGAGCAGCAGCGCGATGCCGAACGAAAGAATCAATGAAGCGATAAAAGCGATGGCGATATTCAGCTTCGGGTTCGGCTTGACCGGTTTCGGAAGCTTGGACGGATCGGCCTGGCTCAGCAGGAACACGTTGTCCACCTTCATGATCGCCGGGATTTCGCTCTGGAACACCTGCGCGATGGCGTTGACGATATTCGCCGCTTTTTCATAAGAGGCATCCTGAACCGTTAGCGTAATAACCTGGGTATCGCTCACCGAGCTTATTTTTGTTTTGCCGACCAGCTGTTCGGCGCTCAGGGCGAACTCCGGATGGCGTTTTGCGACGAGATCCATAATCGCCGGCGTTTTGATAATTTCTTTGTACGTTGTCACGAGACTGATATTCGTATTGACGGCATTCAAATCAAGCTTGGTCGTGCCTGATGAACTAGCCGCCGAATTGACGATGAGCTTCGTTGTTGCCTCATATACCGGCGTCATGACCATATAGCTGTACAGGCCGGTGGCGGTGCAGGAAATGAAGACCATGAGAACGATCAGCCAGATCCGTTTGCGAATGATGCCGATATACTCCTTCAAATCTAATTCCATTGTCACGCGATGACCTCCGCTTTCAACTTGGTTTTGAGGGCTCTGGCTGCAGCATGCTTAATAGCTTGGCAAATCGCAGAACTCCTCCCTTCCGGCGGACCGGTTTCCAGGCCCCAATCTTGCGTCCTTCGAGTACATGAACCGCATTCGTTTGATAATAGTCGACATAATCTTGACCGAGCTTGTTTCGGATCATCTCGTAAGCCTGCTGCAGATGGAACGGCCGGTCCGTGACATTATGCGCATCGGAAGCGATGACGTGGATCAGGTTCCGGCTGCATAACGCAAGGGCAAGCGATTGTACCTGCGGGCCGAATCGGCCGGTGATGGAATGAGAAGTGACTTGACATAATACGCCTCGCGACACGAGCTCGTATAGTCGATCCGGGCGCTCGGCGATTTCTTTGTTCCGCTCCGGGTGAGCGAGCATAGGTGTAAGTTTGAGCAGCGCAAGTTCGTGCAGCGTCTCGTCGATCGTTGCCGGAATATGCGACGACGGAAATTCGATCAGCATGCTGTTCGAGCCGCTGAGCGTCAGAAGCTTGCGCTCGAACCAATCGTCCAATAAATGAGGTCCGACATGAACCTCTTGGCCGGTGCGAACCTCCAAAGGAATACGTAGTTCCAGCAGCTGTGCATTAAAGCGGTTTACGGCTTCCCGAATGCCTTCCGCATCGTTAATAAATGATCCCTTGCGGTGATGCGGCGTAGCGATAACGATCGAGATCCCTTCGCTTACCGCCATTCGAGCCATCTTGAGCGATTCCTCCATACTGGGGGAGCCATCGTCCAGTCCGGGGAGAATGTGACAGTGAAGATCAATCATCCTCTATCCCTCCTTATCCCGGTATGTCTATGAGTATGACACAATTCCACGCCAAGCAAGAGTGAGTTAGGTTTCAATTATGCTTAGTCAATCCAGATTATTCATGTGGCGGCTGCCATGAGCACGAAAGCCCGAGTCAACCCATTTTATACCATTTTTTGTATGAAAATATCCAGCCAATGCCTCGTCATCATATTGACCTTTTGTACGTTAAATATCCTTTAACCAGGAATATTCCCTTATTATGGGACTACGAAAGTTTAGACCTTTTCGGCTAACCGCCCCAAAGAACTTCATCACTTGAAAATCGCGCTCTGGAGCCATTTTCAGAAAGTCTTTAACTTTTTGTAAAATGACATCATTCATTGTCTTTCGTTCCCTGACGACAAAGTTATAGGTCGATTCAGCTAACCTAGGTCTTGAAGTCGCACCAATTCCATAAAAAGCTTGCAGAAGGTTTGACGTGATTCGACATTTTTTACGACGGTGGACGCTTCGGCGATACGGTCTTTGCTCCTACTAAGGGTTACTTGCTTGCTATTGAACGAAGGGATTCCGAGAAAAAGGCGACGTTTTCGGCTTTCCGGCGCCCCAATGCCGCGCCTCTCCGCTTTACCGCAGCGACGCTTTTGCGTATTATTTTTTTTTGGTTTTTATGCGAATTGCTTATTGACATTCTCCCGCGGCTGCTGTATTTTTGATAGCAATACATGATGCGATTTTGTCATAAGCGATGATGGAGACAAGTACACGGCACCAACGCCGACAGGGATGCCGCGCCGGAGATTGAGAGCGCGACAAGGATGACGGGCCGTCGAAATTCACTCCGAAGCTGACGCTTGAACGATCGTTTCCGGAGCGCGACCTGCCGAAATGCCGGGGGTTCGTATTATCCAGGCGATCCAGTAGAGAAGTCCGGCGCACACCGTTATATGTGCTCAAGCGAGAACGCGCACTCCGTCTTGAAGGCGGCGGCCTGCGTTCTAATCAGGGTGGTACCGCGGTTCCCCGTCCCTTTATAGGACGGGGATTTTTTGTATACATTTTTCCATATGGAATCATATCTGAAGGAGGCGTATTGGAATGGATAACAATCAGAACGAACTGGAGCAATTGCGTTTGGAAATGGATGAAATGAACCGCAGCCTGCTGGCGCTCTTATCCGAGCGCGCTCGAGTGGCGCAGCGAATCGGCGAGATCAAGCAGAAGCAAGGTGTTCCCGCTTTTGATCCCGAGCGCGAGAAAAACATGCTTGAAACTTTAACCGAACTGAACGAAGGTCCGTTCGATCACGCCACCATCCGGCATTTATTCAAAGAAATTTTCAAGGCGTCGCTTCATTTGCAGCAGGCGAACCATAAGAAAAAGCTGCTCGTCAGCCGCAAGACTAAAGCCGAAGACACCGTGATCGACATCAAAGGACTGCCGATCGGCGGAGGCCCTTCCGTGATGGTGGCCGGACCGTGCTCGGTCGAAAGCTACGAGCAAACTCGCGCCGTTGCGGCCGCGCTTAAGGCGAGCGGCGTTCGCGTATTGCGGGGCGGGGCGTATAAACCGCGAACATCGCCGTACGATTTTCAGGGACTGGGTCTTGAAGGTTTGAAAATCATGAAAGAAGTCGCCGACGAATTCGGCCTCATCACCGTCAGCGAAATTATGAGCGCAAGCGAGCTGGAGACGGCGGCGCAATACATCGACATCATTCAAATCGGGGCGCGCAACATGCAGAACTTCGATCTGCTGAAGACGGCTGGCGAAACGCGAATTCCGGTGCTTCTGAAGCGGGGGATCGCGGCAACGATGGAGGAATTCGTGCTCGCGGCCGAATATATTTTATCCGGCGGCAACAAGCAGGTCATGCTCATTGAACGCGGCATCCGCACCTACGAGAAATGGACGCGCAACACGTTGGACATTTCCGCCGTGCCGATTTTGAAGCAGGAAACGCATCTGCCGGTATTCGTCGACGTCAGCCATTCCACAGGCCGCAAAGACATCGTTGCGCCTTGCGCGAAAGCGGCGCTCGCCGCAGGGGCCGACGGCATCATGATCGAGGTTCACCCCGATCCGAAAACCGCGTTGTCCGATGCGGAGCAGCAGCTGACGATCGAGCAGTTCCACGAATATTTCGCGCAGGTGAAAGCTTCCGGGTTGTACAAGGAAAGCTAATAAAAAAAATCGCTCTTGCAGTCCTAAGCTGCAAGAGCGATCCGATTCGTTGTCATGCATACAACGCTATACCGACAAGCCCCGAGACGAGGATAATCGCAAGCGGATGTTTGCGGTAAAACATCAAAGCGCACAATGATCCCGCGAAGATAAGAAACTGACTGAGCGTAAACCAGGATAACAGGGGCGATTGCCCGCTATTCTGCGCAAACACGATTGCCGCGTAGATAATCAGCCCGGTGACGACGGGACGCACGCCATAGAAGAACGAACGAACCAGCTTATGGTCGGACAGCTTGAAAAATATCGCGCCGACCGTCAGGATGATGATCAGCGACGGCAATACCATCGCAAGCGTCGTGACGATCGCGCCGATAACACCCGCTTCCCGGTAACCGACGAAAATCGCGATGTTGGTCGCGATCGGTCCCGGCGACATGCCGGCAACGCCAACGATGTCCGTCAACTGGGAGGCATCCATCCATTGATGGCGATGGATCACTTCTTCCTGTATGAGCGGAATCATCGCATATCCGCCGCCGAAGGAAACAAGTCCGATGAAGAAGAAGGTGACGAATAAACTAATCAGCATAACCATTCCCCATTCATTCAGATCATATAGTCATATACGACATGCTCTTCTTTTTTCACTTTCGTTTCTTTGCCCAGCATCGCGCGAACCTTAACGGCGACCATGCCGATTGCGGCACCCCCTGCAAGCAGAAACACCGGATGGACGAAGCTGCGTCCGAACCACATGAGCAGCACCGTAGAGATAATGAGCAGCACCGACAAACGATCGACCGCCGCCGTTTTCCACGTTTTGATCGCGGCATACGCGATCAATGCGACAATCGTCGGCCGAATCGCCATAAACGCGGCCTCGATTTTCGGCTCGCTTTTTACTTGCATATAAAAGACCGATAAGGCCATCACGATCATAAACGCAGGGAGCAATATTCCTAGCAATGCGGCAATCGCTCCGGAGACTCCGGCGATCCGATAGCCGATGAAGGTGGCCGAATTAATCGCGACCGCCCCCGGAATCGAACCGGACACGGCGACGATGTCCGTCACCTCCTCCGAACGAAGCCAGCCGCGTTTCTCCGCGACCTCCCGCTCAATTACGGGGATGAGTACATAACCTCCGCCGAACGTAACCGGACTCATTTTCAGAAAAGTAACAAAGATAGAACCGAGCAGCTTCCATTTTGACGTCAGCATGTTGTCTCTCCTCCTCCGTTCTACTCTTCTATCTTTATTTCATTTTGGTATTAAGTATACACGATTTATCACAAGAACTCTACCATATATTCATTTGACTCTCCATTCACCCCCCTACTTATTATCATTATGACGTTTTCTGTAAAACCATACGGATTTCATCGTATAATGAGTTGTAGCCTGCACACCGTAAAATACGCTATAATGCTAATATATTATTTCCTATGCGATTACTCGGATAAGTGAGGATTCACAATGAGCAAACCATTCAATACCGCTTTGCCTTCTTCGAAAAAGCTGATCTATGTCCGTATCGCCGAAAAAGGCGTCGTGTCCAAAGCGGAATTGCTGTCGGAGTTCGCGATGACGAGCAGCACGTTAACCCGCCTCCTCGACGAGATGGTTACGGAGAAGCTGCTGCTCGCTTCCGGCTTGGGTCCGTCCAGCGGAGGCCGGAGGCCGATCCTGTACGAAACGAATCCGGCCTACGGTTATTTTTTCGGCTTGGAAATATCCCGGCGCATTTCGACGCTCGGTTTTTTCGATATGCATATGAACCCCATGTCGTTTACCCGCTGGCGCATGGATGAGGCGATGACGCCCGCCCAGCTTGTCGATCACGTATATGCGAATATGAGATCGATCCTGAACGATCACCGGATCGAAGCGCGCCAAGTGATCGGGATCGGGATCGGCGCCGTCGGGCCGCTCGACCGGGACAAAGGGGTTATCCTGAAGCCGCTCTATTTCCCGGCTCAAGGGTGGGTGAACGTCCCGATCTGCGAGATGCTCCAGGAGAAAAGCGGCATTCCGGCTTACCTCGAAAACGGTGCGAACACCGCCCTCTTGGGCGAACAGTGGACGATGCGCCGCTCCAACCTGCAGCATATGCTTTACGTCCATGCCGGCGTAGGGCTGCGGTCGGCGATGATGTCGTACGGCCAAATCGTACATGGCTCCATCGACATGGAGGGCGCGATCGGCCAGATGATCATCCAAGCGGGCGGCCCCAGGCTGCACGACGGCGGCAACTATGGCGCCCTGGAAGCTTACGTATCGGTGCAGGCGCTGGAGAAGACGGCACAGGCGCATGCCAAGCTCGGCCGCGGCCGCCTTGCGGAAGCTTATGCCGTAACACCGGAGCAAATCCGCTATGATTTGCTGCTGCAGGCCCTTTCGCAGGAAAACGGCTACGTCATGGATTTGTTCGCTGAGTCCGCGTCCTATTTCGGCATCGGGCTGGCCAATTTGATCAATATGTTCCATCCGGAAGCCATCATTCTCGGCGGAGCCTTGATCAATTCCCACGAATCGTTCTACAAGACGGCGATTGAGGTCGCTCGCAAGCATACTTATTATTACCCCGAATACCAGCCGGTTTTCTCCAAGGGAGAACTGAAGGAAGACGCCGTCGCGACCGGAGCGGCGCTTATGGTGTGGAAAGGCCTGGAGTTCTAAGCCGGCCGAACAAGGATAAACGGCTGGCGCCGCCCTGACCGGCGCATCGTTTACCGAGAAATATAAGCCAAGTATAGAATGAAACTTATACTTTCTTATATTGTAATAAAGGCTCTCCCGGAGAACATTCCGACGGAGAGCCTTTATTGCTTTAAGCCAATACTTTGTCTATATGCAAAGCCGCGATTTTACTAAGATCAATGAACCGCTCGTCCACATGAACAAGCGGGTGAAGAGGATCGTGCGGGTTGATCATGACGATTTTGCCCATTTTCCCGTCGGTCAGCAGCACGTCGTTGCCGACCAGTGACTGCATCATCTTGTCCATGAACAAACGGACGATCAGCGCATCGAATTCGCCGAACGCATTTTGTTTCATCTGCCGCAGCGTTTCATAAAAAGGCGACTCCTCTTTATACGCCCGCTTCGACATCATCGCGTGGAATACGTCCGCTACGGACACAATGCGGCTGAAAAAATCGATTTTATCGCCCTTTATGCCGAAGGGATAGCCTGTACCATCCAGACGTTCATGATGCTGCAAGGCGACGAGCGCTTGACGATGCGTCGTGCCTACCGTCTCCTTGATCATTTCGTAGCCCCAAATCGTATGCCGCTTCATTACGGCGTATTCGTCCTGGGTCAGTTTGCCGGGCTTGTTCAATATTTCGAGCGGAACCTTCGTCTTGCCGACGTCATGCAGCGTAGCTGCCGTAGTGAGCTGAAGCAAATCGGAGTCCTTGACATTCAGCCATCGGCCAAGCAATGTGGCAATTACCCCCACTCCAATGTTATGCCGGTACGTATAGTCATCCTTTGCCTGCAAGGAGGCAAACAAGCCGAACAAGTTCGGATGCTCCGTCGATTCATGAATGATCGGAACGATTTCGTTGCGGATTTCGGCAACCGCTACCTGCTTGGATACACGGATTTGGTCAAAAATGTGCTTAATATGGTCCACAGTTTCATCGACGGCTCGGGCATGCTCTTGATACACCGTCTTCGCAGGAGCTTTGTCCTGGTTAAGGAAAGACTCATCAGGCTGATCCGGCGTATACGTATCATATTCGGTAATCCATATTCGATGCGATTCAAGCTTGTGCAAATGATCCCGCGACAATTCCGTCGCCGCCGGGATAACCAACACGCCGTAGCTGTTGTAGATATCGTCCTTGACGCGTCGTCCCAGCAGCTTCACATAGGTTTGCGGACCATACATGACCACCGCGATTTACCCCCTCGATTTCTAGTTCTGGATCGTATCGCTAACCTTAATTTACCATGACACACGATAATTGCAATACAATTATCCGCATTCATTTACAGATTAAGCAATAGATTGTGCCGTTTCGTCAAAAAAAAGAGCGGCCGTCCTGCGAAAGCGTTACGCCTGCGCCGTACGGCCGATCTTCTGGGATGCGGACAAAGCTTGTTTGTCCGATTTTATCTTAGAGTTCGAGAAGACCCCTACTTCTTAAAGTAGGGGATGAATCGGACAGGTTTTGATTTTAGCTTCCTGGCTTAAAAATGAGAACAAATATTCCTATAAACCTTCCCTTGTGGTATAATTGAGCATAAAGGGGTGAATAAGAATGATCGTGCAGAAAGCGTACAAGTATCGGATTTTTCCAACCCCAGAGCAGCAAACGCTGATCCATAAAACGATCGGCTGTAGCCGTTACGTGTTCAACCACTTCCTTTCCTTACGCAATCAAGCCTATCGGGAAACCGGGAAGGATCTCAGCTACGGCGACTGCTCGGCTCAATTGCCGCAAATGAAACAGGAAATGCCGTGGCTTAAGGAAGTCGATAGCATCGCGCTGCAATCTGCACTTCGTCATTTGGACGATGCCTATAGACGGTTTTTCAAGAAGCAAAGCGACGCACCAAAGTACAAAAGCAAGAAAAATCCCGTCCAGTCATACACCACCAGACAAACGAACGGCAACATCGCGATCGTCGGTCGTACCGTCAAATTGCCGAAGCTTGGACTCGTCAAATTTGCCAAGTCTAGAGAAGTCGCAGGGCGGATCATTCATGCAACGATTCGGCGCAGTCCGGCGGGCAAATATTTTGTGTCTATTCTTGCTAAAGTCGAAGTGACGTCGCTGCCGAAGACGAACAAGGAAGTCGGAATCGACCTGGGGCTGAAGCAATTTGCCGTTTGTTCAGACGGCGAAGAATATGGTAATCCGCGGTTCCTGCGCCGGATTGAGAAGAAGCTGATCCGTGAGCATCGTAAATTGTCAAGACGAACGAAAGGATCGGCGAACTGGAATAAACAGCGGATTAAGGTAGCTCGTATCCATGAGCGCCTGACAAACGCCCGTAAGGATTACCTGGATAAAATTTCAACGCATCTTGTCAAAAACCACGACCTGATTGCGATTGAAGATTTGCAGGTAACGAATATGCTACAAAATCACCGATTGGCTAAAGCGATCACGGAAGTATCGTGGAGGCAGTTTCGCACCATGCTGGAATATAAATCAGCTTGGTACGGCCGCACGCTGATCGTTGTAGGCGAAACCTATGCATCATCGCAACTATGCTCGGTATGTGAATACCGGCATAAAGAGGTGAAAGACCTTCACCTTCGGGAATGGCAGTGTCCGTCCTGCGGAACGAACCATAACCGTGACCTTAATGCAAGTCGAAATATTCTTCGCGAAGCGAAAAGATTGCTGTCGGCATAATGCCTTAACCATCGGAACGACGGGGATAGCTTGGGTTTGAAGTTGGTGGTAGCTGACTGTTTCCAAGAATCTCCCATCCTCTATAGGTGGGAGAGGTTCAAAGCTTAAACGATTGAATTTGCTCTTGCAGTTCTTGCGCCATCTTGCTCAGCGCATCGGTGGACGCGGAGATCTCCTCCATCGCCGACAGTTGCTGCCCGGTACTCGTCACAATGCTGCGAATCAAGTCACCCGATCGGGCCGAGATGCCGGAGTGCTCGACAACGGAAGCGGTCACTTCCTCCGAGCTCGCCGCCATTTGCTGCGAAATGGCCGAAGCTTCGTGCACTTGCTCGTTCATGCTGCGGATCGAAGCCGCGATCGCATGGAACGAGCGGCCCGCTTCCCGTACGGCTTGGGCTCCGGCGGCCACATCGGCCGTGCCTCGGCCGGCCGCTTCTACCGCAAACGTCGTATCGCGCTGAATTTCTTCAATGGAAGCGACGATTTGCTGCGCAGACTGCTGCGACAGCGTAGCCAGCTTGCGAACCTCTTGCGCGACGACGGCAAACCCGCGC
Source organism: Paenibacillus sp. sgz302148 (assembly GCF_056120465.1). NCBI lineage: Bacteria > Bacillati > Bacillota > Bacilli > Caryophanales > Paenibacillaceae > Paenibacillus > Paenibacillus sp. sgz302148. The sequence goes on from NZ_JBVYOJ010000002.1 coordinate 312,814, forward strand.
CCGTGTTCCCCGGCGCGTGCCGCTTCAATGCCCGCATTCAGCGCGAGCAAATTCGTTTGGTTCGATATATTCGTAATGAGATCGACCATCTGTCCGATCGCTTCCGACCGCTCGCCCAGCCTCTTGACGGTCTCCTCCAACTGGCGCATCGTTTCGGTCACGGAATCCATGCCGGCCACCGCTTGTTCGATCGCCTCCGTGCCGCCTGCAGCTTCCGTCTCGGCGCCCGTCGACGCCTCGGCCACGACCCCGGACACTTCGGCGATCCGCTGAATGCCTACGGACATTTCCTCCATCGCCCGAACCGTCTCTCCGGCGCTATGCTGCTGGGTTTCCGAGCCGACCGCCACCTCTTGCACCGAAGCGACAATATGATTGGTCGTTGCGGTCGTTTGCTGCGCGCTCGCAAGCAGCTGCTGCGAGGAAGAAGCGACCTGCTCGGAAGCCATCATGACCCGGTAGATCAAAATGCGCAAATTGCCGACCATGTCGTTCAGCGACGCCGCAAGCTCGCCGATCTCGTCCCGATTGCGAACCTGCACATCCGCCAGGTCCAGCCTGCCGTCCGACACTCCCTTGATTTGCGCCGTCACTTTGCGCAGCGGACGCGTCAAATTCAGCGTCAGCCACACCGCGATCAGGATCGCCAGAACCAACGCAATGAGGCCGATCGTCGTGCCAAGCGAGTTCGAGCCTCCGCTGATCTCCCTCGAATCGGCCACGGCTTGCCTGATGCCCGACTGGTTCAGCCCGACGAGCGAATCAATCGTCGCGTTCACCGAGTCGAATGACTTCTCGGATTGGGCGTAAGCGTCCATCGCTTTCTGCCAGTCTTTGCCTCGGTTCAACTCGATATTGCTGTCGTTCGCCTGTTTGAATTGTTTCCACTCGGTAAGCAGGCGTTCGGACAGTTTCCGCTCCTCCGCCGAGTCTTCCGCGGCGATCGCTTGAGCCGCCTGCGCATATTTGGCGATCCCCTGCTCGATGCCCGCGATAATATCCGCCCGCTCCTTCTCAAGGGCAGCACGGGCTTCGGCATCGTCCGCGTTCAAATGCCGCAAAGTAAGCCCAGCCAACTCATGCAAATGGTTATCGATTTGACTGGCCGCTTCCACCTTGGGCATCCATTGCGACTCGATGGAGGCGATCCTTTCCTCCAGCTGCGTGATCCCGCGCGAGTAAATCGTTCCCGCCATCGACATAATGACCAAGATGACAAGAAAGCTGAATGCAAGCTTTTTGCCCACGTTTATTTTCAAAAAAAGTCCCTCCCAAACTACGGATTTTCCTACACCATTCGACATAAGGGAATAAACTCCTTTACGACTTAATACCGATCTATTGCGGACAAGACGGCTCAGGCCCCGTGAAAGAAAGCACCCTCCCGGTCTTCTTTGTCGCTTCCGCTCATATAATGGCTATATCGTTTGTTGCCTATATCGTTTACCGGGAAAGAGGGTGCTCACATGATTGTCGTCTACGAAATGACGCCTTATTCGCAGCTCAATCCGTCGATGTTCAGAGGGCTTGAGCGAGATATTTTCGTGAAAAAGCAGAACAGCCCGATCGAATATCGCTACCAAACGGTCGATCAGCTGAGCTTCGAGCTGCGCGTGCGCGCCGAAACCGTCGAGGCGTCGCGGGCGTTGTTCCAAAGCCACGCCAGTTTCGCCACGTTCGAAGATTCCAGGTGCAATCCGGCTTATTGGCAATTGACCCGCGAGGGCGGATTCCGTCTGAGGCCGAACATGCCGCCGGCGAGGGCGATTCGCGATATTTTCATGAACGGGAGGCTCTATGCGTTCGAATGCGCCGTCGCTATGGTCATCGTTTTGTACAAAGCCGTGCTGGAGACGATCGGCGACGACTTGTTCAATCAGTATTTCGCCCGCCTTTATTTGTATTCCTGGCATTATGACAGCGACCTCAGGTTAACGACGATTTATGGAGGGCGGGAAATGTTCGCCGGCGATATCGTTTATTTTAAAAATCCGGAATTTGATCCGGCAACGCCGGAATGGCAAGGAGAAAACGCGGTTAAAATGAACGAAGTCTATTATTTCGGCCACGGCATCGGCATCGTCCCGGAGGATCGCATGATTGCCGAGCTCAACGCGCACCGCCGGCGCGGAGCGTTTCGCTCCGCCTATTTGCTCGATCAAACGACGAATCCCGACTATGTCTACCTGTACCGGATTTCCACGGGCCGCGAGCCACACCCTTCCGCACGATGGGAGCGGCCTTACGCCGACCGCGCCGTCATCGCCACGATCGGCGCCGCGACTCACATCATGGTTTGAGGTGGCGATAAACTTCGTCCTGCGGCTGCCCGCAGGAGATGCATCAAGGATAAACGGCTGGCGCCGTCCTGACGGTGCGTCGTTTACCGAGAAATTTAAGCCAAGTATAGAGTGAAACTTATACTTTCTTATATTTGAACAGAACCGGGACAAGCAGCGGTATGGACTGCCGTCCGCCAAACCGCAAAACCGGCTTCCCGGTACCGCGGCGCCGGCGCCCGGTCGCTCCGCATTTGCGCCACCGGCGGCGATTATTTTGACTTATCGCACAACATACTAGTACAGCGGAGCGCAAGACATCCGCAATTCGCTTAATGAGGAGGATCTTCCTGTGAGCCAATCCAAACGAAGACGGGAAAACGAAGACAAGATGCGCAAGCAAAACCCGAAACCGCATGGTAAAGTCAGAACATTCAAAGAGCTGACGGAGGAAGTCGGCCAGGGAGAATAACGAATCGGCAAGCAAAAAAGGCTGTTGGTGCCAAGCCCCTGACGGGGCTGCATCAACAGCCTTTCCTATTTTATATTTCGAACGAGCTCTTCAGCGATACGATTCGGTTAAAAACAAGCTTGCCGTCCTTCGTATGCTTCGGATCCACATTGAAGTACCCGTGGCGGAAAAATTGGAACTTCTCTTGCGGCTGAACGTCCGCCATATTCGGCTCGACGAAGCCGTGCACGATCTCCAGCGAGTTCGGATTGAGCCGGTCGAAGATCGTTTCCCCTTCTTCCTGATCGCCGTCGAGCACAAGCGGTTCGTACAACCGGAATTCCGCAGGCACCGCTTGCGAAGCGTCGACCCAATGTATCGTCCCTTTCACCTTGCGGCCGGTAAAGCCGGAGCCGCTCTTCGTCTCGGGGTCGTACGTGCAGCGCAGCTCGACAACGTTTCCGGCATCGTCCTTGACGACTTCCTCGCAGCGGATGAAATAAGCGTGCTTGAGCCGTACTTCGTTGCCTGGGAACAGGCGGAAATATTTGCTCGGCGGATTTTCCATAAAGTCGTCGCGTTCAATATAAATCTCGCGGGAAAATGGAATTTGACGGCTTCCCATCGCTTCGTTCTCCGAATTGTTCTCCGCTTCGAGCATCTCCGTTTGCCCTTCCGGATAGTTCGTAATGACGACCTTGAGCGGCTGCAGAACGGCCATCGTCCGAAGCGCCTTCAGCTTCAGGTCCTCCCGAATGTAATGCTCCAGCATGCGGGCGTCGACGGTTCCGTTCGTTTTGGACACGCCCGTTTCGCGGCAGAAGGCGCGAATCGCTTCCGGCGTATAACCTTTGCGTCGCAAGCCGGACAATGTCGGCAGACGCGGGTCGTCCCAGCCGTCGACGAAGTTTTCCTCGACGAGCCGCTTCAGGTTCCGCTTGCCGCCTACCGTATTCGTGAGCGTCAGCTTGCCGAACTCGTATTGGCGAGGCACGCTTTCCATTTCGCAATGCTCGACCACCCAATCGTAGAACGGACGCTGATCCTCAAACTCGATCGTACAGATGGAATGCGTGACGCCTTCGATGGCATCCTCAATCGGGTGTGCGTACGTATAAAGCGGGTAAATGCACCATTTGTCGCCCGTTTGATGATGATGAACATGAGCGACGCGGTAAATGACCGGGTCACGCAGGTTGATGTTCGGCGACTGCATGTCGATTTTGGCGCGAAGCACCCGTTCGCCGTCCTTGAACTTGCCCTCGCGCATTTGCTGGAACAACGCCAAATTCTCTTCAATCGAGCGGTTGCGGTAAGGACTGTCCTGTCCCGGTTCGGTGAACGTTCCGCGCGTTTCCCGAATTTGATCCGCCGTCAGGTCGCATACGAACGCCTTGCCTTTCTTGATGAGCAGCACCGCGCGCTCGTACATCTCTTCGAAGTATTCCGACGCAAAACGCAAGTTGTCCCATTCGTAACCAAGCCATTTGACGTCCGCTTGGATCGATTCGACGAACTCCATGTCTTCCTTCACCGGATTCGTATCGTCGAAACGCAAGTTCGTCCGGCCGCCGAATTCGTCCGCCAGATCAAAGTTCAGAACGATCGATTTCGCATGTCCGATGTGCAGATAACCGTTCGGTTCTGGAGGGAACCGGGTTACGACTTGTTTGACTTTGCCTGACGCCACGTCATGTTCGATAATATTTCTAATGAAATTCGAAGCAGCAGATTTATTCTCCGCGTTCTCCATTCGTCATCCACCTTTCAACACGTAACAAAAATGATTATAAATTCTATCATACGGAAAAGCTAACGTCGACGCAAATGAAACCTATAACCTCAGAACTTTCTTGCGTTGGTTCATTCTCGAAAGTATCTGATTACAGGGAGGCATATTCCGATGAAACGTCAACCCTTACATGCCGGTATCGTAAAAGCCGTCGGCATCGTGTCACTTATGCTCGTTCTAGCCGGCAGCATCGCCGCTTGCGGCAACAAACCGACGGCACCCGCTCCCGCTCCGCAAACCGGCGGCGGAACAACAACCACAATCGATGCACAAGCCGTATTCAAGCAAAATTGCATCAGCTGCCACGGAGATCAGCTGCAAGGCGGCGTAGGCCCGAATCTACAGAAAGTCGGCGCAGCGTTGACCGCCGATCAGATCGCAACGACGATCGGCAACGGCCGCGGCGGCATGCCTGCTTTCAAGGGTCAGCTGAAGGACGACGAAATCGCGGCGCTTTCCAACTGGCTCGCCGCCAAGAAATAGCCGGCAAAAACACATGTGTCGGTTCCATCCGATAAGCTCCAGGCCGCATCGTTAATGATGCGGCCTAATCTTTGTTTATTTCGGCCGGGCTACCGGGCTGTTACGCACCCAAATTTGCATAATTACGGGAAAGCTGGCGATACTAAACGCAATTGTGCGGGCAGGATAGGGGCTGAAACGACCAAGATGAATCAACATAAAACGAAGCCGAAACCGAACAAGAAGCCTTATGAGGACCGTTTGTATATCGATCAGCTGAAGTCGGTTCCGTTGTTCGTCTCGATCGATGAGAACAAGAAGTTCCTGGACGACATCTTCAAGGATAGCTCCGATGCCGTCGTCAGGCTGTTTCAAATCGAAAAAGGCCCTCGTGCGCTTATCGTCTATATCGACGGATTAGCCAAAACCGATGCCGTCGATCTCGCGGTCAAATCGTTGATGTTCTACAACGAAAGCTATACTTTAATCGATCGAATTACGAACGCTTCGCTGCCCGTGACGCAAGTGTCGCAAGCGAACAACTTCGGCGATTTGTTGTCGCAAGTGTTGTCGGGCGATAGCGCCTTGCTTGTCGACGGCAACGTTACCGCCATCGCCATGGGGCTTCGCGGCTCCGAACACCGTTCCGTATCCGAGCCGGAGACGGAATCGGTCATCCGCGGTCCCCGTGAGGGCTATACCGAAAATCTGCGCACGAACACCGCCCTGCTGCGCAAGAAGATCAAATCGCCGCGGCTGAAGATGAAGCCGCTTGTCGTCGGGCGCGACACGAATACTAACGTCGTCGTTTCGTATATGGAGCATCTCGCCGACCCCGCTCTCATCGATGAGGTGGTAATGCGGATCCAGAAGATCCAAATCGACGGTATTCTGGAAACCGGTTATATCGAAGAATTGATTCAAGATCAAGGCTTCTCTCCGTTCCCGCAAGTGCAATATACCGAACGGCCGGATACGACGGCCGCCGCGCTGCTGGAAGGACGCATCGCGGTATTCGTCGACGGAACGCCTTTTGTGATCATTGCGCCGATGTTGTTCTGGCAATGGATTCAGGCTAGCGAGGATTACTACGAACGGTTTTTTTACGCGACGCTTCTGCGGATCCTTCGGTTTATTTTTTTATTCGTGGCGATGCTTACGCCCTCCTTGTATATCGCGATCACGACATTTCACCAGGAGATGATCCCGACCAACCTGCTGCTCAGCATCGCGACATCACGCGAGCCGATTCCTTTCCCGGCCGTCGTCGAAGCCTTTATTATGGAAATCGCCTTTGAAGCTTTGCGGGAAGCGGGCATCCGGCTGCCCCGCACGATCGGGCAAGCCGTCAGCATCGTCGGTGCTCTCGTTGTCGGCCAAGCGGCCGTACAGGCCGGCATCGTATCCGCCGCGATGGTTATCGTCGTGTCGGTTACCGGCATCGCGTCGTTTACACTGCCGCGGTACAACGCGGCGATTTCAATCCGTATCCTGCGTTTCCCGCTCATGGTACTGGCTTCGATCTTCGGCTTGCTCGGCATCATTATCGGGATCATGTTTATCTTCGGACATTTATCCCGCCTGCGCTCCTTCGGCATTCCTTATTTATCGCCGCTCGGTCCGATGTCCGTTCCGGATTTGAAGGATACGCTGCTTCGCGCGCCATGGTGGAACATGCGGAAGCGTCCGTCCTACATGGGCGTCGCGCATGCCGATCGGCTGGGAGACACCGTGACCGCCGATATCGCCGCGGAGAAAGGACAAACGGGGGCAAAAAACGAACATGGCCATTCGGAAAAAAATTAAAACGATACATAAATGCATGGTTGTCTTCCTTTGCACTCTGTTCCTGGCAGGGTGCTGGGATCGTCGCGAGATCAACGACATTGCCATCGTGCTGACGACCGCCATCGATAAGGAGCCGAACGGCTATCGGGTCAGCGTGCTGTTCCCGCTGCCCGGCAACTTGGGCGGGCCTGCCGGGGGCGGCGGCGGGAGCGGCGGCCAAAAGCCGTTTGCGATCGATACCGAGGTCGGAACAACATTATTCGAAGCGACGAGCAAGCTGCAGACGCGATTGTCACGGCAGCTTTATTTTTCCCATCGCAGGCTGATATTGATCGGCGAAGAGTTCGCCAGGTCGGACTTGTCGAACATGTTCGACGGCATCGCCCGTCATCCGGAAAGCCGAATGACCACTTTTATTGCCATTACGAAAGGCAAAGCCTACGAATTGATGAACGCGCCGACCCGGATCGAACGATTTTCGGTTGAGGAAATCCGCGAGCTGGTCCAATCGAACGCAACGCTGCCGACCCGGTTAAAAGACGTATTCAATAAAGTGAATACAAAAGGGGTAGACGTATATTACCCTTATTTCGAAGTGGTGGATCCCCCGCTGAAAAAAGCCAGCTCCAGCCACATTCAAGCGTCGGGATTTGCGATATCGCATTACGGAAAAATGGTCGGTGTGTTAAAGGGCAAAGATGCCCTCGGTCTGCGCTTGCTGGCGGACAAATTCAGACCGTACACGGAAATCGCTCAGGTCGACAACAAGCGCGTGGCCGTCGAGATCAGTCACGCCCAAAAGAGCATCAAGCCCGTTCTGGTGGGCAAAGATATCCGTTTCGATATTACCGTAAAAGCTGAAGCGACCGTTGTGGAGTCCAATCTGAAGAAGGATTTGGGCATCCCCGCCAACCTGAGCAAAATCGAGGAAGCGATCGAGAAAAACATCCGCAGTCAGATGGAGCAGACCATTCGCGTATTGCAGCAGAAAAAAAGCGATGCCGTAGGCTTCGGGCAATCCTTGTACCGATCCTTTCCCGACCGATGGAATTCCGGTTTGAAGGAAAATTGGTATGCCGCATTTCAGACATGCACCTTTCAAATCAAAGTCGATTGCCAAATCTACCGGATGGGAATGCTGCGCGAAAATGTGTTGAAATGAGGGGCCTTCATGCCGTTCAACAAATTGTTCGTCCTATTTTATGTCCTGTTTTTCGTCGGCTCCTGGCTGACCGATCGAAAGCTGCTTCAACATGGCGGCAAAGGACTGTATTATACGATCGCAGCGCTTGCGGTCATACTATTGGTTATCTATTGCACGGGCGGAACCTATTTATATATCCCCCGTTGGATTATCGATCATGTCTTTCCTTTCTTTAAGCGAATGAAATCGTAGGCCAAGCGGTGGAAAGGGGGTAGTTGCATGGATGCCCAAAGAAAGCTAGACAACAAACAATTGATGATGCTAGCCAGCTCGTCGCTTATTGTCGCCAATATGCTGAGTTTGCCCTCGACGCTTGCCAAATCATCCGCGCAAGACACGTTGTTCGTGTTCGCTTTTGCGACCCTGTACGCCCTTGTCATTGCATTCCTGCTCTATCGGCTGGCTTCGGCGGTCCCCGGCAAAAATATATTCGGGATTTCGAACGAGCTTTGCGGCCGGGGAATCGGCGGATTGCTCAATTTCATGCTGACCGCCTATTTGATGTATGATCTTGCCCGGCTCATTCGCCTGTATGTCGACTATTTCAATTCGTCGATTTTATTGCGTACCCCCAAAGAGTTCATCGCCGTCATCTTCGTATCGCTCCTCGTTTATTTCGGACGGGGGACGATCGAGCATGTCGCCAGAACGAACGAGCTGTTCTTTCCGTTGTTTGTCGTGCTGAATATATTGCAGCCGGTTTTTATTATCAACGAGATTAACTTTCACTTCCTGCAGCCCGCGTTGGCCGATGGGTGGAAGCATCCCGTGGTCGGCGGAATACTCAGCCTCGGCGCTTTTGACGACTTGATCGTATTCGGGGCGTTTCTGAACAGCATCCGGCAGGCCAAAGGTTTTTATTTCTCCATGAAACTGGCCGTTGCCTTATCTGCGTTTACGCTCACGATCTGGGTCTTTTTGTATCTCACGGTGATTAGTCCGATGACCGCGGGCAAAGTAAACTATATCGGGTGGGTGCTAGTTCAGCAGGTGCATGTCACCGATTTCCTCGACCGGGTCGATTTGATTCTGATTTCAATCTGGATGCCGATATCTTTGATCAAGATGGTCACGTTGTATTTTGCCGTTCTACAGGGCATCGCCTCCTTCACCAAACTGGGCAGCCACCGCGAATTTAATAGCATGACCGGATTGCTGGTCGTTATCCTCTCCATGGTCTCGTACAGAAACGTAATCGACGCGATCGAATTCAGCGATTTCGGGTTAATGCCTTTGTCTATCGCCTTGCAGTTTATCGTTTTCGCCGTCTTATTCGCGGCTTTGCGTCGAAAGAAAGCCGCGATGCCGAATTGCCGGGACAGCCGCGCAAGCAAAACGGGCCTATCCTGGCTCGCCATTGCGGGTTGCATGGGCTCCATTGCGTTCGGCCTCATGTTCAGCCATTACAGGGGCATGTACGGAAATATCAGCATTATCGCTTACCTGACGCTCATGGGACTTTATATGGTTTTTGTATATCGGGAATACCGGAGCATCAACGGCATTTAATTTGAACATACGGGTGTAGCTCATGGGACAATGGTTATGGCCGATCGTTTGGTCGTTTGTCGGCGCTTTAATCGCGATACTGTTCGTTGTGATGATTGCCATGGGGCAGTTTCGACCGCTCGTTCAGCGATTGTTGAAACATTTCATTACGACGCTGATGAACGAACGCTATCCGGAAAATATTTGGGAGATGGTCACCGCGCTCACGCGAACGAGCCCGACCAAAGTCGTGGAAAACAGCCTTCGCGCCGCTTCCGGGGCGATTATTGAACGTCCCTTCGGTTCACCGCGCAAATATCTCCATTATGACGGCCTGATGTTCTCGCCCGCCCAGCTTGCGATATTTCCGGCGCATGAGGATGCGGGCGTCGACATGAGCATTACGATCGGCCCGGCTGCCAAAAAACCGCTCAAGCTCGACATTCCGATCATGTGCGGGGCGATGGGATACGGCATCGGCGTCAGCGAGCGGGTGAAAGTCGCCATGGCCCGCGGAACGGCCGCAGTCGGCTCGCTGACCAACACGGGGGAAGGCGGATTTCTGCCGGAGGAGCGAAGCAGCGCCAAGTATATGATCATTCAATACAATTCCGCCCACTGGAACAAAGAACCTGCGATTCTGCAGCAGGCCGATGCGATCGAAATCCATATCGGGCAAGGCGCTACGGTCGGAACGGCGAGCGTGATTCCGCCGGAATACATCACAGGCCGAGCGAGGCAAATCATGAAGCTGAAGGGCAACGGGCCTACCGTCATTCCCGCCCGTCATGCGGAAATTCAACGTCCCGAGGATTTGGGCGTGCTGGTTACGAAACTGCGAGGCATAACGGGCGGCGTTCCGATCGGAGTGAAAATATGCGCCAGCGCGCGTTTGGAGGAGGATTTGGAGATCATCATCCGGGCGAACGTCGATTTCATTAGCATCGACGGCTCGCAAGCCGGGACAAAAGGCGGGCCTCCGATTCTGGAGGACGACTTCGGGCTGCCGACGATGTATGCCGTATGCCGGGCGATCCGTTATTTGCAACAGCGCGGTGTGAAGGAACACATCAGCCTGCTGTCGGGGGGCGGCTATTCGATGCCCGGCGAATGCTTGAAGGCGCTCGCCCTTGGCGTAGACGGCATCTATATGGGCACGTCGCTGCTATGGGCAATGACGCACGACCAAGTGACGAAGGCGGTTCCGTGGGAGCCGCCGACCCAGCTTGCGTATTACCCCGGCGAATTGGACGACGCCTTCGATGTCGATAAGGCTGCGCAATCGCTGCAAAATTTTTTCACCTCTTACACGGAAGAGATGAAGCTGGGAATCCGGGCGCTCGGCAAAACATCGCTGCGCGATTTGAATCCCGGCGACCTCGTCGCGCTGGATGAGCCGACGAGCCAGCTTACGCAGCTGCCGCTGGCGTATGGCCCGCCGCCCCCGCAGTGGAGCGTCGCGCAAGGTGCCGCTGTCGGCGGAGCGCCGGCAGGCGCAGCGGCGCAGCAGCTCGCCGGGAATGGCGGAGCGATGGCATGCGGCGGCGGGCAGCCGCAGGGCGGTGGCTCAGGCGCTATGCAGCAGCTCGCCGGGAGCGCAGGCGCGGCCATGCAGCAGCTCGCCGGGAGCGGGGGGGCTGGGGCGCGCGGCGGCGCCGGGCAATCGCAGGGCGGCAGCGCAGGCGCGGGGCAGCAGCTCGCCGGGAACGGCGGGGCTTCCGCGCGCGGCTGCGCCGGGCAGGCGCCAGGCGGCAGCGCCGGCGCTATGCAGCAGCTCGCCGGGAGCGGCGGAGCGATGGCGCGCGGCGGCGCCGGGCAGATACAGGGCGGCGGCGCTGGCGCGGGGCAGCAAGCTGCCGCGAACGGCGGAGCCATGGCACGCGGCGGCGCCGGGCAGATGCAGGGCGGCAGCGCAGGCGCGGGGCAGCAGCTCGCCGGGAGCGCCGGGGCTTCTGCGCGCGGCGGCGCCGGGCAGATGCAGGGCGGCAGCGCAGGCGCTGTGCAGCCGCACGCCGGGGGCTCCCCGCGACCAACGGGAAGGCGAAGCATCGACTGGCGAACGTTTCGCTCCAGATTATGAAGAAATGGCAGGTGCCGGATATGTCGAACTATACCCGCTCGACGCCCAAGAAGATCGCCGGGCGAAAATGGATCATATCCCAAACGTGGAGCCGGCTGCTGTTCGCCCACTGGCCGGTTTCCGTCCAAGCGGTTCGCGATCTTGTTCCCGAGCCGCTTGAAATCGATACGTTCGAGGATCAAGCCTGGCTCGGCATCGTCGCGTTTCGGATGAGCGGGATACGCATGCGATTCCTGCCTTTTCTGCCCTACCCGTTCCCGTTCAACCAATTGAATGTCCGCACGTATGTCCGCGACGGCGAAAAACCTTCGATCTACATATTCAGCATGGATGTTTCCGACCCTCTGTTCTTTGCCGGGTCCAGACTGACGCTCCGGCTCCCCACCTATAAGGCGGACATCTCGCTACAAACGCACAATAGGCGCATGTCCATCCAATGCAGGCGCGCATCGCCGCAAAATAGCATCGCCGTATTCAACTGTGAATATGAGCCGATATCCTCCCCTTATCTCAGCGAACCGGATACGTTGGAGCATTGGCTGACGGAGCGTTACCGCATGTATTGCCAGCCGCCGCGGCACAACGCAGCAACGCTGATTAGCGGCGATGTCCATCATATGCCATGGAGGCTTCAGCGCGCCGCCGCCACGGTCGCGAGCAACACGATGGCCGAAGCTCTGAACATCCCGCTTCTTGCGGCGGCGCCGCTCGTTCATTATGCCGAAGGGGTGCATGCCCATCTCGACCCGATCCGCCGATTCACCGGTCGATAACGGCCGCCATACCCTAAAGCCAACTATCCGCCACCTCATCCATTCCATACCTTCAGCCTTACCACCTTCCCCGCCAACTGCCCGGGCAGCCTTTCTATTCCGCTCTTCCGTTCCGCTCCGCGCTGCGTTATGCTAGAACCAACGGCAAACCGGCGCTAACGAACGCGCCGCAACCTATCGCGGAAGGACGATGACTCCGATGAAGCTCGACCGGCTGCTGGCCATGGTCATGATTCTGATCAACAAAAAACGGGTTCAGGCCAAAGATTTGGCCGACATGTTCGAAATATCGGTTCGCACCGTGTACAGGGATATCGAAACGATCAATCAAGCGGGTATCCCGATCGTCACGTATCAAGGCGTGAACGGCGGCATTGCGATCGCCGACGGCTACAAGCTGGACAAACACGTCATGACGAACGATGAGCTGGCCTCCATCGCGATCGCGCTCCGCAGCGTTTCCTCCTCCTACGACGACCGCCATGCGGATGCCGTGCTGCAAAAAATCGAAGGCATCATTCCCGATGGCGAATACGATCGATTCAAATCCAGAACGGAGCAATTATTCGTCGATTACAGTCCCTGGGGCGACGATCCCATACAGAAGGGCAAGCTGAGCCTGCTCAAAGAAGCGATTCAAACATCACAACGCGTCCTCATTACCTACTATAGCGCCGAAGGCAACCTTACCCGCCGCGAAGCGGAACCCTACACCCTCGTCTTCAAGGGGCAAAAATGGTATCTCTACGCTTACTGCCTGCTACGTCAGCAGTTCCGTTTTTTTAAAGTGCTGCGCATCAAGGACATCGAGCCCCTCGGCGCCACCTTCGAACGCAAGCCGATCGAGCTGGAGGAACCGCCGTGGAACAAGGAATGGAACGAGCTTCCCCCCATTGAGCTTGTGCTTCGTTATGAAAAAAGCATGGTGCAGATCATCGAAGAATGGTTCGGCGTGGAATCGCTGCAGGACGACCCGGACAGTCCCAATCACGGCATCGTGAAGGCCAGCCTGCCGGAAAATCAATGGCTGCACGGCTTCTTGCTCGGTCTCGGGCCATCCGTCGAGGTGCTTCGCCCACAGCATATTCGCGATATTTTGGGCGCTTCCGCCGCTTCGATCGCCGCTCTCTACGGCACCAATAATTAAATTCAATAAACATGACAAACAGTTGTCCGGTTTACTCCCGTATGATGGTCGTGAGAGATCCATTTCAAATACGGGAGGAACTACAATGAGCCAAATCCACTGTCAAAGCTGCGGAATGCCCCTGCCGGACGAAAACGTATACGGCACGGAAGCCGGCGGGACCAAAACCGCCGAGTATTGCGTGTACTGCTACGAGGAAGGCGCATTTAAGCAGCCTGAGCTCACGATGGAGCAAATGATCGAAGTTTGCGTGCCGTTCATGACCGAAGAAGGGATGCCGGAAGCCGAAGCACGCGCCATTCTGGGCCGTCAACTGCCAACCTTAAAACGTTGGAAGGAACGAAAATGGAGCAGTTAAACAAAGAAGACTCCAAAACCACCGTTACAGTGGGATTGGAGTCGCGGCCTCATCTTAAAAATCCATGCTGCCCATTTTGCCCGATTGGAAATCCTGGAAAGCTTCGATGATCTCCTCCCGGCTGTTCATTACAAACGGCCCGTGCTGGTAAATCAGCTCGTCGATCGGCTCCCCGCTTAAAATAATGACAAGCGTATCGTCGGTTAAGCCTTCGATAGCGATATTCCCAGGCGTATTGCTGAACAGGACGAAGTCGCCTTCCTTCACGGCTTGCGTATCGTTGATTGTCACGTTCCCTCGCAGCACCAGGGCGGCGGTGTTGAAGGAAGACGGCACGTTGAACTCAGCTCTTCCGTTCGCCTTGAACGCAATGTCGAACAGATGAATCGGGGTGAACGTTTGCGCAGGGCCTTTGACCCCTTCATACTCGCCGGCGATGACGCGGACGGTACCGCCGCCGTTCGGCAGCTCGGCCCGGCCCATCTGCTCCTTCAGCAGCTCCTGATATTTCGGAGGATGCATCTTGTGCGCCCGCGGCAGGTTCACCCACAGCTGGATCATATGGAATAAGCCGCCCCGCTTCGAAAATTCCCGCTCGTGGTATTCCTTATGAAGCAATCCGGAGCCGGCCGTCATCCACTGCACGTCCCCAGGCCCGATAATGCCGTGATTGCCGTGGTTGTCGTGATGCTCGATATGCCCCTCGTAAGCGATCGTTACCGTCTCGAAACCGCGGTGCGGATGCGCCCCCACCCCTCTTACTTCACTGCTAGGCGGAAATTCGTAAGGTGCATTATAATCGAGCAGTATAAACGGACTGAAGCGATATTGAAAATTCGTTCCCGACGGAAAATAGTTCGATACGCGAAACCCGTCCCCAACCATATGGAACGGTGCTCCTTTATAAATGCCTTCGATCGTGCGCCATGTCGTTGTCATCGTACAAAACTCCTTTTCGTTATTTAGTATGAACGTTTATTGATGATCGAATCCAACAGCATTGAATGTTTTGAAATTAATTATCTTAAATTTAAGATATATGATTTTTTTGTTTTTGTCAACAACCCTTATCGGCTCGAAAAAAAGGATCGAGCGGAAAACGTTCCACTCGACCCTCTATTCAATGTTCAACCTGAAAGCACATGGTTCCACTTAACTCGGTTGGCTGACAGCCGCCTGCTTCTTCCCTTCGGGGATGATCAGGTTCAAGACGACCGTGGCCAACGCGCCGACCGTAATGCCGGAAGACAAGATGTAGTTCGCGAAATCCGGAAGACCGTACAATACATCCTTCGGCAGCACCGTTACGGCAATCGTCAGCAGAATCGGCAAGCCGATGACCATCATATTCCGTTCGTTGATCTCGACGTGCTGGATGACTTTCATGCCGTTCGTCACAATCGCCACGCAGACGATGCCGAAGATACCGTTAATGACCGGCTCGGGAATGCACGTAATCGCCGCCGACAGCTTCGGCACAAGGCCAAGCGCGATCAGCAGGATGCCGGCAGCCATAATCGCTCTGCGGCTTGCAACGCCGGTAACGGCGATCAGACCTGCGTTGGACGAGTAGCCGGTCATCGGCGTGCCGCCGAACAAAGCGCCGACGAGGCAGCCAAGCCCTTCACCTGCAGCAGCGCGGTTCAATCGGTTTTCCGTCAGCTCGCTGCCCGTTACGGAGGAGACGACAAACCAAGTGCCTGTCGTTTCGATCAAAATGATCAGGTAGACGAACACCATTGTAAGGGTAGCGCCCCAATTGAATACCGGTGCGCCAAACGGGAACAGCTTCGGAAATGATACCCAATCGGCGTTTTGCACCGGCGTGAAATCAACGGAGCCGAAAAACGATGCAGCGATCGTACCGACAACGATCGAAATGATAACCGAGACGAGGCGGAAAAACGTGCCGGTGCCTCGCATTTTCCGTCCCAGAAGCATACAAACGACAAGAACGGCGGCGGAAATCGCTGCAATAAGCACATTCGTGCCGATATCCCCTTTGGCGTTGTAGATGTTGCCCATGCCGATCGGCATCAGCGCAATGCCGACGATGACGATAACCGTGCCGCCGACAAGCGGCGGGATGATGCGGCGAACCGCTTTGGCGAACCATTTCAGCGGATAGCCGAGCAGCGCAACGATAATCGCCCCGGGGATCAAGCTTCCGGCCATGGCGCCAAGTCCCAGCTTGCCGCCGATGGCAGCGATGGCTCCGATCGGGACGTAGGAAGGGCCTTGCACGACCGGCAGCTTCATGCCCACCCCGGTCTGAATGAGCGTTGCGATGCCCGTTGCCAAAAAGCACATTTGGATGAAAAACGAGGTGTTGCTCTGATCCAGTGCCAGCAATCCGGCGATAATGATCGGCGCGATGTACAGGTCCATCGCCAGCACGTGCTGCAAGCCAAGCAAAAACGCGCGACCCGCCCCGATTTTGTCATCTACGCCAACGACTAGATTGGCGCCGTTCTTTTGTTGTTCCACTTCTGTGTGGCCTCCTCAAGGTTTGTTGTTGTTAGCTTATCCTGTGCATGATACGTAACATTATAGTCGAAACTTGTCGTATTGTACATAAAAAACGTACATTTCATTATATGGACGTAATTAATGTTCGGATTTTCGTTGACTTCCCTCCCCCTACGGCCTAGAATATACTTATACAATTATCGTGAAAAAGAAAGGAATGTTGACATGATCGTTCAAGATACGGTGCTGCGCCAAGGTTGGATCGCGGTATGCCGTTCCGCAGACGTGCAGGAGAAGCCTGTCCAAGCTATCGTTATGGGAGAACGCGTCGCCGTGTTCCGTACGGAAGACGGCATTCACGCTTTCCGGGATTTATGCATTCACCGCGGCGCAGCATTGTCGCTCGGCTGCGTGCGCGACGGCAAACTGGTTTGCCCTTATCATGCTTGGGAGTATGATTCGACGGGGGCCTGCGTCAAGATCCCGCAGCTTCCTGCAGAGCAAGCGATTCCGGGCAAAGCTCGTGCCACGGCTTACGGCTGCATGGAGCGGTACGGTTTCGTTTGGGTTAACCTTAGCGGCAACGATCCGGCAATGATCGCATTACCTGAGTTTGGAGACCCCTCATTCCATAACGTCATCTGGGGCCCACAGGAGGTTCATGCCAAGCCGCCGCGCATCGTCGAAAATTTTCTGGACGTCGGCCATCTGGCTTTCGTGCATGAAGGCTATCTAGGCGTTTCGACACATGCCGAAATCGGCGATTATCGGGTCATTCGCGATGAAGACGGCATCCGTTCCGAAGAAATCGCGATTTTCCAGCCGGATCCGGACGGGTCGGGTATTGCCAAGCACGTGTATTACACTTATGAAATATTAAGCCCGTTATCGGTCAAATTTACGAAGCGCGACAAAGAAACCGGGCAGCTGATGTCCATTCTGTTGACCGTTCTTCCGGTCGATGCGGACAAGTCGATCGCCTTCGGTGTGATCTCGTTCAATTACGATACCGGTATTCCCGATGAAGAGGTTATCCGGTTCCAGAATCTGATCTTTGCCCAGGACAAGCCGATCGTAGAAAACCAGAAGCCGGAAGACCTGCCCCTGGATCTGCAGATCGAGCTGTCGCTCAAATGCGACCGGATGAGCATCGCCTACCGGCAATATTTGACCGAGTCCGGCGTCACGCACGGCACGGCTTAACAAGCCTTCTTTCATTGAAGTGCGGCTCGGGCTCGTCATTCCGCCATTAGAGAAGAGGACAACCCTCCAACATAAAGCCGCCCCCGGGTGATCTTCACCGGGAGCGGCTTTATTACGCACATATACGGCATCCGTCTTGCGGTCGTCATTATTTTTTGCCGTGATGATGGTGATGATGGTGATGAGGGTGGTGGTGGTGATGGTGGGCGGCGCCGACATCCACGTTTTTGACGGAATACGTATAACAATGTTGAGGGACCGGAACGCAATGGTGTCGGTTAATAATTTCGACGGGGTGAATGACTTGAACGATTTGGGGATGGTAATAGTCTCGGTACACTTGCACTGGCGGATCAACCACCTGAGCTGTTGGGCAATACGGGCGACATGATGACATGCGCTATCGCTCCTTTCCGGAAGTTGATATTAATATACTCCAGATGCCCTGATCAATCTTGTTCGGATGCCTATGCCCGTTTACTTTTTTGGGGCGCTTGTCTCGGTGGCGTTCGTCCAGCCCTTGGCGGGACTCTAAGTTTATACGTCCTTATGTCTAAAAAGAAAAAATGGGGACTACCCATCAGGTGATCAACACCTTCCGGGACGGCCCCATTCCGTTAACCAAACACAATTTGCAGGCGCGCTGGGTCGCTCGCCGTTCCGTCGAAGCCGACTCCCGTCAGCTCAAGCTCGACTGAGGCCTCGTCGCCGATTCGTTCCAAACCCTTCACATAATACACTTCATCGTAGATTCTGCCGACAACCATTTTGTCTCCGTCAGCATTCAGCCGGCAAATCTCGTAATACCAGATGCCGGACGGCTCAAAATCCCATGACAGAAATAGTTCCGCTTCGTTTCCGGCAAAATAGGCCTGATCCACACGGAATCCCGTTGGTGCATGCGGTTTAGGTGCAGACCCTTCGGTCAGAGCCAGCTCGCCGATATGGAAGGAATGTTCGGATTTTGAAGCTGACTCCAATCCAAGTCCGATTGCGGCAATCGTTCTTCCCGAGTACGGCTCTAAATTAACCGTCTTCCTATCCCATGCAGCGCCTGTGCCGCCGCCGATGTCCAGCCAGACAAAATGAGCCGGATCGTCTTCGAAAATAAGCCCGACCTGCACGTTTAACGCTGCGTCCGCCGCCGCATCCGTTCGATACGTTACCGACAAGTCAACTTCCGGCGATACGGCAAGCTTTGTTTTGAACAGCCTGACCTCCGTTCGGTTATCCGGTCCAAGCATGCCCGAAACCTTCAGCGAAGAGCCCCCGTTATAGGCTATGCCGTAATCGTATGAAACGCGAAGAGGCGCTTCGGAACCGCCGCTGCGAACCCACCACTGCCAGCTTGGCAAAATATCCTGAATGCCGGCGTTATTCCATTCCTTCGTGCCCGCGACATTTCCTTCCAAGTAGAAAGCTCTCCCGTGGCCTGTGTTGAACCGGGTAACGAACGGATAACCGCCGATCACCGAACGCTCCGGAATGTAATGCGCAACGCCGTCCCACTTCCGATAATTCCAAGGATCGACTTCATGATACGGATCCGGGTACGGTTCGTACAATGTCCGCCCGACGCGGTCGGTCGGATCTTCGGTCGGTCCCGACCAATACCGTCTTTCCCGCTGGTGCACCGCCTCCTGGTCGTCCGGATCCAGCTTGTTTTCGTAACGGTCCCATGTAAAATCGGTGCCGAACAAAGCCCAGCTCGTACGCGGCTCGCCGCCTTCCGGAAAGATCGCCCTCGTATCGTAAGGCGGATTGTAAGCGTATTTATAATTCTCCGTACCTGGATACAGCACCTCATAAGGATCAAGTCCAAGGCTTTTGGCGAATTCGGCGGAATCGATAATTCTTTGTTCGTTCCAAGCATAGTTGACGAACATGCTGTGGATGCCCGGTTCGCCATTGTCGATCATCCAAGGCGCATTTTTTCCGTTGAATTGATTTTGATAACGCAACGATCCGTCGGGCAGCATGGCATCATACCATTGGATATGGAAATGAGCGGGCGCTTTTTTGCGCAAATATTTGACCATATCGAGCAGTTTCGCGGCATCCTCCGGCGAAACCGCCGCTTCCTGATTGAAGAAATAACCGTCAAATCCGAAATATTCGGCCATCTCGATCATTTTGTCCGCAATTGGGAACGAGCCGTCCGGCAGCTGTTCGAGCAATTCGGAGAACTGGACCTCCCTTGGCCAGAACCAGCATCCAAGGCTTAATACGCCGTTGCGATGAGCCGCGTCGGTATACGCGGGATTCGGAATATTAATGACACCATAGTCCGGATTGTCCGCCGGGGAGCCGATGACCGGCAAGCCGTGCCAGGAGCCGTAAAAATCGGTATAATGCCAAAACTTCAGCAAATTGCAGCAAAACGTATCGTTGTATTTATACGAGGTCTTCCTGTTGTTGTAGTCCGGGGCCAAGTTCATGACTTGCGGCTTCGGACTTAGCTGCGGATTGGCCTGGGTTGCCGCAAACGGAGGAATCCGTTTTGCCAGCGGAACCCGGGAACGCAAATATTTGGCGTTCGGATCCGTCTCCGGGCTCCAATGTTTCATATCCTTCGCATGATAGCCGTGCATGGCCGGCTGATGCGAATTTACGTTTTCTTTCATTTCTTCACCTCGGTAAGAACGTTTTTGTTTGATTTGTTACGTTTCCCATTATATCAGGTTGCCGAAAATACTTCATAAGATTCTTCGCCAGCGGCGCAGCTAAAAATGCACCCCTTGGCATTCATCGGATCACCCTAAGGTAATTCCAATGATCGAGCCAAAGGGTGCACTTTACGGTTCGTACGAAACGTTATTCCTTCGCTTTCATTTCCTTCACGAGTGCTGCATATTCGTCATCCAGCTTCCGCAGGAACGTTTGCGTGTCTTCGCCGGAATCGATGAATTCGCGCAGCTTGCCCGGGATAAACATGTTCGTTGGGCTGCCGCCGTAGAGCAATGCTTCAGGACCATACTTCGAATACGGAGCAGGAGGAGCCGGCTTCAGCTTGTACAGCGCCTCGATATTGATTTTTTGATTTTTCTTGGCGATCGGATCCGCTGCGAACTGAAGAAGAATGTTCGGATCGTTCAGAACGGATGGAACCTCGCTGCGAGTCATCTTCGTTTGCTGCTCTTCCGACATCAGGAACTCAAGTACTTGGAACGCTTGCTCTTTGTACTTGCTTTGCTTGCTGATCGCGATTGTAAGCGGCAGGGAGCTTGGTCCGACATCCGGCAGATTCGGCCACGTCGGGAACGTCACGATGTCATATTTCAAATCTTCAGGCCAGTGCGGAATCGTATTCGCCACAAGGCCAAGCGTCATCGCTACGTCCTTATTCGCGAAATTGTATGCAATGTCTTTCTCGTAGTTGCCTGGGATGCTTGCAATGCGTTTGCCCAGCTCCAGGAACTGCGCAAAGCCAGGATTTTTCGAAAATTGCGGTTCGCCCGTTTCAGGGTCGGTTCCGGCCAGGGAAAGCTGCGAATAAGCTTGGGAAAGCGTATTCAAAGCAAATCCGCGGTATTTCACGCCATCGCGCTCGCCGGTTACTTTCTTGGCCAGATCGACGATTTCATCCCAAGTCATGCCGTCAGTCGGGTAAGGCACGCCGAACTTATCGAAAATTTCCTTGTTGTAGTGCAATGCGACGGCATTGTCCTCAACTGGAATACCGATCATACGGCCTTGGCCTTCCGGATCGCGCGCACGGATCTGTTCAACCGTACCCGGACGCAGCTTATCGATGTTGAAATCGAATTGCTTCATCATGTCGTCAAGCGGGAACAGCAGGTCTTTCTCTTTGAGCAGGCTGAAGTCTTCCGTCATCAGCATCAAATCCGGCACTTCGCCTTTGGCGAACAGCTTGTCGAGCTCTTCCGCGTTAACCCAAGTTCCCGCGTACGGTTTGATCGTAATGTTCGGATACTTCGCCTTCAGCGCGTCCGCGAAGCGGCCGTTAACTTGCTCTACGCTCCATGGCGCCATAAACGTCAGTGTAACGGGATCGCTTGGCGGCGTGTATTTCTCTTTAGGCTTTTCCTCTTCCGCTTTTTCTTCCGTTTTTTCTTCCGTTTTACCCGAGTTGTCGGTTTGACCTGCATTGTCTTTCGGTTGTTCGGCGCTGTTTTTGTCTTCTGATTTGCCGCACGCCGCGAGTAGTGAGATCATCATTACGCAGATCATCATAAGTACCGAAAACTTCTTCACTTTTCCCATTGTTACCCTCCTCATTTTTTGAAACAATGCTGGTACTTGCAAACTGCTTATAACGCGATTTGTCGTTTACCCTTCGCGGCATCACCTCCCCAAAGTTTTCGGGCCGCGGAGCCCTGCGCCCTAAGGCGCAGATCCATTACTCCACGAGTCCAGTCCGTTCGACGCTTTCCACAAAATAACGCTGGGCAAAGACGAATATAAGGAGCGGCGGCAGCAGCGCCAGGAAGCTGGCCGACATCTTGATCGCCTCAATCAAGACTTGAGGCGCATCCTCTTTCAGCAGCATGCTCTGAATGCTCGTATCGAGCCGGGACATTTGCAGCGCCAGCGGCACATCCGGAANCCTCAATCAAGACTTGAGGCGCATCCTCTTTCAGCAGCATGCTCTGAATGCTCGTATCGAGCCGGGACATTTGCAGCGCCAGCGGCACATCCGGAACTTCGCCCAAGAACATTTTCGGGAAATACGTATCGTTCCACGTCCAGACGAACGAAAACAAGGCGACGACAAGAATCGCCGGTTTGGCGAGCGGGAACATGACCCGCCAATAAAACTTGAACGCGCTCGCGCCGTCAATTTTCGCCGCTTCCTCCAGTTCTTTCGGCTGCGTCGAATAAAACTGCCTGAAGATAATGACGAACAGCGCGCCTTTGATTCCGAAGCCGAAGATGGACGGTATGACGAGCGATACCAGATGATTCTGGAAGCCCAGCTTCGTATAAAGCATAATCATCGGCAGCACGGTCACCTGCGGCGGAATGATAAAGGTCAGGATCAGAAAAGCAACAAGCAACTTCTTGAACGGAAACTGCATCCGGGCTAGCGCGTAGCCCATCAATCCGCATGTGATCACATGGAACAAGGCAACCAGTATCGAGGTGACGAGACTGATCAGCACGGCGTTATCGTAATTAAGCGCATTCCACGCCGTGCCGAGGTGTCCGAAGTAGATCTCGCTTGGAATCCATGTAACGGTCGGATCGATCAGATCCTTCTCGCTCATGACCATCTTCGTGATCATTTTCAAAATCGGATTGATATAAATATACGAAGTGATGAGCAGAATCCAGTAAATAAACAGTTTGAACAGAAGCCCGCGATTCACTTCCCGGCCGAGTATCACATACCGGGCAGAGCGCAAGCCGGTCTTTAATGTTTTTGTCGTTGCGACGTTTTTAAGCTTTGCAGTACTTAATTTGCCGAGCATCCGCCCTCGCCCTTTCGTTAAACGGGATTATTTGCCGAACCGGCCCGATTGCTTGTTGACCCGGAGGAACAACAGAAGAACTAGACCCAGGAAGGCTACGATAATTAGGAAATACACCCAGGCGAGCGCGCTGTTGTAGCCGTAGTTGCCGGTCGTAATCAACTCGATGATCGGGTTGAACGGGAACGTGAACATATCGACAACGGTATAAATCAAGTTGAGCATAATAAATGGCGACATGGCGGGAAGCGTAATTTTCCAGAACACTTCCCACGGTGTTGCTCCGTCAATTCTTGCCGACTCGTAGGCGGATTTCGAGATCGTCTGCCTGCCCGCCAGGAAAATCATGATTTGCACCCCGGAATACCAGAGCACCAGGACGAACCGGTTCAATACGTCCATCACCGGTTTCGACCACGAACTGTTAGACAAGTACTTTTCCAAAAATTCACCGATGGCAAACCGTTCGAGCAATCCGAGCGTCCCTTGCCCCTGGTTGACAAATTCCATCAGGATGTAGCCGGACGTAAAGATGACCGGCAGGAAGAACACAACGCGGAACACCAGACGGCCGGGGAAATCCTGGTTTAGCATGATCGCGATAAATAGCGAGAACACCAGAATAACCGGAACCATCAGCAAGATTTCCTGAAAGAACGGAATCAGCTTATCGTATAGCGCCGAGCTGCCAAACAGGATTTCCTTGAAGTATTTCAGCCCGTAAAACTCGTATTTGAATCTCCCCGGAAGGAGAGTCACCTTATGAAAGCTCATGTACAGCGAAAATCCGATCGGAAAAGCCATGAACATTAAAAATCCGAATAACCAGGGAGCGACGAACAGGAGCGCTTCCATATTGCGGACGGTTTTGGCGCCGGCCTTCCTTTTTTTAAGCGTAGCCATCGGTTAGTTCCCCCCTGCAACGACGGTAAAATCTTTCGCCCCGACCCGGATGTCGTCCTTGGTATACGGAGCGGCGTTGTAGTTGACGATGATCCGCTTTCCGTTCGAGTATTCCGTCTCGTAAACGCCGTCGTCCAGCTTGCGATGTCCGGTAATCCATTTGTCCTGCACATCGCCGAGCGTTTCGTTAAAGATTTGGTATTTTTTGGATATTTCCTCGACCCAATCCTGATAGTACGTGCTGTAGTACATTTTGAGCCTGGTCGAACGAAGCAGATCCTGCGATTCGGCATAGGTCAGAATAAAAGAAGGCAGAGAGCCGTATTCGATATTTTTCAAAATGTACGTCTCGTAGTTGTCCGCCAAGTTGGCATAACCCGAGGAATAGGGAACGAGGCCGTGCAATGTAATTTGCATAAACGGAACGATGTCGTCGGCGAACAGGTCGAACGAATACTCATTAGGTACAGCGTTTGCATAGGACGCATATTTTAAGGCGTAATCGTTCGGCGCATCGACGTCCACCCGGCCCAGTGCAGCCTCAATCTCTTGAAGCACATGCTCCTGAATGCCCTTCGATTGCTGGCGCGTGACGGCATGCCTGTCGTTATAATCGCTGTTCAGGCCGGAGCCGAGCGTTCCTCCGAACGTTAAGCCGTCGATGCCCAGCGACTTCAATTTCTCCAGATCGTCCAGAATGAGCTTTTCCGAGAACTTCGGACTGACGAGGTCGTGGATCGTCACCCGGCCAAGATCCTGCAAACCGTCGCGACTGCGTCGGAAGCCGTCGCGCCCCGTATTGTTGAACAGGTACGGCGATCCGTCAAGCATGACCGTGTGTCCTTTGGCGCGGGCGAATTCGGCGAAGCTGCGCATCCCTTCGTTGCCGCCAAGCTTGCCGTCGACCGGGAGCGGGCCGCCGAATTTGCTGAAGCCGCCGTCCTGCCAGCCGGAGTAGAGCAAGGACAAGTTTTTGACGCCCATCTTGCCGAGCTGGTTAACAATATCCTTCGCCTGGTCTGTTGTCGTGAGCGGCAGGTACGAATCCCATATGAAGCCTTTCTCCGTATCGCCGCCTAGAATATTGACCGAAAAACTGATATCGGTATTGCCCTCCTTCACCGGCTTCATGCCCGTTTCTTCCATCAAATATTGACGGTAGCGCTCGGCCATCCCGACGTAATCGGCTTTCCCCTGATCGAGAAAATAATAACGCACGGATCGGTCGGCAACCGATGCATCCTTGCTGTAGGTTAGAAACCCGTTGATTTTCCGCTTATCCGTCGGCTGGAAAAACTTGTAGCGGTATCCGTGCTCGGCCGCCGCCCAGTTGTACTGGTTAAGCGCCTTGGACGGCGCAGCGAGCAGGCTTGCATATTCAACCCCGTCGCGAACGACGGCGAGAAGCGCTTTATCCCCCGACTTGATGCCGAATACAGGCATAAGAACCGGTTTGCGGATCGACATCGTGTTGTTGTTGCTGAAGGCCAGGTCGTCTCCGTATATTCTTTCGTAATAATAGTTGTTGCTCGCGGGACGGTCCTTCTTATATTGGAGCAGCGTCCCCGGACCATCCGGGATCATCAGGTAGCCGTTCTCCTTGTCGGAAGGCTCGGCGCCCAGAAACGAATAGAGGCGAATGGCCGTAATTCGGGCATTGTTGTCTTTTTTGTTATTCTTCTTTTCGAATTCTTGCATCTCTTGCGTCGATTTGCCGTCCTTCAATCCATCCTTCAGCACGGTTGCTTCCACGAAGTCATCCTTCAGACGCACCTGCACCGGAACGACAAACCCGATATTCGGCATGGAGAACGTTAGCTTGAACCCGTCCGCCGTCATTTCAAAATCGGCAATCGTCCCGTTCTGCTCGATAACGTTGGTCTCCTTGACCTGATCCTTGCGCATGTTGAATTCGACATATTTGATGAAAAGCGGAGACTGCATATGCTTCGTCCAAGCCGGCGTATTCTCTTCTTCCTTGTAAAGATTCAAATCCGGATAAGATCTCCATATATTCCCGTTTCTCTTGTCCTCCACGAGGAAATGGCCGGTGCTCCGATCGACCTTAAGCCGCAGCGTCGCATTTTCCGCAGCCAGGGCGAAGTCCGCGTCGAGCGGAAACTCCGCCTTCACCGCCGTACCGCCAGTTGGCGCCTTGCCGGACCCTCCGCCTGTCTCCGCCGTACCGCCGTTTGTTTGCCCTTCTCCCGCGCTGTCATTGCCGGATGGAATCAGGCTCACGATCGCATACAATCCGATGATTGCAACGGCGGCTGCGACGATCCATAAACGTTTGTTAGATAAGAGCCGCTTCACATCGATACCTCCTGATAGATCGTGTAGACGAAATCCTGCAGCTCGGTTGACAAGCCAAATGCGATCGAGATGAGCACCCATAGGATGGTCATGGCAATAACGGAATACAAAATATTCGCAATCGTTTCGCCTACGCCGTAGTTTTGCAGCGCCTGGATTTTCCAGAAAAACAGCAATCCGCACCAAATGTACATCGCCGAGTCGAAAAAGCTATAAATGGCGAGCTCGCTATGCGTCATCACGTTCGATAGCAGCGCAAGCGGCAGTCCCAGCAAGATGATCGGGAACAGGGAATATGCGCCGCCGATAAACACGTCCTTGAACCGGGCTTCGCCGTGTTGGATCGAGCCGATCAAATAGTTGCATACGACCCAAGTGAGCCAAGTGACGCCGAATATCATAATGAACGTTGTGCTTCGTTCGTTGTTCATGACCGGCATGAAGCTGAAGCTCGTCATATATTCCTTGATCAGCAGCACCGCTACAACGGAGGCGAGCAGGATCGAAGCGCTCAAGTAGCTGCCTTTGTTGCTGAACCGCAAGTCGCTGAAGCCTTCGAGCGGAGACTTCAAAATCGTAAAAGCATGCTTCAGCTGCTGCATGATTGTAAGCTTGCTCCATGGCGTTTCGCGTTTTTTGCGTTTGAACCAGCCTAATTTTTTGCGCAGTCTCCCCGTAATAAGGAAGACAATGCTTAGAATGACGAATAAATTCGCAATAAGCGGGAAGTTGCTTTGGAACCATTTCAACCGGATTTGCCAGAAGGCGTCCGAATAACCGTCATCGTCGCCGGCAAGCTGGTACAGCTTCATCGCTTCGGCGTAATCCTCCCGATGAAATGCGGCTTGCGCGAGTCCGCGGTATGCCGGGGAATACAGCGCATTCAGCCGCAGCACCTCTTTCCAGTGCGTTTCGCTTTCCTCGTATTTGCCTTCCTGGGACAATTCGGATGCCTTTTGACGGGCAATTCCGAATTCCGTCGGCTGCAGAACGTGGATGAGCCCTTGCGATTCATCCAGAATGAACAGTTCGTTCCGGGAGTTGGACGCGACCGACACCGGGCTTTGGCTGATGCCAAGCTGCGGCGTTCCGAACGTCACCGGCCCGGTCCAGAAAAACAATAGCTCACCGCCCTCGCCGTACTGCGTCACGGTATTGAAGTTTTTGTCAATGACGGTCAGATTGCCGTTCCGATCGACCGTAATATCCGTAAGCAGCGGTTTATCCAAATCCTTCTTGCTTGCATCGGCAGGCGTCTGGCTTTCGACCCGTCTGGAGCCTCCAAATCCGAATTTTTTGTCTTTCCACAAATTTTCGCCTCGAATGTTCAGCTTCTTGACCTGCTCTTTATCCGAGCCGGACACCGTATAAATGAAGCCTTCCTGATCCAGATAAATGTTGCGGATCGATGTCGGCAGCGTGCGAACCTGACGGCTGCGCTGCTCCTTCGTGTAGAACGATTGGCGAATGATGTCCATCAGGGTGACATCGGTTTGGTTCGTGCCGTAGAAGCCGTAGAACTTTCCTTCCGGATCCAGCTGGAGCACGCCCTGGTAGCTGCCGCCCGAGATGATGTACAAAAATCCGCGATTGTCTACGACCATATTGGTCGGTTCATATTGAAACGTCTCGTTGATATATCTTGATTTCGGTCGATTGATCTCCTGGACCAATTTTCCGCTCGGATCGAGCTTTACGATTCTTTTGTTGCCCGTATCGGCAATATAGATCATGCCGTCTCCGCTTACGAACACTCCGCGCGGTTTGTTCAGCTTGCTTTCCGGCACATCGATGAAGCGCTTCAGCTCCCCGTCCTTATCCAGATGGACGATCCGATTGTTGTCCGTATCCGCGACATAAATCTCGTCCCTCGCGTCGATGAACAGATCCTGCGGATTTTTAAGCGGTGAATATTCGCGAACAATGACGCCCTCTTCGGACTTGGCCGCATAAATGTCGTTGCCGATAACCTTTTGCGGATAATATGCAGCCTGCGTCGAAATGATTCGGCCGTAGCCGTCCCTGCTTAACGTATCGTAAGGAGGGATCGCGCCGGCGGGTACCGGGGCGATTGTCGCGATAAGTATAGCCAGCCCGATAACGAGCAATAACGATCTGCTTAGACGCCGTTTCATGACTCTCCCCCCGTTTACTTTGCCTACTTGATTCCAGAATGCGCCATGGTCGTAATCACCTTGCGCTGCGATACGATAAAGATAAGCAAATTGGGGATGAACATCACAAGCGATGCCGCAGCCGCAGCCCCTTGTCTTGCAACGGAGTTGGCCAAATTGGACGTTAACGTTCCGATGTAGAAAGGCAATGTCTTCATCGCATCGCTCTGCATGAATAAGGCGGATGTCTCCGAATTGCCCCATGCCGTCTGGAAAGCAAGGATCGTAATCGTGGCCATCGCCGGCGATACGATCGGAATGACGATTCTCAAGAAAACTCTCATTTCGGATGCTCCGTCCAGCTTAGCCGCTTCCAGCAGTTCGTCGGGTACTTGGTCCATAAATTGCTTGAGCAAAAATACCCCTACCGGCAGCGCGAGAATCGGCAGCAAGTGTCCCCAATACGTGTTCATGATGCCCAGTTCCTTGACGACGACATACCTTGGAATGCCCATCGTCTCCACGGCGATCATGAGCGATACAAGAATCATGCCGAACACGACGGTGCGTCCTGGAAACTTGTGCTTGGACAGCGGGTACGCGCACATCGCGCCCAATACGACCATGCCCACCGTCGCCAGTACGGTCACGATCACGCTGTTCAATATAAAACGGGAGACCGGCAAAAACGTATTTTGCGTCAGGTTGAGCAAATCGATAAAGTTTTGCGTTGTCGGCTGCTGCACGAAAAAAGTCGGCGGAAACAGGAACAGCTCATGCAGCGGCTTGAACGCGTGATTGAACAAATAAACAAGCGGCAGCAGCATAAACGCCGACAGCACCGTCAGAAACAGGATCAACCATTTTTGCGTGCCGTCCAAGCTGCGTATATCGTGCCAATACATCTCTAACGTTAAGGACATGCGTTTCCCGATGGATCTCCATTTGATCATGTTCATTCACCTTCCTTGGGACCCAGCAGAGAAAAGATGAGCCTGCTTAGCATCAATGTTGCGAATAACAGCACAATCGACACGGCCGACGCATACCCCAGCTCCAAACGCGTAAACGCGTAATCCTGGATATGGTTCTCGAACAATTGTCCGGCGTAGTCCGGCGTCGGGTTCATCCCCGACAGCTGCGTTCCGATACCGCCCGACCGAAGCGTGCCGACAATCGACATGACGGCGGCAAACAGCATCTGCGGCTTCATCATCGGAATCGTAATATGCCAAATTTCCTGCAACCGGCTGCGAATCCCGTCGATGCGTCCGGCCTCGTACAGCTGCTTGTCGACGTTAAGAATGCCCGCGAGAATGGCCAGGAAGCCGAGGCCCATGCTTGCCCAGATCGACACGACGATCATAATCGTCATCAAGTAATCCTTGTCGATCGTAAACAGCATCGGCTGCTCGATCAGGCCCCATTTCAGCAGCAAGCTGTTAATATATCCGTTCCGGTCGCCCGTGAACATGACCTGCCAGACGACGGCCAATGCAATGCCGCCGGTGAGCGACGGCGTATACATGGCCAGCGCATACCATACACGCAGCGTACTGGGCAGCTGGGCGATGAGCCAAGCAAGCAGAAAGGCCATCACATAGCCGACCGGGCCGACGAACAAAGCGAACTTAAACGTGTTCGGGATGACATGCTTCAGGAAGATGACATCCTGGGAAAACAAATTTTGATAGTTGATCCAACCCGCCCAGGTCGGAAACTCGATGGAGTTGAAGTGCGTAAAGCTGAGGCCAACGCCAACGATAACCGGGACGGTGATGAACAACGTAAAGATGATCAGGAATGGCGCAATAAAAGCATATGAAAGACGATACTTCCATATTTCCCGCAATTTATGTTTCAGCTTGCTGCGAAAGCCTGAGCCTGTGCGCGGAACTGCCATTTGGTTCTGGTGCGATAGAGGCTGCACGCTATTTGGCAATATTCTCTACTCCTTTCCACGGTTCGGTCACTTGCGGGAGATTCAGCGATCGGATCTTCTCGCCTTTTTCGTCGACGAATTTGAATTCCTGCGATTTGCGAATAAGCTCGCGTTTAATTTCTTTAATCGCCTTCTCAAGCGAGATCCGGTAGTTTTCGCCGTCGACCGTCGTCCGGTTCCATGCGAATCCAAGCTCCCTGGTCGTCATATAACCGCCAGGCACGTTCGGAAGTTCCTTGGTCCACTTCCACTGCTCCAGAATGATCGCCAGATCGTCGCGCTTCCACGGCATATTGGCGAACGCCTGCACGTTGGCCGAGTTCCAACGGAACGTTTCCCCGTAGAACTGCTCCAGGTTGAGGCCGTATTCGGTTTGCGTTTCCGTCGAGGCGAACCATTGAAGAAACTTCCACGCCTTTTCCAGACGTTCCGGCGATGCCTGCTTGAACAGCATCGAGTTTTGCGGGTTCGAGCCCCCGGCCCATCTCGCCAATGTACCGTCCGGCTGCGGCGTTCCGGGAATCGGCGCGATGCCCCATTCGTTCGTCAGCTCCGGAGCCGCTACAAGAAGCTGCATGTACATGTTGAAGTCCGCGATCCCGACCGGGGTTTCCCCTCTTCGGAACTGGTTGTAGAAGCTTTGCACGACGCGGTCGAGACCGTGCCGGTTATAGAAATCGGTCCATTGCTTATACGCCTGGAACGCCGCCGGCGTATCCAGGCCGGTGTTCAGCCCGTCTTGCGTGTACAGCTCGACGTTGTTCTGGAACATCATCGGCGTAAAATCGTTCGGATCCATATAGAAGTTGTACTGGTTTTGCAGCAGCGTCGGCAGCATCCGGTACACGTCGGCCCACGTTTGCGGAATTTCCAGATTCAGCTGCTTCAAAATATCTTTGCGATAGAACATGACCTTGAAGTTGATCGTCTCCGGCAAGCCGTAATACCCGCCGTCGTAGAAGAACGGCAGCAGCGTTCCCGGATGGTACCTAGCAAGCAGCTTGTCGGCCCCCGGCATCTTGCTGAGATCCAGCGCCGCGTTCCGCAGCGCCATGTCGAACGGCGTATTCGCCGGCACGCCGAGCGCAACATCCGGCATCATGCCCGCTGCATTGGCAAGCGTCAGCATATCGGACGAAGGAATCAAGTTCAGCTTGACCTTAATGCCGGTTTCCGGCGTGAATCGTTCGTTAACTAGCTGTTGAAGCTCGTCGACGTAATCTCTGCCGTAGATCATCCATACGTTCAGCGTATCTTCCGTAGTCTCCCCAAGCGGATCGGCCATCGTAAACGAATACGTCAAGGAATTGATCACGCCCTGCGTCTTCTCCAGGAAGTTCGCCGTCAATCTCGGCGTTTCCGCCTCAATTGGAGCAACGTATACCCGATCGAGCTGCAGCGGGGAATCGGCCAGCATCACCCGCTTGGACTCCAGATCCTCCTGAATCGTCGCGAGTCTGACGATCGAATTCGGGATTTCGTTCGGCTCGGCGAGCAGCTCCGCCAAATCCTCCGCGCTGTTCTTAAGCGAATGCGCGATATCGTCCGTATATTCGTTAATTTTCTGCATTTCTCCGATCATGGCGGCGATGTCTTTGCGAATTTCCGCAAGCCGGTCCGCCATGCCCGGAATATCTTTCTCCGCATTCCACACTCTGTACTTGTCGGTCTTGTTGCCGGTTACCATGCGCAGCTCATGCAATATCGCTCTCAGCTCGCGCGAAACGCTATCCATTTTGACAACAAACGGCATATATGGCGCATACCCCGCCTCCATCGTCAGTGTATGCTTCCCTTTCGTCAGGAAAAACCCGTAAGGGTCGCCTTTGTCGTCCGACAAAGTGATCTGCTGCCAGCTGGAACCGTAAGGAATTTTGTAATTTTCCATTTCCGCAAACGGGATTTTTCCGTCGACATAGACCGTGCGGAATACGGCCAAGTTCTTGCGCGCATTCTGCTGCGCTCGGGCGACGATTTTGTAAATGCCGTCCTCCGGCACTTCAATGTCCCAAGAAACGGCCTGGCCGCCCTTCATCCAGCGCGATCCGCCCAGCACGTTATATGCGATCGTTTTCAACGAACTCGGCGTTGTTTGCGGATCGCGGTCGTACAAGTTCTGAATCGCAGTCGAATTTTTTTTGCTCAGCTGCTCTGCCTCAAGGGTAATGATGTCGCCCTGCTTGCGCGCGTCTGCGGGAAATCGCCCTTGGACGGCGCTGTATGCCGGCAGCTCCTCTTGCGGTTTCAACGTAAACGTCTTGAACGCCGCAGGCTCGCGAACCGCCTCGATGCGCAGTACGTTCCGCCCTTTCTGCAAATGCCACTCCAGAGGGCGGGAATACGCGCCGTTCGAATCGCGGAACGACTTCTTCTTCCAGCCGGCGATTTCTTCTAGCTGCGAACGGAGCTGATTGCCCGCCGTATCGTATTTGACCGGCTGCACATCGCGGTATTCGCGCTCGAAATTCATGGAACGCGCTTCCCGGAACGGGAATTCGCCGTTGATCCGGGCGGCCAGCGTTACCGGCTGGCGGCTGCCTCCATCTCCGGCGGCGTACGGATAGTATTCCGCCTCGATTTCGTACAAGCCGTCCTCCGGTACTTGCACTTCATATTCGATCCAGCCTTTCGGAGCCGACCATAGCAATACGCCGTTCTCGCCTCCGTAAGCGCCTGTCTCGACCTTTGCGTCATCGGATTTCCGAGCGAAATTGCTCGCATCGATGACGATCTCGCGATCGGCCTTCTTAATTCCTTGCTTCCGCCATGCGGCAATCTGATCGTAGTAATAAGGCTCAAATGTCTCCACCGACAAGGTATCGACTGGCTCGCCGGCAGTGCCGACGCTTTCTTCGGCTGCGGCTTCCTCGTTCAAGGCGTCTGGGCCGGAAGGCCACGCGAAAGCGGCGATGCTCACGATCAAAGCGGCAATGAGCAATAGCGATATATATTTCTTTTTTGATGACATACGTTTTGCCACTTCGTTCCCCCCTTCAATCCGTCAGCAAATTTCCGGTGTCCTTATGGAAGAACAGCGCCCTGTTCATATTGACCGCCGCCGTCACTCTTTCCCCGTCGTCGCACTGAAAACGCTCGTGCGCGCGGATGACAAGTCTGCGCTCCTGTTTCACATCGACATGATAATAACGGTCGGAGCCGACGAATTCGTTAAATTCCAGCGTGCCGGTGATGATCGAATTCGGCGAATCCTCGATCGCACCGGCTTCGAAGCTGATATGCTCCGGCCGGATGCCCATAATGACGGCACGGTCGATCAAGTTATGCTCCCGAAGCTCGCTCGCCTGCTTTGGCGTCAACCGCAGCGCGAATCGGCTCGTATGGAATTCGAGCGCGCCGTCGTTGTGCATCAGCCTTCCTTCGACGAAGTTCATCGGCGGGTTGCCGATAAAGCTTGCCACGAACATATTGACCGGACGGTGGTAAACCCGCTCCGGCGTATCGACCTGCTGGACGACGCCTTTGTTCATGACGACGACGCGATCTCCCATCGTCATCGCTTCAATCTGATCGTGCGTCACGTAAATCGTCGTCACGCCGATTTTCTTGTGCAGGCTAATGATTTCCGAACGCATTTGCACGCGGAGCTTGGCGTCCAGGTTGGACAGCGGTTCGTCCATCAGAAACACCTGCGGCGTCCGGACGATCGCCCGCCCAAGCGCGACCCGCTGCCGCTGTCCGCCGGACAGCTCGCGAGGCTTGCGGTTCAGGAAATTTTCGATTTCCAGAACGCGGGCCGCCCGCTTGACGGACAAATCAATTTCATGCTTCGGCATTTTGCGCAGCCGCAAGCCGAAGGCGATATTTTCGTATACGGA
Source organism: Paenibacillus sp. sgz302148 (assembly GCF_056120465.1). Taxonomy (NCBI): domain Bacteria; kingdom Bacillati; phylum Bacillota; class Bacilli; order Caryophanales; family Paenibacillaceae; genus Paenibacillus; species Paenibacillus sp. sgz302148. The sequence goes on from NZ_JBVYOJ010000002.1 coordinate 346,851, forward strand.
CATATTCGGATAAAGCGCATAGTTCTGGAACACCATCGAGATATCCCGGTCCTTCGGCGGCATATCGTTCACAAGCGTATCGCCGATATAAATCTCGCCTTCGCTTATATCCTCCAAACCGGCAAGCATGCGCAGCGTCGTTGATTTTCCGCAGCCGGACGGTCCTACGAATACAAGAAATTCCTGATCCGCTACGGTAAGATTGAAGTCGTTGACGGCGATTTCCTTGTATTTCCCGTATCTTTTGTAAACGTGGTTGAATTGTATGCTAGCCAATCGGTTCCCTCCGTCTTTTTAAAAAATAAGAAAGTATATGTTTTTCTTAAAATGATAAGAAAAGCTTCGATTCGAAGTCCTTTCCACGATGAATGACCCTGCGTAAGAGGAAGCTTTTCAAAAAAGTATACGTTTTCAGCATTAACCGCCGGTAAACAAATCCGCTGAAAAGAAGGCGCTGGCCGTTTATCATTAGAAAGCGCTTACCTGTTAGAATAAAATATATCAAATCTGCTGTTAATGTAGTGTTAAGCTTTAAATTCTGTTCTCGCCTTCGTCATAATGAGCATCAACGCCAGTTGGATGCAGGACATGACATAGGCGTAAACCAATATTCCCAGAGCGATCACCCCTAGATTCCAGTACAGATGCAACAGCAAACTAACCGCACCGGAGAATAGGAACATGGCAGCCGCTACAAGGGCCGTTTCCGGCAGCGAAGTCTTCAGGTAGCCCCAGCTCGTCTTAAACGCTTCGCCGAGATTCGCCCGATCGGCAACGATCGTAAATTCCACATAAATATATGCGATGCGCAGGATGAAGAAGGTGAGAAAAGCGGTGAAAACACCAACATAGCCGAATAAAATCGCAAGCAGCGCGGTTAGGGCGATTTTGGCGAAAAAAAATAAAGCGTAAAACATAAAAAAGCGAAGGAAGTAGGCTCGTCCGTAAGCGAGAAAGCGCGAAAAGCCCGCCCGCTCCCCTTGGGCGATTTGCAATAATGAGCCGATATACCCGCCCTGCGCAAACGCCGTCGCCAGCAGCAGCAGCAAGACGACAATCCAGAACAACGGGGGAAGGCCGGCCGGATGGCTTAACAATTCCGTTCGATTGGCGAATAGCGGCGTATTCAGCAAATGCCCGACGGAAGGAATCCCCATCTCCAGAATGAGTCGCAGCGACCAGCCGGACTGGCCGCTGAAGCCGACCGCGCTTAGGCCGGCGATTAACGACACGACATCCACCAGGATTGGATATAACAAGACAATCCAATTTCTGTTTATTTTCCCAAAAGATTTAATAAGCGTCATAACGATGCCTCCAACGAATCATGATGTTATTTTGACGTTCGGCAGATGGACATAAAAATTCGATCCGACGCCTAGCTCGCTCTCCGCCCGGATCGTTCCTCCGTGCGCCTCCGTCAATATTTTGGCGATGCTTAGTCCTACGCCAAGCCCCCCGGTATCGCGGGATCGCGATTTGTCGGTGCGGAAGAAGCGCTGGAATATAAACGGGAGATCGTTCTCGGATATGCCGATGCCGTTATCCGAGCAATATAATACCGTTTCCTCCGGGTCCGATCGCAGTCCGACTTCGATTTTTCCGTTCTCCTGCGTGTATTTGATCGCATTCGAAATCAGGTTGGACAACACCTGAACGATCCGGTCCGGATCGACATCCGCGTAGCACGGCGAATTCGGCAGCTGGAAGGTAAGCTTGATTTGCTTGTCCTCCGCCAAAAATAAAAACCCCTCGAGCACTTCCTGCGCAAGCTGCGTCATGTTCACCCGCTCGAAGTGCAGCAGGAAACGCGCGCCTTCCGCCTCCGACAGCTTCTTCATATCGTCGATCAGACGGTACAGACGATCGATTTCGGTATAAATTTTTTGCAAATTATCTTGCGTGAACGGATAAAAGCCTTCAAGCATCATATCCAGCCTGGACAGCACGGCGGTCAGCGGCGTTCGCAGCTCGTGCGTCAAGTCCTGCATTAACTGCTTCCTCCACTCCTCCTGATCGTTGAACTCCGCCAACAGGCGATTGATCGTATCCGTAAGCTGAATCAGCTCATGCGTTCCTCCCGGCGGAATGACGATTCGCTTATTTCCTTCGGCGATCGTCGCCGCCAGCCTGGCACCCGAACGGAGCGGCCTGGACAGCATCTTGGCCGCAAACCAGCTCGCAAGCAAAGAAACAATCACAATGGCCACGATGATGGCATAACGTTCCTCGTTGTCCAGATGAAACAGGTACGGAAGGTCGATCCCGCTATCCAGGGAGAAGTAAGCTTCCAAATACCCTTGCGCCTTGCCGGCATCGATGACCGGGACCTTGACGATATAGGGTTCGGAAGCTTCGCCTTGGCGGCTTGTGGAATCGTACAAAACGGCGCCGTTTGGCGCATAATACCGGACGGCGGGCGCAAACTGCCGGACCGTATCGTCAAACCATATGACCGTTTCCTCCGAGAACCCGCCCTCCTTCATATGCGGCGCGATGACGTAAGCCATTTCATAGGTGTGGTCTTTGAAAAAATCTTTTTTGAATTGAATGACGGACCGATCCCAGGAATACGTTAACATGGCATACAATCCGAACAGGAAACAAAGCACGAATAAGGACAGGCTTACAAACAAAAAGAGTTGCGTTCGTCCATATGAAATCATACTCATCGTTTGTCTTACCCTTCGTCCGGCATAAAATTGAACTTATAGCCCGCTCCGATTTTGGTCACGATATATTCCGGATTTTTCGGGTCATCCTCTATTTTTTTGCGTATATTCAAGATATGTACATCCATGGCACGTCCGTCCCCAATGTAGCGGTAACCCTGCACCTCATACGATAAATCCTGCCGGCTGTATGCTTTGCCGGGATTTCGAACCAGAATGCCAAGCAGCTTGAATTCCGTAATGGTCAAATTGGCCGGTCTGCCGTCAATGAACACTTCCTTCAGCTCAAAGTTGACGACAAGGCGCCGTTTGTTGAACCGCAAAATTTGCTCGCTGCTCGAGAACATATTGATTCTCCGCTTCAAGGCATGGATCCGGGCCAAAACCTCCTTAACGCGAAAAGGCTTCGTAATATAATCGTCCGCGCCCAAGTTAAAGCCGTTGACCATGTCGCTTTCATTCGCCTTGGATGTAATCATGATGACGGGCACATTGGACTCCTGCCGAATGCATCGGCATACCTCCTCGCCCGGAATGCCTGGAATCATGAGGTCCAGTACGACCAAGTCCAGCTTGAAGTTACGTACTTTCTCCAGCGCTTCCTTGCCGTCACTCGATGTATGGACTTTCCAGCCTTCGGCTTGAAACAACGACACAAGCACTTCGCGGATCGACGGCTCATCCTCTACAATCATGATGTCCATAACCTGATATACCCCCATTTTAAAAAATTGCAGTAAACGCTATCATACCGATGCGCTATTCAATATTAGCATACTCGCCCAGGTTGTGCATGCCGCCTATCGAAAGTTGGTATACCTTTTTCAAAGTGAAAAAGCCGTTAAGGCCCGTATGTTTGGCCCTAACGGCAGTCATCGGTCTTCGCTTGTTCATGGGCCGAACGCCGCATGGCTATCGCCTATTTTCCGCAGCAGCTCGGCTTTTTCCCAGCTTGAGAAATTATCCTCCCATACGATGTGATAACGATCCTCCTGGATCGATATGATGACGCCAACGGCACCGTCCTTGATATAAACGACGCGGTCCCCGACGCGGAACATGGCGTTCACCCGAGCCTAAAGATGATCCCGTGACCACCTTTAGGGTATTCCCACTTGATGTTCTGATGCGGGCAGCCGATCCGGCAGCTGCCGCATTCGTGGCAGCCTTCGTAGCCTACGTGCATGCGCACGTCCTCCCATTTGTACACCTCCGCCGGGCAGAAAATCGTGCATATTTTGTCCGGACAGCTCGACATGCACACTTCGTAATCGAGCACGTGAAGGTGGGAGTTCGTATCGGCCTTGAAACGGACGAGATATTGCTTTTCTTCGATCTTCTGGCCTTTGGGAAGCTCGCTCATTTGATCACCCTCCAAGCTTTAAACAAATCGCGGGCAATTTTGAATTTTTGACCGGCCGTGCCGAGGTCTCGCCAAATTTTGCGCTGCTTCTCCTTCTTCGACGCTCCGTCCACGGTGAACATTTGGCTCGCCGCCCGGTTCATCATCGGAATGTACTGCTCGAAGTAATGCGGGTATTTCTCGAAATGATGCGTCGCATCCTTGTATTTCTTCAAGTCTTTGCCGACGAAGGAGCCCATCAGACGCTCTCTGTAGCGGATCAGCGTTTTTTCCGTGTAGTCGCCTGCCTCCTTCGCCTCTAGAATCGTTTCCGCCGCAAGCACGCCGGACGTCATCGCCATATTGGACCCTTCACGGTGGATGGCGTTGACGAACTGCGCCGCATCGCCCACGACGACGACGCCGTCGCCGACGATCTTCGGCATCGACCGGTAGCCGCCTTCCGGGATGAGGTGGGCCAGATACTCCTGCTGCTCGCAGCCTTGGATGTAAGGCCTCAGCATCGGGTGCTTCTTGACGTATTCCAGCAGCTCGTAAGGCTTCAGCTTGTGCTTGATCAGCCCGGACAGCATCGTGCCGACGCCGATGTTCAAGCTGTCCTTGTTCGTGTACAGCCAAGCCGTGCCGAGAATGCCTTTGGTCGCGTCGCCGAATATTTCGATCGTGCAGCCTTGATCGCCCTCGAGGTTGAAACGATCCTCGATGATCTTCTTGTCGAGCTTCAGCACCTCCATCACCGCAAGAGCCACTTCGTCGGGGCGGAATTCCTTGTGGAAGCCAAGCGACTTGGCGAGCAGCGAGTTGACGCCGTCAGCGAGAACGACAACGTCGGCGTACACGTCCCCATCGGGTCTGTCGGTTCTAACGCCAACGACGCGGCCGTTCTCGACGATACATTCCAGCACAACCGTTTCGTTCAGCAGCAGCGCCCCTTGCTCCACCGCTTTGTCGGCGAACCACTGGTCGAACTTGGCGCGCAGCACGGTAAAGTTGTTGTACGGCTCCTGCCCCCATTCAAGCCCTTTGTAGCTGAAGGTGACCGCCGACTCCTTATCCAGCATCATAAACCGCTGCTCCACGATCGGCCGTTCGACAGGCGCTTCCTTGTAGAAGCCCGGGATGATGTCCTCCATCATTTTGCGGTAGAGGACGCCGCCCATGACGTTTTTCGACCCGGGGTATTCTCCCCGTTCAATAAGCAGAACGCTTACGCCGGCCTTCGCCAAAGTGTATGCGCAGGACGTCCCGGCAGGCCCTGCCCCAACGACGATCACATCGAATTTTTCAGCCATATTGCACCTCGCTATGTAAGGCTTCGCGGAACGCTTCGGTCAGTTGCGGCACGATGTCGAACGCGTCGCCGACGATGCCGTAGTGACACGCCTGGAAAATCGGCGCGCTCGGGTCCTTGTTGATCGCAATGATCAGACCCGAGTTCTGCATGCCGACCAAATGCTGAATGGCTCCGGAGATCCCGATGGCAAAATAAACTTTCGGCGTGACGGTGACCCCGGTTTGCCCGACCTGGTGGTGGTGTGGCATCCAGCCGGCTTCCACGGCGTCCCGGCTTGCGCCGACAGTTGCGCCGATCGTGTCCGCGAATTGCCGGATCAGCTCGAAGCCGCTCGGCCCGCCGAGTCCTTTGCCGCCGGCGACGATGATATCGGCTTCGTCGAGCCGAATGCGGGGCGTCGTATCGCGGACGATCTCCAGCACCTTCGTGCGGATGTCGTCCTCGCGCAGCGCAACCGGCTCCAAGACGATTTCGCCGATCCGGCTGTAGTCCGGCGCAAGCGCCCGGACGACCTTCGGACGGACGGTCGCCATCTGCGGCCGATCCTTCTTGCAGAGGATCGTCGCCATGATGTTGCCGCCGAAGGCCGGACGGCTCGCTTCGAGCAGCCCGGTTTCGGCGTCGACGTCGAGCATCGTCGTGTCGGCGGTCAGCCCGGTCGCGAGGTCGGTCGCAACGGCGCTCGCCAAATCCTTGCCGGTTGACGTCGCGCCGTACAGGAAAATTTCCGGCTTATACTTGCGGCAGCCCTCGATCACCGCCTTCATATAGGACTCCGTCCGGTATTGGCGGAAGATCGGATCGTCGTACACGTACACCGTATCCGCGCCGTAGGCGATCGCGTCGTTCGCAAGCGTTTTCACTTTATCGCCGATGAGGATGCCGGCGAGCGGCACGCCCCGTTTGTCGGCAAGCCGCCTGCCGGCGCCGAGCAGCTCCAGCGATACGGGTACGACGGCGCCGTTCTTGTGCTCGATAAATACCCAGACGCCGCGGTAATCTTGAATATTCATCGCACGCCTCCCTCCTCCATCGCGGTTGATGGCTTAGACTCGCCGCTCCGCTCGGCGGAATCCGGTGTTTCCTTCACCGATTCCGAAACCGCTTCCGACTCCTCGCTCGCTTCCGCAACCTCGGCGGCAGCGGAAACCGACTCTACGTCCACTGCCACTTGTGATACGGGTTCCATATTCTCGCTCGTCACTTGGGCAGCTTGTGTATCGGCTACTTCTTGCGCGTCCACAACCGGCTGCGCGACCATTTCCGTTTCCCCGATATCCACCTCTTTCGCTTCCGCTACCGGTGCTTCAGAAGCCACCTCCACAACCTTTGAGGCCGATACCGGCTCCTCGCTCGTCGCTTTAGGCGTTTCCGCATCCGGAGCTTCCGGCACTTTCGCCGCTTCCGTCGCTCCCGTAGCTGCTTGTGCGTTCGGCGCTTTCGATGCTTTCGGCGTTTTCGGTTCTTTCCGGCCTTTCGGTGATTTCGGCGCTTCCGCCGCTACCGGCGTTGCCGGTACTTCCGCTGCTTTCGGCGCTTCCGGTTCTACAGGTGCTATCGCCGCTTCCGGTGCTACAGGTGTTTCCGACGCTACGGATGCTATCGCCGCTTCCGGTGCTACCGGCGCTATCGGCGCACTCGGCGCTTCCTGCGACTCCGCTACCGCCTGCAACTCAGACGGCTCCGCCTCCGCGGCGCTCCCTTCTGCCGCAACAGGCGCCGTACCTTCACCGGACCCTGGCGCGCCGCCGCTGCCCGCCCGCTGGAATAGCTCCTTCTTCTCCAGCATGATCGACAAGACGCGCTTCACCTGCTCCTGCGCGCTGCCCTGCAGCATTTCGCCGCCCTTCGGCTTTTCCGGCGGCCACACCTTGGCGACGATCGTCGGCGAACCCTTGAGGCCAAGCTGCGTCCGGTCGACCTCGCCCAGATCGTCCACCGACCAGACAACCGGCTTATACCTAGCCGCGCGCAGCATATTAGGTAGCGTCGAATACGGAATTTCGTTGATCTCCTTTTCGACCGAAAACAGACTCGGCAGCGTCGTCCGGATCACCTCGTAGCCATCCTCCAGCTTCCGGTGGACGATCGCATAACCTTCGTCCCGATTCAGCTCGACCACCTTCTTGACGTTCGTCAGCGGCGGAATGTCCAGCCGCCGCGCAATGCCGGGGCCGACCTGGCCGGTGTCGCCATCGATCGTCATTTTGCCGCAAATGATCAGGTCGATCGGCCTAGCCTTGCCGATTTTCTCCAGCGCCTTCGTCAGCGAATAGCTCGTTGCGAGCGTATCCGCTCCGGCGAACGCGCGGTCGGTAATCAGGTAGCCTTCGTCCGCGCCGATCTCGATGCATTTGCGAATCGCCTTCACCGCCGGCGGCGGGCCCATCGTCACCACCGATACGATGCCGCCGTAACGCTGCTTAAGCCGCACCGCCTCCTCCACCGCGTGGGCATCGTACGGGTTGAGGATGGCCGGGGCGCTGGCGCGATCCATCGTATTCGTCTTCGGATTCATCTTGATGATTTTCGTGTCCGGCACCTGCTTGATGCAGGCGACAATATGAAGCATCCGCGATCACTCCTTGGCAATGGGCTGCTAGAGCTGCGTAGGCCGCAGCTAGCACGCAACCTGTCGGACCGGGGTACGCGGCGCAAGCGGCCTCCGCCGCCCCGGCTTCGCTTGGCCTTGCCTCCCGCCGCTTCCGCTGCCGCTTGACAGGTTGTCTTTGCCACGCATATTCTTTACCACTTTATTTCCATAACGCCCGTCCTATGCCGGAAAAACGCAAAAAACCGGACGGAATCCCGCAGGACCCCTTCCGGTTCTTCAATTTGCTTTCATCCGATTAGATCGCGTGCTCCGCCACCTTCGGCTGTTCCCCTTTTTTGCGTTCCGCCAGCTTGATTTTGCCTAGCGCAAACGTTGCGACAGCACCCAGCACGACGAATACAAGTCCCCATAAAAAGACGCTATGCAGCGAGACGACAAGCGCATTCTTCATGATCGGCATAACCGATTTCAGAAAATCGGCCGGAATCGCTTCAAGCGCCGCCGGGTTCAATAAAGAGTTGAACAGCCCCTGCGGATCGGCATGCACGCCGGCTGCGAATTGATCAGCCACCGGCTTCAGTTGCTCCGGTTGATCCGACAAAACAGGCAGCAGTTCTTTGGTCAGCTCCTTGCCCGATTCGTGGTTCATGACCGCGCCCAGAATCGTCATCCCGAACGTGCCGCCGATCGAGCGGAAAAACTGGCTGGACGACGTCACGACACCAAGCTTCGATTGCGGGAAGCTATCCTGCAGCGCAACCGTCAGAATCGGCATCACAAGCCCCATCCCGACGCCGATGACGACCATATAGCTCATCGCCGTCAGCTTAGCGGTATCGATTCCCATCGTGTTCAGCAGCAAGAAGCCGCTCGCCATAATGAGCATGCCGATGACCATTTGCGTTTTGACGCCTAGCTTATATACGATTTGTCCGCCGATGATGCTTGCAATAATCATCGTCACCATCATCGGCGTCATGATCGTGCCCGATGCCGATGCGCTCACGCCCACCACGCCCTGCATGAATAGCGGCACGAACATAATGGCGCCGAACATCCCGACGCTCATCAGGAAGCCGATGCTGTTAATGACGCTGAACGTCCGATTTTTGAACAAATCCATCGGTAAAATCGGTTCCGCCGTACGCATTTCGATCAAGACGAACGCGATGAGCGCAACGGCTGCCAGAGCGAACAAGCCGATGATTTGCCACGAAGCCCAAGCATAGTCTTTGCCGCCGAATGTTAGCGCGAGCAGCAGGCTGACAACGCCTACGATCATCGTGAACATGCCGCCAATGTCGATTTTGACTCGGCCGGTTGATTGATGCTTCTTAAGTCCCAAAGCGACGAAAATCGTCGCGACGATCCCGACAGGCAAATTGACGTAAAATACCCAGCGCCAGTTCAGCGCATCGACGATCCAGCCGCCGACTTGCGGTCCGGCAATCGAGGAAAGTCCGAAAATCGCCCCGAACACCCCTTGCCATTTGGCCCGCTGCTTGCCGGTGAACATGTCGCCGATAATGATCATCGCCATCGGCATCATGACGCCGCCGCCAATCCCTTGCAGCCCGCGGAAAATAATCAGTTCCGTCATATTGTCCGTCACGCCGCAAAGCGCCGAACCGATCATAAAGATAATAAGTCCGGTTACGTAAATCGTTCTTCGCCCGAACAAGTCGGCCAGCTTGCCCGCGATCGGCACAACCGCCGTCGAGGTCAGCATGTAGGCGGTCGACAGCCATGCCATCAGGCTTAACCCGCCCAGCTCGCCGACGATCCGCGGCATCGCCGTGCCGACAATCGTGCCGTCGAGCGCGCCGAACAGCATCGCGATCATGAGGCCGGCAATGAGCATGCCGCGGTGGCGCGCCGGGTCTTGCCTTTGTTCCATCAAAGCTTCACTCATATTCTCTCTCACTCCTCTGTTTTCTTAAAATCTTATCTCAATTCATTTTGGCATCCGGATTCGCCGGGTTTCACAGGCATAACGCCGATCTTCTCGAACAGCGCCGCCAAAGTGTGCAGCTCCTCCTGCTCCAACTGCGAGAACATTCGCGTTGCGACTTCAAGTGCTTGCTGCTGCACCTGCCTCATTTTGGCCCGCCCGGGCTCGGTAATGGAGACCAACACGGCCCGCCTGTCGTTATCGTCAAATCCCCGCTCCGCCAGACCGTTATGCACGAGCCGTTCGATCATGACCGTAATGGCGCTTGGCTTGACCTCGAGCATGTCGGCAAGTTTCGTTACCCGGCAGGAGCCTTCCATCGTAATGATTTTGAGCAAATGAAACTGCGGCATCGTAAGACCGATTTCCTTCAGCCTCGGAACAAGTTCCCCGCCAAGTCTGCGGAACGTATTATCCAAAGCGGCGGCCAACCGTTCGTAAACGGGCTCGGAAGGATTCATCAGAAGCCCCTCCTTTCCTTTAGCGACCATATATTTTCACTATTTATTATTTAAACTATTTAACATTATAGTTGCATTCGTTTATTCCGTCAATTCTCCATATTCTTCCTCGATCTGGAATAAAATATATACCGACTCCGCATCCTACATAGATACGGCCGACGGGTCCCATATCGTTTTATTCGAGGAGTGCGAAAAAACGCAGATGATGTTCCGAATTTTCGTTCCTGTCATGACCTTGCTGCTTATGTTCATTATCATTGACGGCTACCTCGTTTCATGGCTTGAACGGGCGGCACCGCCCAACGTTTCCGCTAGGGCCGTTTCGGGCAATCCGTCCGAACGTCAGCCGCTTCAGAAGGTCAAAATATTGCTGAAATGGATTCCGCAAACGCAATTTGCGGGCATTTACGCCGCAAAAGACAAAGGGTTCTTCCGCGAGGAGGGGATCGAGGCGGAAATCGTGCCCGGCGGGCCGGACATCGTTGTGGAGAAGGAAGTAGCCAAAGGCCGCGCCGATTTAGGCATCACCGATGTAGGCAGCTTGCTTGTACATCGGGAGAGAGGGCTTAACGTCGTTTCGATTGCGCAAATATTGCAAAAAAGCGGCTTGACGTTGATCACGAAAACGTCAACGGGCATCGACACCCCGGCGGAACTGAAAAATCAGCAAGTCGGCGTATTCACGGGCAGTATGCAATATCCGGCGATTGCCTTTTTCGATAAATACGGGTTGTACCCCGACGATGTAACCATGGTCGATCAAGGCGAAACGATGGAGCCTTTCCTGCGCAATCAATTGAACATCGTATCGGCATCGTCATATAACGATGTGCTGACCGTGCTTGAAAACGGGTTTACCCCGAAGCAGATTCATGTTTTCGGGATGGAGGAAGAAGGTGTCGGCATGCTGGAAGACACGGTCATCGCCAAGACCAAGTGGATCGACCGGCATCGCAACCTTGCGGTCGGCGCTGTGCGGGCGATCCTTCGGGGGTGGCGGTATGCGCTGGCACACCAGGACGAAGCCGTCACTATGGTTATGCGGGACGTGCCTCAGGGCAGCACGACCAAAGCACATCAAGCCGCGATGCTGAAGGAAATCGCCAAACTGATCGTTCCGCCGGGAACGACGGTACGAGAAATTGGCGCACTCCGGGAACCGGCTTTTACAAAAACGGCCGCCATTGCCTATAAATATGGTTTGATCGGACAGCCGGTCGACGTAAAACAAATCTACGACGATTCGATTTATAGGGAAGCGAGCTCCAATCCCTAGTTCTGTTTCCACCGCTCCAGGCGATGGATGTTCATCGTGAACAATCCGGTCAGAAATCTCGGAAGTCCGAATTCCACAAGCTTGTCCTTCACGCGCGCTTTCATGCCGTCTACCGTCATATCGGGCAGCGTGAAACGTCCGTCCTCGTAGCAATGGCTGCAATATTTCACGCTCCGCGAGCCGTCGGCTTCCGTACCGCCGCCTTTCTCATCCCGCGCGAGCGGCATGCCGCAGCTCTGGCATTGTTTATATGTATTCGTGCTCATTTGTTGCTTTCACCCCCTTGCGAATGACCGTCCGGTTCAAAATGACGCGCCCGCTGCCTTCACCAGCGCCTTGGCCGCTTTTTTCACGGCCGGCTTGCCATGCTCCGCGTATTCGCGGCCGATCGGCAGCAGCCGCAGCGCAAGCGCCGGGGCGTGCGCCGCGACGCGGGCAAGTCCGCTCAGCACGCGCGCGGCATGCTTGCCGTTCCAGGCGAGCAGCGCCTCCTGCAGCAAGCCGCACGCCTGCTCGGCGGCGACAGCGTTCGCCTGTGCCGATGCGGCTGCCGCATCGATCGCGTAGTCGCGCACGATCGTGCTGGCATCGCTGCGGATCCGCTCCGCGATGGCAGGCAGCAGCGATGCCGTGCGGCCCGGCGCCATCGGCGTCACCAACGCGACGGCGTGCATCGCTTCCCAGCGTACCCGCGTCGTGCGGTGCGACAGCAGCGGCACCAGCGCGTCGTAATAAGGCGCCACGAGCTCGGCGCGCCGCTCGGCCACCTTCGTCAGCACCTCGGCGCAATCGTCCAGCAGTGCCGCATCTTTGCTCGTTAGAGCAGCCGCGATGTCGTCAATTAGCGCCGGGTTGTCCAAGCAAATCTCCGCTGCGGCCCGGTTCGCCGCTTCGGTCCGGTCTCCGACTTGCGAGCTCAATTGTTCGGTTATCGCATCTTTTTCCTCCATTGTACGTTGGACATAGGAATCCCGGAAACCACGGAACCGGGAGAAAACTCTGGCCTGCGACCAGAATCCTCAAGCTTAACCGGCATCCGCCCGCTGCCGAATCTCATGGGTGGATTGTATCACTGGCGTCAAGCTTATTCAACGGGAACCGTCAAGAGCAATGACGTGCAGCCGCCCTCTTTTCAGCAAGCTTTCAGCTAGGCCTCAGCCTATTTTCAACCAAGCTTCAGCTTCGTTTCATTTACCGCTGCAATAATTTAAGAAACGGAATGAAAGAGGTTGGGATCGATATGGCGAAAAGCAAGGTGTTAAAACAGAACCGGCAGCTGCACCTATGGGTCGGACTGCTCACATCGGTGCTCATTCTGATCGAAGCGGTGACGGGACTGCTCATGTCCGAGCCGTGGCTGATCGGCGGAGGAGGAGCCGGCGGGTTCGGAGGCGGGAGAATGCCGATGGAGATGAACGGCAGCTTCGGCTTCGATAACGGCAGCGGCAGAACGCTGCCGGGCACGGACTCCGGCAGCTCCGGCAGCTCCGGCGATACCGGCGGTTCGGGTGGTTCGGGCGTTTCCAGTGGCTCCGAAAGCTCCGGAGCTTCCGCGGTTGACCCCGGAGCAGACGCTTCGGCCATGACCGGCGGAGCTTCTGATGGCGGAACCGCCGCGGACGGCACAGGACAAGCGCTCGGGAGCCGGCGCGGTTTGAATCCCGGAGCGTTTGCCGGCGGAAGCCGCGAGGGTGGCGGCGTGATGGGATTCATTCGCCAGCTCCATGAAGGACGGATCGGGAATACGAACTTGAAGCTGTTCGTCGATATTGCGGCAATCGGGCTCATCGTGCTGACGGCCTCGGGCATCGTCATGTCCGTTCAGACGCTGCGGGCGCAGCGGAAGATGAGACAACGAACGGCAGCCGCGGATCATGACGCAGGCGGCTTATGAACATCGCGGCGGGAGGCGGAATAGGCTGATGTATATAGGCTGAATTCCGTAGTGTTCCTCGGAAGGCGGCCGAGGAAAGGAAGATGGCCATGGCCTATCAGCTCCCCGTAACGATTCATACGCGAACGATCCAAGCGCCGGGCATCACGATTTACATCCCTCATGTAGCCGGCTTGGCGAACCGTCAGGTGCAGCAGCAGATCAACGCAACGATCGACCGGATGGTTCAGGATATGCAAAAGCAGCAAATGCAAATATTCGAAACCGGCAGCTCGCATCGGGAGATGCTCGGCCATTACGAAATCAAGACGAACGAACGCGGCATTCTGAGCTTGATTCTGAGCAATTACGCCTATTCGTACCCGATGGCACACGGCAACACGATAGCCCGATCGTTGACCTTCGACGTGAATACCGGAAAATTATATTCGCTAAGCGACTTGTTCAAGCCGGGCTCGGATTACGTGAAGGCCTTATCGGAGCAAATCGCGGTTCAGATCAAGCAGCGGGATTTGCCGCTCCTGAACGGCTTTCGAACGATCAGACCGGATCAGGATTTTTATTTGGCCGACAAGGCGCTGGTCGTTTATTTTCAGCTGTACGAAATCACGCCTTATTACGTTGGATTCCCGATGTTCCCCATTTCCGTATACAGCGTCCAGTCCATCTTGGCCGAGCCCGGCCCGTTATCGACACTGGCCGCCGACCTCGCTTAATGAACTCCCTCAACAACAGTCTCTTGCGATTACGCCAAAAAACGCGGTTTGAAGCCAAAGCTTCAACCGCGTTGATTTGCCTGCATAGGATAAATCCGCCACTTCTCAAAAAAGATTGGACAACTCGCCGCGCTGCAGCAGCACCACCGCCAGCGACAGCAGGAGCAGAATGATCGACATCGCCATCTGCGATAGCGGATCTTTGACGCGTATGTGCACGATGACCGCGCCAAGCATCGTCACGGCAAGCCAAATCCCGGCGAGCGCCGCCCAAACCGGCAGCCAGATGCCAACGATCATCCCCGCAGCGCCAAGCAGCTCGACAAGACCTGTCACCACGCGGAACCATTGCGGCAGCCCCCATTTCCGGAAATTGTCCACGTGCATCTGGGCACCGGATATTTTCACGACCCCCGCCATAAGAAACATCAGCCCAAGCAGAGCCTCGATAATGATTGCAGCTACGTTCAACGTAACCCCTCCTAAACTGTTTTAAAACGAAGCACAGTTAATGCTATTAAGATACTATGCTCGATTCGCGTACAGTATACCATGGTAACTGTATTCCCTTCAAGCATAGTTTTAATGTTCGGATTTGAAACCTGCCCCTTCGACGCTTTGGATTAAATCAGCGATTGTTCGCTGCTCCAGTCCTTCCAATACCCGCTGCTCCATATCCGATACGATGTCCGCGAACGCCATTTGCATCTCCTGGCCGAACATGCCGTCCGAAGTCGTTTCCAGCAAGCCTAACGCCAGCAGTTCCGGAACCTGCACCGCGCGATACACGTCGGCCAGCGTAATCAGATCTGCCGGCTTTGCAAGCCGGTAGCCTCCGTCGCGTCCTTCCTTCGCTTCCACCAGATTGTGCTTCGCCAGCTGCGCCAGAACGCGCCTTAGCAAGGTCGCCTGCGACTCGAGATGCTCCGCCATCGTGCCGCTCGGGCAAACGTGGTTATCATGCGTCGCCAGAAACACAAGCGCCTGCAGGCCGTAGCCGAACCATTTCGGATTCGAGTCCTTTTTACTTGTCGTCATCGTACGCACCTCCTCCTTCATCTTGGCATGTTTCCCGCCCGTTTGCAAGCAGACACGCAAGCCGGGAGCCATAGATCGTACAAGCGGCCTGCCCGCGGTTCAATCGGGTTGGAAAGCAAAAAAACCGCAAAGACCGGATCCGTAATCGCACCGGTAACCCTCTGCGGCTGTAGCTACATAACACTTTTCATTATTTGGGTGAAAATAAGCCATCAAGGCGACGCAGGCCGGTCTTCCTTGGCCGACTCCTTGTAAAACATCGAAATGACGAAGGAAATCGCCAGCATCGCAATCGGGAAAATGCTGATCAAATACCGGAAAGCGGTCTCCGGGTCGGTTCCGGGGTCATCGCCGCTCTGGTATCCGAAGAAGATGCCGACGGTCCAGAAGGCGATCGCCGACAGAAACCCGCTCGAACGGTTGATGAAGCCGCCCACCGCGCTGTAGATCCCTTCCCGCCTCCGGCCGGTCCGCTCTGCGTCCTCGTCGACGATTTGACCGCTGAGAATCGCCGGCGTGACGAGGAATCCCGCAAGTCCGAAGCCTACGACGATGCCTGCCGCAATGCCGCCGAGCAGCCCTTGCGCGAACCACATCGGAACGACCGACAGTCCGTAAACGACAAAAGCGAATCTCCAGCTCCTTTTTCCGCCCATTTTGCGCACGATCCAGTACCATACGGCAACAAGCGGGATGACGGAGGCGAAAATCGAGGCGAGCAGAATCGACACCTGCGCGTCCGGGATTTTGAGCGCGTACTTGGCGTAGAACGGAATCGAGGAGCTCAGCAAGCCGTTTACCGTCTGAGCGAACGAATTCGCCAAGTTGAAAATCCAGAATTGCTTGTTTTTCAACGTTTCCCGGAACGCCTCCGCGAATCTGAGCGGCTTCTCCCTGCTCGCTTCCGGCGATTCCCGAACGGTCATCATGCACACCGCCATCAATACGGCGAACACGGTCGCAAACATGACGGACATCGCCGAAAACCCAAGCGCCGTATAAATGACCGGCGTGAGCGCCGATGCGATCAGCAAGGCCAAAATTTGAAACCCCTGTTGGATCGCGGACGCTTTGGCCCGTACCTGATCGCCCCGGAACAGCTCCGGGAACAACGCATTGTAATTGACCCACAGCACTGCGGAAACGCTTTCAAATAAGATGATCGCGGCAAAAAACCAAATGAACAAGCCCGTCCCCTTGAGCCCTTCCGGCACGGAGAACACCATGATGAAGACAAGCGCGAAAAAAGGGATTGCCGAGACGATCCACGGCTTCCTTCGTCCCCACCTCGTTCTCGTGCTGTCCGACCAGTACCCGAGGAACGGGTCGTCGACGGCGTCCCAGATCAAATAAATCGTCCTTGCGAGCGTCGCAAGCCCGACGCCCAAGCCAAGCTTATCCACGTAATAATAGCTGTAAAACGAAGTAAATGCTTGGCTCGGAATCATCATGGCCAGCATCCCGAGCGCATAAGTAAAAGGCGAGTTGATCCACGTTTTGTTCACCGCATCACCCTCCAGCGACGTGAAAATAACCGATCCTCACGAAGCGCCGGCCTCCGGCTAGGTCAACGCTTCCGCATACTTTCCAGCTCCTCGGCGATGATGGCGATCCCTTTCTCCATCTGCTCCTGCTCAAGCCCGATGACGCACAGGCGCAGCCGGTTATTGCGCTGAAATTCCGGCAGAAGCTGCCGGTCGACATTGGAGACGAGCACGCCTCTGCGCTGCAGCCGATCGATCAGTACCGACGCCTGAAGCGGTCTCGGCAGCTCCAGGGTGACGAATACGCCGGAGTCCGGACTGCCGTAAAGGGCAAGTCCCCGCAGCATCCGATCGCAGAGCGTCAGGAGATAAGCCATCTTATGGCGGTAATGCCGCCGGATCAGCGCGATATGCCGTTCGTACATGCCGCATTTTATATATATTTCAAGCGCCCCCTGCGATAGAACCGGTGTCGAAATATCCGCCGCTTGCTTATAACCGCGGAACAGGTTCACAAGCGGTCTAGGCAGCACCGCAACGGCCAGCCGCAAGCCGGGCATCGTTGTTTTGGAGAAGCTTTTGACGTAGATGACGCGGGACGTATCGTCCAGCGCATACAGCGGATCGGCTTTGCCGTCCGTCTCGAGGTCCGCGAAATAATCGTCCTCGACGATGTACACGTCGTACTGGGCGGCAAGCCGAACGATTCGGCGCTTCAGCTCCGTCGAATAGGATACGCCGAGCGGGTTCAGGAACCGCGGCACCGTATAGAAGAATCGGATCCTTCCGGTGCGAAACAGTGCCTCCAGCCGCCCCAGATCGATTCCCCGCTCGTCCCGCTCGATGCCTGCCATGGCACAGCCGTGCAGCTTCGCCGTTTCGAGGAAGCCGAAATACGTCGGCTGTTCCACGAGCACCGTGTCGCCGCCGTTCGGAAACGGCATGTGGGTGAGGATCGAGAACGCCTGCTGCGCTCCGGTCAGCACGCATAGCTGGTCGTCTCCGGCAAAAATCTGATGCTTTCGCAGATGCTTCTGCAGCTCGCGCCTGAGTGAGGGAATGCCTTGCGGCTCCGTATAGCCGAACAAGTCGCCGCGATATTGGGCTATGGCCTGCTGCAGACAGTGCTGGAACTCATGAAACGGCAGGAAAGCGGCGCTTGGCGTAGCCGAAATAAAATCGATGCAAGGATCGCTTGCAGCGTGCGAGTCGGTTTGTTTTTTCTCCACCATGTAATAGCCGCTCTTCGCGACGGAGTAGATCAGATGCTCCCGCTCCAGCGTCTGATAGGCGTGGACAACCGTATTCGGACTGCATCCGAACGCGGCTGCGACGTCCCGGACCGACGGCAATTTGCCTCCCGGGCGAATGTTTCCAGCTTTCATTTCCAGCAGAAGATGCCGGATGATGCGCTCATATTTCGTTTTCATGGCCATCTCACGATCCCTATCCCTATCTGTATTAATACACCTGCGCGGTTTTTTTCTTTGCAAGAAAAGCTTCTTATCGTAGTCTATTTGAGAAGATACATTCGTGTCTTACATGAAGCTTTTAACTGCGTTATATGTCGAAAACTTATAAATTCTATTATGGTCAGAAAGTTCAGCTCCGCTGAAAATTTACACTTTTTTGATATTGTAAAAATTCCGGACGATATACTTAGCTTATTATGGCTTGGATGGGCTTGTAAATATTCGGGCCGGCTTCTACACCTAGAGTGAAACCTTATACTTTCCTATATTTTAAGAAAAGGCAGGTGCTTCATCGATGAAGATTGCATTCATTTTGTTTGACGGAATGACGACGCTGGATTTTGCCGGATTTTATGATGCCGTTACCGAACTGAAAGGAATGTTTCCCGACAAAAACGTATCCTGGGAGTTTTGCGCCATGCAGGAGCAAGTAACGGACGATCGCGGATTAACCCTCTCGGCTAGCCGTGTTTCACCGGATTTGTCGGGTTTCGACCTGCTGTTCGTTCCCGGCGGCTTCGCCACGAGACAGCTGCAATTCGACGCTTCGTTCACTGCCTGGCTGCAAACCGCGCGAGACGTTCCGATTAAGGCGTCCGTCTGCACGGGAGCGCTGCTGCTGGGCGCAACCGGGTTCCTGGAGGGCAGGCAAGCTACGACAAACCCTTCCGCATACGACTTGCTCGTTCCGTATTGCGGACGTTTGGAGAAAGCACGGATCGTGCGCGACGGCAATTTGGTTACCGCAGGAGGCGTCGCCGCCAGCATCGATCTCGGCTTATACGTCGTCGAATGGCTCACCGATGCGGCCACGGCTGCCGCCGTTCAGCAGGCGATGGATTATCCGTACTACCGGCCGGGCCGCGTGGATAAGGCATTAGCGCTGGAGGTCGTTACGACGTATTCAGAAGGTGCTTAACTATAACCGCAGCTGCAGCCGAGTGGTATTGGACATTCCCTTCTTTTCCGCTCCTTTGTCGATTGCGCTGTCAATCGCAATAA
Organism: Paenibacillus sp. sgz302148; assembly: GCF_056120465.1. Taxonomy (NCBI): domain Bacteria; kingdom Bacillati; phylum Bacillota; class Bacilli; order Caryophanales; family Paenibacillaceae; genus Paenibacillus; species Paenibacillus sp. sgz302148. The sequence goes on from NZ_JBVYOJ010000002.1 coordinate 366,031, forward strand.
AGACCAACCATCATGGCTCTACACCATGATGATTGGCCTTTTTATTTGACTCGAAGCTACAGAAGTCACTATTGTTGCAAAATGTACAGCAATTGAGCACCGACTAATTCCCTCTAAAGAAGATGTTGCACACCGTACAACAATATCGGTGAAAACCTGCGATATTACGCAAAATTGTTGTAGCCTATGCAAGATTATGCCCTGACGGGCCTATCATCAGCTTGAAATATTGCACGCAGTACAACATGATGCAAAAATCCGGGCCATAGTTAGTTGGATCGCCATTAATAAGCTTTTCTTAGAACAACATCTTAAATCCGGTCAAAGCGATGCCGATCAAAAACCCGCACACCGCGCCGTTGACGCGAATCCATTGCAGGTCTTTGCCTACCTTCTCCTCCAGCATGCGGATGAGCGTTTCATTATCGAATTTGTTCAAATTCTCTTCGACGAGAATGCCGATTTTCGCATGATTCTTTTCCACAAACTGAACCAGTTGGGTTTGAATCCATTGTTCAATCGCTTCCACGTGCTCCGGCGTCGATTTTAACTTTTCAATCAGCTTGGCCGCAAGCGGCTCGACGAACTCGTCGGTGAACCGGCTATCTTGGATGAAAATAAGCGCCTTGTCCCGCAGCGATTCCAGCCACGACGCCAGGAACGCTTCCAAATCCCAGCTCGCCAGCAGCTGCGCTTTAAGCGAATCCAGCTCTTGCTTCAGTCCTTCATTGTCGCCTAGACCAACCAGCAGCTTGCGCAGTTCATACAGGACCATGACTCGCAGCGGATGATCGTGATTCAGGCGCATATCCATCAGATTCGTCAAAATGACGCCCTGCAGCAGGCCACCTAGCTTCTCCTCGTTCATCATGCCGGCAAAAGCGTTCAGCGCGAACGACATGAATCCGCCAACCTGCGCATTGCCCAAAGCGTTTAACGCCATGCTGCCGAGCTGATCGCGGAATTGCGGCTTGCGGGCCACCTCCTCGACCTTGTCGAGCAGGAAGTCGATCGCCCGATGGTCGTATCCGCGGGCCACCGCTTCGTCGCCGAGCCGCTGCACGATTGCGGCGACGTCCAGGCTCTCTGCTTTGATTTTCAGCTCATGCGCAATCAGCGGCACCGCTTTGTCGATCGGAAAATGCCGCAGCAGCTGCTCCACGAGAAACACGGCCGCCTTCGCCGCGTCCGGCAAGCGCTGCTCGAGCAGTCCGATCAGCCGTTCGCCGATGCGGATTTCGCTAATCTTCTGCTTGATGCTGTCCTTCGTGAGAATATCGTTTTCGATCGCCGATATAAGCGAACGGATAACCTTCTCGCGGTTTTTCGGCAGCAGCGCCGTATGCGGTATCGGGATCCCCATCGGATGGCGGAATAACGCCGTCACCGCGAACCAGTCCGCGAGCCCGCCGACGAGCCCGGCCTCGAAGCCGCCCTGCAGGAGCGCTCCCGCGGTATACCCCTGAATCGGCAGCGTCGCGAGAAACCCGGCGCCCATGACTCCGAGCGACACCGCCGCCACATGTTTTGCTTGTCCTGACATGATGAACCCCTCCGATTGAACACGTGCTATCGCATAACGATTATTTTAACACTATACCCAGGATTATATTAGAATCTTGAAGCGGCTGCAAAAAAACCGCAGAACGATGTCTGCGGTCCTTCGTCGGTTCGTTTGTCTCATCCGGCGGTCTCAGCGTCTCATTGGCACCGACTGTCATTTCATCGACTTGGTGCTGACCAATTTACTTGCTCAGGCTTTGCAGTTCCCGCTTGGCGATGACGAGCGCTCCGCTTAAGCCCGCGTTGTCGCCGAGCCCAGGCGGCACGATATAATCGTCGATGCCGGATAGGATTTGCGGCGTTTGCACGTATCCGTTCAACATCCTCTGCACCTCGCGGCGGATGATCGGGAACAATTGCAGCTGCTTCATGACGCCGCCGCCCATAATGATTTTTTTCGGCGATAAAATATAAATAAAGTTCACCAGCGCTTGCGCCAAATAGTACCCTTCGATCTCCCAAACCTTATCGATCGACGCCAGCTCGTGCCCCTTCTTGCCCCAGCGCCGTTCGAGCGCAGGTCCGGCAACCATGCCTTCCAGGCAATCGCTGTGGTATGGGCAGAAGCCTGCGTATTCGTCCTCGGGATGTCGGGTGATCATGATGTGCCCCATCTCCGGATGCAGCATGCCATGCAGCATGTTGCCCTCCACGATCGCTCCCGCGCCGACGCCGGTTCCGACCGTGATGTACAGGCAGCTGTCCAGCCCCTTGGCTGCGCCCCATTCCGCTTCGCCCAGCGCCGCGGCGTTCACGTCCGTATCGAAGCCGATCGGTACGTTCAGATGTTTCTTCACGTTGCCGAGAAAATCGTATTGCCCCCAATGCGGCTTCGGCGTTGTCGTCACGTATCCGTAAGTCGGGCTATTCTTGTCCAGATCGACCGGACCGAACGATCCGATGCCCAGCGAATCAATGGACTTGTCGCTGAAATAGGCAACCACGTTCGCGATCGTCTCTTCCGGCGTTGTTGTCGGAAAGCTGATCCGATCCAATATTTCTCCATGCTCGTTGCCGATGCCGCACACGAATTTCGTGCCGCCCGCTTCAATCGCTCCCAGTTTCATTGCTCCATATCTCCTTTATCCATGATGACTAAGATGAACAGCCAACGCCGTCCGCTCCCGGACGCGTTCGTTTATCCTGAACATATAAGGCCATTATATATGACGAAGCCTGCAAAGTCCTGTATTTAAAAGAAAAGCTCCTATTCGAAGCCTTCTCTGCGACTTATCTGTAAACAAAAACTGCCCTTAACCTAAGTTAAGAGCAGTCCGTTCTTTTTCGGCTTAGTATACTTTAACTACGTTCTCGGCTTGCGGTCCGCGGTTGCCTTGAACGACGTTGAATTCTACTTTTTGGCCTTCGTCCAACGTTTTGAAGCCTTCGCCCGTAATTGCGCTGTAGTGCACGAATACGTCGCTTCCGCCTTCAACTTCGATAAACCCGAAGCCTTTTTCCGCGTTGAACCATTTTACTGTTCCTGTTTGCATCGCTTGAATTCCTCCAACATGGTTTCCGTTTGCGTGATCCTTTTTTGGTAAAAAAAATCACATTTAGAAATTATCATGTTCTTCGATAAAAAGCAAATGCGCGGAAGCTGCTATTCGATGGATCAAAAGAAAGCTGAACAAGCGAAAACCCACCGCGTAATGGTTGGCAGCCTTTACGATGGGTTTCCGCTTAGAGTTTCTTAATCTAACGCGCGTCGTGGGTGTCTTGCATTGATTCATTATCCGGGGGCGTTAAGTGTTACCGCACTTAACGGTCCATTTTTAGTATATGCAAATTATGCACATGTTTTTCAAAGCTTATCATAACATTTTTCGCTAGGCATAGTCTATCCCCGGTTATCCGCTAATTAAACTTCAAGTCGACGACTTCCCCGCACTCGGTAAAACCGACGTTCCGGTACACTTTGTTGGAATCAGGATTGCTCATGTCCGCGTACAGCATTGGGACAAGGCCTTCTTCCAGCAGCTTCTCGCATAAGCCCGCAACTACCGCGCTCGCGTAGCCTTTCTTGCGATGAGCCGGCGGCGTCACGACGCCGTTGATACGCGCGTGGCGGGGCGAGCGGTGTGCGATATTCGCCATCGAGACGGGTCGCCCGTCCACCGTCCACAAATACAGGTTGCCCGATGCCGCCATCGATTTCGCCTCCGGCAGTAGGCTCTCGGCGCTGGCGACGTGTCCGAATGCGCCAAGCGCGAAGTCGGCCAGAAAGCCTGCAACAATTAACGCATCCTCCTCGGTCGCTTGCTTGAGCGTTCCGGTCGCTTGCGACGGAGGCACGACCTTCGGACAGTGATACGCCTGCATCGCCATATGCCGACGGTATGCGCCGCCCGTCCGTTTCGCATAAACTTCGGCGAACATTTCAACGGCCGGCGCTTCCCCGCACACGCCCGGCAGCGGGCGGTCGCCCAGCCTCTCGCAAAGCCCCTGGAAAATCCGCAGCCTCTCCTCGTTCCCTGCATCGCGGCTAATCCAGAGCCAGCCGTTATGTCCCGTCGTCTGCGTGAATATCGCCCGTCCGTCCTCCGCCTTCAGCCGCAAAGCGTCCTCGAAGCCGCTGATCAGGTGCAGCAGGTTAAACATCACCTCGTCGTCCGTAAAAGGCCGTTTGTGCAAAATTGCATCGTCTTTCGCAAGCACCCCAAACATGCGGTCCCCTCCTCCGCGGCATGAGTCGACTTGCTTCTCTTCAGCGCGCCGCATAATTCCTCGTATTGTACGATCGTTCGAATGTTCTGTCAATTACGCAACCCGCTGCGATATTGCTCCGGCGTCACCCCGACCATCTTGACGAACACCCGATAAAACTGGCTCGTGCTCGAGAAGCCAAGCCGGAAGCTGATTTCCGTCACCGTGGCGCCGGTGTGCCGCAGGCGCGACTTCGCTTCTTCGATGCGCAGCGAAAGCATGTATTGATAAGGCGTCATGCCGAGGATCGTCTTGAACGAGCGGATAAAATGAAACCGGCTTTGCAGCGCGATCGCGGCCAAAGTGTCGATATTGATTTTTTCCGTAAAATGCTCGTGCATGTAGTCGAGCGCCATCGCCATGTGCCGATCTGCCGCGGACGCGCTGGCGAAGGCAGCGTCCCGCCGGTTCGTCTGATTGCCCTTCAGCACGCGCGACAAATAATAAAGCACCTGCGATTCGGTTTCCTGCACCGCCATCGGCTCCATATGATCGTGCAGCAGCAGCGCCGCCGCCCACTTGCGGAAATGGCCGTTCAGTTCCACCGGATCGATGTGTTGGCGGATGTCCAGCTCCACCGGCTGTTGCAGGTTGAACTGGTCGAAGCTGCCGCGGTCGACCTGCAGCACGATGACGCCCGCACCCGACGAGACGTGCAGCTCGTGCGGCTCCTCTGGGTATTGCACGAAGCCTTCGCCGCACGCCAGCTCGTACGACTGATTTTGGCGCGCAAACACACATGATCCGTAAACCGGCACCGTTATTTGAAACTCCCGCTCATGGATGTGCGGGGTGGTGTTATGTTCCTCTTCGATTTTCCAAAGCGTCATCTGCGGCGTATCGATTTTTATTTTCATCCGTGTTCACCCGCCATCCGTTTTCTGCCTATTACACAAGAGTATAGCAAAAGTTGCTGTCATTCGCCGCAATTTTCACGACGACATTGCTGGCCAACTTTATTTAAGATGAATGAAAAAAACGGATAGGGTGAGCAACATGAACACATCGATCGCCGTGCAAACGACGGCACAACGCACGTCCATCATGCTGCTTGGCGTCAGCTTCGCACATTTGCTGAACGACGCCATGCAGGCGGCCGTTCCGGCCGGATTCCCGATTTTTCAACAGTCGATGCACTTGAGCTTCGCTCAGGTCGGCTGGGTCGCTTTTACGCTCAACATTACCGCATCGATTTTGCAGCCGCTGATCGGCCGTTATACGGACCGTAAGCCGCTGCCGATGCTGCTGCCGATGGGCATGCTGTTTACGCTGATCGGCATGGTCGGCTTGGCGCTGGCAAGCCAGTTTTTCGTGCTGCTGCTATCGGTTGCACTGATCGGCGTCGGATCGTCGATCCTGCATCCGGAATCGTCGCGCGTCGCGCATCTGGCCGCAGGCAAGAGCAAAGGGCTGGCGCAGTCGATTTTTCAAGTCGGAGGAAATACGGGACAAGCGCTTGCCCCGCTCTTGATCGCGTTCTTCATCGTCCCCCGGGGACAAGGCGGGTTTCTCTGGTTTACCGCTTTAGCGGTTATTGGCATTATGGTACAGTGGTATATAAGCAAGTGGTACGGGCAACAAATGCTGTCGCGTGAACAAAAAGCACGCCCGGCAAGCGCTGGCGAGCGCCGTTTTAGCACCGGATACATTGCATTCGTGTTTACGGTGCTCATCGTATTGTTATTTTCCAAATTCGTGTACCTGGCCAGCATGACGGGATATTACGCCTTCTATGCGATGGAGCGGTTCCATCTGTCGCTGGAGCAAGCGCAAATTTGCATGTTCGTGCTGCAATTCGCCGGCATGGTCGGAACGCTGCTCGGCGGGCCTCTGGCGGACCGTTTCGGCCGCAAAACCGTTATCTGGTTTTCGATATTCGGCACGGCGCCATTTTCGCTGCTGCTGCCTTATGCGAGCCCGGCGGGCGCCATCGCGCTTTGCTTTTTTATCGGCCTGATCTTGATGTCGGGCTTCTCGGTCATCATCGTGTATGCACAAGAAATGATGCCGGGGAACGTCGGCACGGTCGCAGGTTTGTTCTTCGGCCTTTCGTTTGGCCTCGGCGGTATCGGTTCGGTCGTGCTGGGCTGGGTCGCCGACACCGTCAGTATATCAACGATGATGCATGTCTGCGCTTGGCTGCCGCTGCTTGGCGTGATCGCCTTCCTGCTGCCAAAGGATAAACGGCTGGTAACATCTTCTTAGTCGTGAAAATTAGGTTGTCTTTCTGTACGGAAACCGAAACGGAGTGAATTTGCATGGACTACATGATCGAAATCGAAGGCGTTACGTGGAAGCGCGGAGAGCTTATGCTGCTGAACGACGTTCATTGGAGCGTTCGCCAGAACGAGCATTGGGCGCTGCTCGGACTGAACGGTTCGGGGAAAACAACGCTGCTCAATATGATCAACGGCTATTTCTGGCCGACGAAGGGCAAGGTGACCGTCCTGAACCATCGATTCGGGGAAGTCGATTTGCGGGAGCTCCGGCAATCGATCGGCTGGGTCAGCTCGTCGCTGCAGGAGAAGCTGTACGGCGGCGACCGGACGCAGCTCGTCGTCATCAGCGGCAAGTACGCCTCGATCGGGCTGTACGAGAAGCCGGTGCCGGAGGATTACGTCCGGGCGGAGGCGCTCATGGCGACGCTCGGCTGCTCGCATCTGTGGGACCGCGAGTACCGGACCTGCTCGCAGGGCGAGAAGCAGAAGCTGCTCATCGCCCGGGCGCTGATGGCCGATCCGCAGCTGCTCATCTTGGACGAGCCGTGCAACGGGCTTGATCTGTTCTCGCGGGAGCGGCTGCTGGCGAGCATCCATGACTTGACGCAGCAGGAGAATATGCCGACGCTGATCTACGTGACGCATCATACGGAGGAGATCCTTCCGGTGTTCGGCCATACGCTGCTGCTGCGACGGGGCGAGGTGTTCCGCCAAGGGGAGACGCACGAAGTCATGAACTCGGCGACGCTCAGCGCGTTCTTCGAAGCACCGGTCGCCGTGGAGCAGCATGATGAACGGTATTATGTGAGGTTGGCTTGACGCAACTGGAAAACATGCAGTTCTCCTGTTTGCTTCTCTTCAGCATAATAATTGGAAAATCTGTATTTATTTTCAACAAAAGACCTACTCCGAGCTTTAAGGAGGAAAATAACATCAGGAAATCCCGTTAATCCGGCAAAAGCCGCTGGAGACGGGACAATTAACTACATGATATACAGTTGTTGCTTCTCTGCATCGACTGCTGCACCCGAAACTGCAAAAGCCTCCTTGCGAGACACTCCCGCAAGGAGGCTTTCTCTGTTACTCCCCGGCTTAGGCGAAATCCGCCCGAACCTCGAGAATGCAATCCGGCGACTCGTTCGCTTCGTCGTCAACCAGCGGCGAGACGGGATAGGCACGCAACATGTAGCCGTCCAACGGCTCCAGATGCTTGCGGAGCGTAGAAAAATCGGTTACCGCCGGGTTCAGCCAATCGGCAGCGCCTTCTTCGTCCAGGATGATCGGGACGTCGCTCTGCCAGACGGAGATCGCCCCCGAGGAAGGCGCGGTCAAAATCGTAAACGCGCGCACCTCTTCGCCGCGTCCGTTGAGCCAGCTGTCGTAAAAGCCCGCGATGCCAAGCAGCGGACGTCCCGGCAGCACGATGTGCATCGGCCGCGGCGTCTTGCGCCCTTCCTCCGGACGCCAGCCATAGAACCCGCTGCACGGCACGATACAGCGCTGCCTGCGCAGCATCCGCTCGAAAAACGGCTTGCCGGACAGCCAGCGGCTGTCCGCGTTCACGGAATCTTTGGCCCAGAAAGGAAACAGCCCCCACCGGGCCTCCTCCAAAATCCGTTCCCCGAGATGATTGTTCATCACGATGGTCATCTGCTGCAGCGGTGCCACATTATAACGGTTAATGCTGCAGTGGTGCACGTGCTCGATGCCGAACATATCGACAATATCCGATTTTTCCGCTTTGACGGAAACGCGTTTGCACATGATGTCGCCCCCTGGATAATTACAAGCTATATCCAGTATTTGCATACGGGCCGAAATCATGCATCATGGTTCCGATTCGAACAGGCTCAGCCCTTCGGCAGCGCTTAACGCCTGCGTCCGCGACGATACGCCAAGCTTGCCGTAAATGCGCGACAAGTATACTTTGACCGTGCCTTCGGACAAATGAAGCGCCGCCGCAATTTGCCGGTTCGTCGCTCCCTTGCGCACGAGCTGCAGCAGCTCCAGCTCCGCACGGCTCAATGGCTCGACGAGCGCCTGCACGCCTCCTGCCGCCATGCCGCCGTACGCTTGCAGGCCGCTTCCCGCCACCGTGCCGCCGAGCGCCCGCCCCGCCACCGTGCCGCCGAGCGCCCGCCCCGCCGCCGTCTCGCGCGTGCCTTGCTGCGCCTCGAACGCCGCTACGAGCGTGTGCGCATACGCGACGAGCTCCGCTTCCGCAAACGGCTCGCCGTCGCCTCGCGAACGATCGGCCTGCTGCACGAACTGCCGCAGCAGCTCCGCCATCGGCTCGCCCTCGTCGAGGAAGCTGCGCACATATCGGTTCGCCTCGCCGACAGCGAGCGCCTCGCGCAGGCTGCGCATCGCGGCCGCCCGCTGTCCGTGCCGATGCTCGAGCAGTGCTTGCAGGATCAAAGCCTCGGCTATGCCGCTAATCAAGTTCTCGCGCTCCGTCTGCGGACGCAGCTCCGCAAGCAGTCGCAGACCTTCGCTCTCTTTGCGCTGCGCGCCGAGCAGGCGAATGTACGTCATCCATAGAAACTCCCGGTCGAATGAAGGCTTTCTTTGGCCGGATAAACGGAATTCCTCCAGCTCCTTCCTAGCCTGCGCCACCCGCCCTTCCTGCAAGTAAAGACGCGCCTTTAACGCCTTCAGCGGCATGATCCAATCGTACTGGGCAAGCTCCTCGATCCGTATCACCGCGGCATCTATCGTTTCATGGGCCAGCCGACCGCGCCCTTCCGCCATATGAAGCCTCGCTTGCATAATGCGGCAAGGCACATAAATGCCGGGGACTTGGTCGTGCCTGCTCTCCACGGCTTTGTCGATAAGCCTCAGCGCCTCCCTGCTTGCTTCAAGCTCGTTCCATTCATAATAGCCTTCGCATAGCGACATCTTCACGTACAAGTTGATGAGCGACTGCCCCCAGCCGTGCGCTTCGAGCACTTCGGAGAAACGGTTGCCGATCGCTTTTGTTCCCGGCGAGATTTTCCCCTTCAAGCCAAACGTCGTGCGACGTACCAGCGGTTCGTTCCAGTTGAAGTTGAAATTGTAGAACACCGGATTTTCCGGCATCATCTCGTCGTCCAGCATTTCGATGAAGGCAAACCATTCGTCATAACGGCCGCTATAGAACACAAGGTTCGATTTGACGAAGAAAAGCCCGCTGCGGATATGCCTTCTCTCCTCCATGTCCGCCCATGACCGATACTCGGTTTCGAGGCGCTGCCACTCTCGCTCCGCCCGGTCCAACTGCTCGGTGGAGATCAGGATGAATGTATAGAGCAGCGCCATCTGCGGAGAACGCGGCGCCCAGTCCGGCATGCTTTCGAACCACCGCAGCAGTGTCGCGAATTCGCCTCGCTGCAGCATTTTGCCGATATGCGCCTCGAGCAGCCGCTCCATCAGGAGGTATTCGCCTGCTTGCAGCGCATAATCGATCGCTTCACTGTACAGCCCTTCCGACGCAAAGTGTTCGCTCGCGCGCCGATTCAACGCCGGCCAGCTTTCGGGATCGGTACGGCGCAAACGACTGCGAAGGAAATCGGCGAACAGATGGTGGTATCTGAACCAGTTCCCTTCATCGTCCAGCATGACGATAAACAAGTTCTGGGCCTGAAGCGATTCGATCATCTGACGGCTTGCCTCGCACCCTGTCACGGCATGGCATGCGGCCGCATTCATCCGCTCGAGCACCGAGGTATCCAGCAGGAAACGCTGCATCGCTTCGGGCTGTTTGGCGAGTACTTCGTTTAATAGAAGCTCGGCGACATGAACATGACTGCCTTGAAACTGGCCGATGAGCCGGTTCCGATCCACCTCCCCGCGCATGGAAATTGCGGCCAACTGCAAGCCGGTAACCCAACCTTCCGTCTGCCGGAGCAGCTTGCCGATTTGCCTGCTATGTAAATTCAGCTTCGCCGATTCGTTGTAGAATAAGCCGGCCTCTTCCAGCGTAAATTGCAGGTCTGCTGCACCAATGCCGCTGCTCTGCTCACGGGCCGCCCATTTGGCGGTCGGGAACGGCGGCAAAGTCCGGCTGGCGACGGCTAGGTGAGCATTGTCCGGCAGATAGTCGATGAAATAGACGATTCCGTCATGAATGCGTTGATTTTGAATAAGATGATAATCGTCCAGAACCAGCAGCAAGGGCTCCCCTAACGCCAGCAGTTCGTTCAATAAGCCGTCCAGGAAGGTTTGCAGCGAAATGCCCGGCAGCGACCGGGCCAGCCGGGCGATCCGGGTTCCCGGCTGCTCCGGAACGACGGACACCCATGCATGCGCGACATAACGCCAAAATTTCAAAGGATCGTTGTCCGTTTCGTCAAGCGATACCCAAGCCGTCCGGTACCGGTCCGCATAAGCCGCCGCCCATTGGGCCAGCAGCGTTGTTTTGCCGTAGCCCATCGGGGCGCAAACCGCCGTGAAGCGGCCTCGCAATCCGTCGGATACGGAATACAACAACCGCTCGCGGCATACCGCGCCCGGCTTGAGCGCAGGGATGCGTATTTTCGTTTGCAGCAATACCGAGTCGACGGACGGTACCATGTTGTTCCCCCTTGTAATTACAAAAATATTCCGAGCTCCATCTCATACCCCCATTATACACAAATATGCAAAACTCGACGGAGAAACGGCTTATCGAAAATAACGCAGAAAAACCGAAAGACCGAACGCACTCCTTGCGCCGATCTTCCGGTATATATCCAAACCTATTTATTCAAACCTATACAAGCCAATCGCGATTAAGCTTGTTTCGCCGCTTCGATCTCGATCGATACTTTCACTTCGTCGCCGATCAAGACGCCGCCCGTTTCCAGCGCAGCGTTGTACGTCAAGCCAAAGTCGCTCCGCTTAATGCTGCCGGTACCGCTGAAGCCGACTTTTTCGTTGCCCCAAGGGTCGCGTCCTGCGCCCTCGAACGTTACGGAGAACGTTTCCGGACGCGTTACGCCGCGAATCGTCAGATCGCCGGTTACGTTATATTCGCCGTCACCCTTGCTTACGATGTTCGTCGATTGGAACGTCATCTTCGGATGTTGCTCCGCGTCAAAGAAATCTCCGGAACGCAGATGCGCGTCGCGGTCGTTGTTGCGCGTATCGATGCTGGCGATATCCACGCTGAACGAAATGTTCGCCGTCGTCAGGTCTTGCGGATCTGCCTCGATGTTCGCTTCGAACGTGTGGAACGTGCCTTTAACCTTCGCGATCATCATATGACGAATGGTAAAATCTACGCTGCTGTGAGTCGGGTCTACTGCCCATTTTGCATTTGCCATGAATAAAAACCTCCCAAATTTATTAAATAACTTTTTTAAATTAACTAATTATTATAAAGTTATATTACAATTGAAACCAACGTATGTCAATCGGATTTTTTGTAAATATTTGCGCCATGCGTCACCTCTTCTTCGCGAATATAAGAAAAACTTCTATCGAAGTCCTTCAAGGATGAGCGATCGCGTTTTAGCGGAAATTTATTCTTGGTAAAGAAAGTTCTCTTTCGCTTTAATGCTTTTGCGAACTTAAACTTTCTTTATCGTTAAGAAAAACTTCTATCGAAGTCCTTCAAGGATGAGCGACCGCGTTTTAGCGGAAATTTATTCTTAGTAAAGAAAGTTCTCCTTCGCTTTAATGCTTTTGCGAACTTAAACTTTCTTTATCGTCAAAAAAGCCAATCCGCATTGGGATTGGCTTTTGGATTGCTATTTCCGTTGACCGGCCAGGATCGGGATGTATATATCCATTTCCATGGCGGATTTGTCCAAGCAGCGTTCATCGTAACATTCAATTTCATAAGTTCCGGCATGCTCAAAATTACTCCGGGGGAACCATTCCTGAAAAATATATCGCCACGTATTTTGAATGGCGGCCGAAAACTCCGCGATCGGCACCTTCGGCGTTGTAAAAACGGCGAATTGCTGCCTTGGAAACGTCCTTAACGCCATACCGGCGGGCGCTTTCCCCTGCAGGTCCGTTTCGTAGCCGATAAGGTAGGAGAAGCTTCCATGCCTGTGCTTTTCGAAATCGGTCAACATGTTCAGCCTTCTGCCCGAGTTCACCTTGTTCGGAATTCGTTCTCCCAGGTTATGCTGAAAATAATCGCCGATAAACCGGGGAATATCGGTAAAGCTCCGATTGTCTATCGCCGTTGTTCGAAGCTGGTACCCGATCCATCGAAACGGCTCCACCGTCTTCATTTGCGGCTCCATCATGACACCTCCCGTAAATTTCGACAGAGACAAGCGATTCAACCTGACTTTCTTGTAAATCATGCTGTCGTCGCGATGCAGGCGGAAAGCTTGCGGACTGACGTGAAAATATTTTTTGAACGCTCTTGTAAACGTCTCGTGGTTGTTGTACCCGCATTCCAGCGCAATGTCGATAATGTTGCCGGTGCGCTCAAGGAGCTGCTTCGCCGCTTCGGATAGCCGTCTCTTCCGGACATACTCCACGGCGGTGACCCCGACATACGCATGAAACATTCTGTGAAAATGATATTCCGAAAAGCACGCAATCGCGGCAAGCTCCTGCAGGGAATGTTCCGCGAAAAGATTTTCTTCAATAAAGTCGATCGTTTGCTGAATCCGTTCTATGTATCGCATCCCCTATACCTCCGCCGACGGGCTACGCTATAAGTGTAACAGTTGCGGCGTTGATTTCCTTGACGTTTTTTGCGCGTTTAAAGAAAAAAGACCGGGATGACTCCCGATCCTTGAATTGGATTAGCTCGCCTGCCCGCTCAGCTTCACACTGCGAAACGCCAGTCTCCACACCGCGATGTTCGCCACAAGCATCAGCACCGCGTAAATCACACTGCCAAAAGGCAGAAGCGTGCTTGCGAAATGCAGTAATACGAATGCGCCGATCAGCAGCATCAGCGGCAAAACCACCACGCCATCCCCTTTGCCCGCAGCGCTGAACGGCTCCGAGAAAGGCATGACCTTCTTCATCAGCTTGAAGCAAACAACGGTATACAATGCGGAAGCCAGCAGCACCGCCACCAGATCGATCGCGACACGGACGCCGAAGATCGCCAGGAATGCGACACTGACCAGAATATACACCGGCACGTACAGCCTCACGAGGAAAGCTTTCAGCGAGCCGCTGAAAACCGCCCCGACTTCCCGGACCGGGGTCGTCCTGTAGATCCAGGCCCCCTTATGCTTGCCGGAATATTTCAACATCATGATGACCGTCGGAATAATGATCATCGTCATATACATCGCGAGGTACCACTTGCTCTCGGCCAGCTCCGCCCACGACCCGTCGCGCAGCGCGTTGAACATAAAGATAAACGGGAATATAAACGAAAATCCGAGCGAAGGATATACCTTCAGCTTAAATTCCCTTTCACCCCGCATCATCAGCGACGCGAAGCGGTAAAACGACCGCTCCTCCGGGCTCTTGCAGAGAAGCTTTGCAATGCCGTCGGCCAAGCCCCGCCGCTCCTTCTTCTTCGCCGCGCCGCTATGCGACAGCTTCATCAGATTCCGCTCGAAGGACGGCACCAGGTTCATATACAGCGCGAACGAAACAATCGGCACGAATACGGCCAGTCCGGTAAAGATGACGAAATGATGCTCCCCGTTGCCGGCCAGCAGCCATTCGAACGGAGCCGCGAACCAGACCGAAGGGACGAATGCTTGCCACCAGGCCGGCTTGAACACGGTCTGCATGTGAACGAGGTCGAACGACCGCGCGGCAAGCTGATAACCGACCGTAATGACGATAGAGAGGACGATTTGCACATAGTTGATAATATCCTTCAGCTTCTCTCCGTCAAAAAACCGCAGGATGAGCATATACACCAGCGCCGTAACGACCATGATGAACATATCCACCAGCACGATCTCCGCCGCGAACAGCAGAAAAAAAACGATGCCGTGCTTGATCAACGCGGTCACAAGAGGAGCCGCCGTTAGCGACAAAGTCAGGAAGAACAAATAAATGCCGACATGGACGGCTTTCGCCATGCTAACCGTTTTTTGCGTGACGGGTTTCGTCCCGATAATATGTTTGTCTCTGATATCGAGCAGGACCGAGGAAAAATCCGAAATCATCGACGTCATGATCATGAACATCAAAATGCTGAACACAATGCTCATCTGGAACATCGGGCTGTCGCCGATCAGCATGAAAGGAACCATCAGCAGCCCCAGCAAGCCGTACATCCCTAACGACTTGTTAAAGTTGTTTTCGTCTTTCTCGACCCCTCGGGCGTCCACCTGCTTCTTCCTGTTCGACTGGTTGAACATCGTCGGCACTCTGCGCCGGTCCATCGTCAGCTTTGTTTGCAGGATGAGGCGCATCGTCTTGTAGTCGGCACCCAGCCTCTCGAATAGCCCTTGGAAACGGTCCAACACCTGAAGCGTCCGAAAATCCTTCATGGTCTTAGTCCCCCCGTACGATGGAGACGAACTGCTCGGCAATCGACTTGTGCTCGTGGAACCCGGTCAGCTCGTTGAATATTTCCTCCAGCGTTCCTTCCTTGGATTGGTTCTTCAAGTCTTCGAAGCTGCCGTCCGCGACGATCTGCCCGTCGGCCAGCAGGATGATCCGGTTGCTGATCTTCTCGACAACCTCCATGATGTGCGACGAATAAAATATCGTTTTGCCTTGCGCGGACAGCTGGGCCAATATTTCCTTCACGATCATGACGCTGTTGGCATCGAGGCCGCTTAACGGCTCGTCGAGAAACAGCAGGTCGGGGTTGTGCAGCATGCTGGATACAAGCAGCACCTTCTGGCGCATTCCTTTCGAAAAGGACGAGATGCGTGCTTCGTATTGGTCCGCGAGACCGAAGCAGGTCATGAGCCTTCTCGCCTTCCGGTCCGCATCGTCGCGGTCTAACCCGTACAGCTCGCCGATAAAGGTTAAGTACTCGCTGGCCGCCAAGTTATCGTAAATCTCCGCGACCTCCGGCACGTAGCCGATCCGCCGCTTGTATTCGACGTTGCCGTCCGCGATGCTGCGGCCGAATATATTCACTTCGCCGGTGTAGCCTTCTACGAGGCCGAGCATGATTTTGACCGTCGTGCTTTTGCCGGCCCCGTTCGGGCCGATATACCCGATGATTTGGCCCGGGTACACGTCTACGTCAATGCCCTTCAAGACGTAGCGGTCATTGTATTTCATGCGCAAATCTTTGATCGATAGAATGGGAGTCCGATTTTGTTCCATAATGGTTTCCTTTCTACGCATCTTGATATGATAATTTTAGCATAGTCGGGTATCCTTGTGGCATGAATCGAACCATCAGATGCCTTGCATGATGGAACCAACATCGGAATATTGCAAATAACCACGTTCAAGGAACGCGGTTGTTTGCGAAGGTTGGCCCCGCGGATTCGTCGGCATCCGCCATTCGGTTACCCGGTTATTTTTACCATGTGCTCGTAAATATGGCCGAACAGCTCCAGCTCGCCGTCTTTGACGTAACCGATTTTTTCATAGATGCGCCTCGCATGCGCATTGTCGCGTTCGACGATCAGCGCAATTCGGGCGTACCCGCGCTTCTCCGCCTCCGCTTCGAACGCCGCCAGCAGCGCCTTGGCGATGCCTCTGCCTTGATAATCGGCGTCGACCGCCAGCGAATCGAGGTAAAACTCGTCCGCCTTCGCTTCCTTCGTGAATCGTACGCCCTTCTTGTGCGTCAAGGCTTCGATTCGCTCCACAAGCGGCTCATCCAGCTGCTCCATCCTGCTCCCATGGTAAAATAACGCAAAACCGACGGGACGCCCGTCAAGCTCCGCCACGATCGTATTTTCATAGCTGATCCTGTTGCCCCTAAGCTCATAAAAATGGCGCAGCACCGCGGCAGCCTCGCCGTCATCCTGCGTTCCCGTCAGCATATAAGCGATGTCTCCGATCGCGGAACAGATGAGCGGCACGACATAAGCGGCATCCTCCGGCCGGCCGTATCGTATGTTCATCGCGGTCAACTCCTTGTTGTTGGTCTGTCTCTATCGTACCGTTTCCCGCGGCGAAAAGCGAATCCTCGTCCCGAACGAAGGAACCGGGATGAGGATGAACCGTCCGCAAAAAGGAGAGAGCCAACGGCCCCCTCCTTCCGTTTAATCCGATAGTCCTCCTGGCCTGCCGGCCTACAGCGCCAACAAGTCCTTCATGCGAAGCAGGACCGTCACGATTTCGGCCCGTGTCGTGAAATCTTGCGGCAGCAGTGCACCTCTGCGGTCACCGGCGACCAACTCCGCGCGCAGCGCTTCCGCATAGGCGTCCCGCGCCCACGGCGGAATCTGTGCCGCATCGGGATGCGGTGACAGCAGCGCCTCCCGGTCGGCGGACGTCAGCGCCCGCGGCGCATAGCCGGCCGGCGCGAGCGCGCGCTGCAGCATAACGGCCATCTCCGAGCGCGTAATATAGGCATTCGGCTTAACAGTGCCGTCCTTATAGCCGACCATGATGCCTTCGGCTAAAGCGTGCCCGAGCGCGTCGGCGGCCCAGGCCGGCCAAGCTTCGCCGGATGCGGGCCCGTGCTGCGCGGACGGTCCGCCGCCAGTACCGATCAGCCGCATCAGCATAACGGCGAACTCGGCACGGGTCGTCTTTCCGTTCGGACGGAAGGTGCCGTCCGCATAACCGCCGACGAGCCCAAGCTCGGCCGCCCTGCGGATGTCTTCGGCCGCCCAATGCCCCGCTACGTCGCTAAACTGCGGCACCTTGCCGGGTTTCGGCCCGGTCTCCTCCGGAGCCTTCGGCTCAGACATGCCGCCGTCGCCCGGCTCGGGCTTGCCGCCGTCATCCTTGCCCGGCGTGCCTGTTCCCGGCTGCGGCTCTGGATCGGGCTTCGGCTTCGGCTGTGGCTGCGGATCAGGGTCCGGCCTTGGATTCGGCCCTGGTCCTGGTCCTGGCCCCGGTCCAGGATCGGGCGACCCTGGATTGGCGGCGCTCACTTGTACGATCGCTGACGCCTCGTACGTCGCATACGTCACTGTCATGACCGTTTCGCCCGGCGTCAGGCCGGTTATTCTACCCGTTCCGTCTACGCTGGCGATTGCCGTATCCCTTATGCTGTAGCTGCTCGTTGCCGTTACATCGGTCATCGTGCCGTCGTTATACCTCGCCTTCACGATCGCTCGCGTAGACTGCCCTTGAACGACGGTATACCGCTGCGCTTCGACTCCGATGCCGGTCATCACCGGCGTAAATGTCACCGTCACCGGCTGCGCAATCAGGTCCCCGCCGCGCTTCGCCGTTACGGTTGCCGTTCCCGGCGTATTCGAGAGAAGCTGCGTCTTATAGACGCCGTATTCCGGCTCCGCGACGCCGCCGAGCTGCCCCAAATTCGTCGTCAGCTCGATCACCCCTCCGCTTTCCGTCAAGGGGTTGCCGCTTGCGTCCTTCAGTTCGAGCACAAGCTCCGAAGCGCTAACGCCGTCTGCCGGCAGCCGATCCGGCGTTGCGATCAATGTAGAGTGCGCCATGTCGGGATCGCCCGATAGAAATTCCACTTTCGCCGTCAGACCGATCGGGCCGCCGTTCAGCAAGGCACTTACTGTCGCCGTACCGGTTGCGGCGGATCGAATACGAGCCTCGTAACTTCCCGGAGCCGAAGGCGATTCGGTCGCCACATCGACTTCGCCCAAATCCGTTACGAACGTTACCGTATCCCCGCTTTGGGCCACATCATTGCCATAGGCATCGTGCAGAAGAAGCTTTACGGTCGCTTCGCTACGCCCATCCGCAACCACCGTCGCGGGGACGATCGACATCGACGATTTGCTCGTGTCAAGCGGGCCGGGGATGACTTGAACTTGCAGCCGCGGCTGAAAGTCCATGCCGATAATCGTTGCCGACACCGTGGTTTCGCCTGCCCTTGTCGGTATGTATTCCGCTTTGTATTTGCTTGTATCCTTATCATACATCACTAAACTGAGCGTTCCTGCGTCCGAATGCATCGTGATCCGGTCGGCACCAATTTGCTGCACATTCCCCCAGAAATCCGCAAGCTGCAGCTCCACCGTTGTCTTTTGACCCGCCTGGACAGGTGTAACAACCGTACTCCATGTTGCTTTCTCCGGTGCAGATAAGCTCATCGGAAACAACTTAGGCACAACAGGCTCCGTTCGACCTGCCCCCAGCTGTCCGAATCCATTATCGCCGACGCTCCACACCGAGCCATCTGTTTTCAACAACGTGGAGTGAAGTTGGTTAGCGATGATTTTCCCAATGTCCGCTATAGGCGATCCGTCTTCCGTTTCCGTTACCTGCCCCGGAACCGAAGTTTTATCTTGAACGGCATCGCGCCCCAATTCTTTCCTCAAATTGCTTCCCCATGACCAAAGCGTGCCGTCTGCCTTAAGAGCAAGCGAATGGCCCCAACCTGCTGCGATGGACCTCACGTTGTCAAGAACGGCAACCGGCTGGGCCGTACTTACCACATTATATTTATCCGGACCAAGGCCCAATTGTCCGAATTCATTTCTTCCCCAAGCCCAAACCGTATGATCGTTCCTTATGGCCAATGCATGAGAGCTGCCTGCGGAAATCGCTTGGACTTGGTCAAGTTCCTGAGCTGCAGATATGATTACGGGGATCGGATAAGTTTGAAATATTATCGTATTGCTTCCGATACCCAATTGATAACTTGAATTGATGCCCCACGCCAGCACTTTGCCGTCCGTCGTCAAAGCGAGAGAAAAACCCAAACCCGCCGAAACTTGCTCAATATTCCCCAACGGTTCGTTTGACGCCTTCATTACCTTCACGGGAGCTGCTACAAAATTTCCGGAACTGCCGATTCCAACTTGCCCGAATTGATTATCCCCCCACGCCCAGACCGAGCCATCCTCCGCCAAAGCGAGCGCATGGGTGTCTCCCGCGGCGATTTGTTTGATCTTGGACAAACCAGGAACGGGTTCCGCATAATAACCATAATACCCGACGGTGCTGCGTCCAAGCTCTTTGCTCGCATTGATGCCCCAGGACATCACCGTGCCGTCTCGCTTCAAAGCAAGCGAATATTGCGCTCCTGCCGCAACCTGAACGACATCCTGCAGAACGCGAAGCTTGTCCCCGTCGTATCGCTCGATAACGAACATCCCGGAGCCCGCCGGTATCATGCTTTTCCCCCCGTTACCGAGCTGCGCCGTCCAGTTGATCCCCCAAGCTTTGACGGTTCCGTCGCTCATGAGCGCAAGCATGTGCTCATTTCCCGAAATCGCCGTCGCCTTCAAGGCAGGCGGCGGGGCCGCTTCATCCGCCGTAGCGGGCGCTGCCGGCAAGCCGACCGACACCGCGGTGAGCAGGACAACGAGCAGCCAAATGATTTTTTTCCTCATATCGTACCTCCAATCTTAGCGAGGATAAGCTCCTTCGCATGTTTTCGTGACGCTTCTTCCCTTCCGTCCAACGGTTGATACGCCTGATGGGCAGACGTGCCTTCATTGTAAAAATATTTTCGCTTCCCGTAACTTAACGAAAGTTAATTGTTTGTCGAAAGAGCACGAATTCGTTCTGGTTATTTTCCGTTGACATTATTTTCAATTGGATGGTAAATTAACATTGTAATAAATATTACACATTTATAGAACATAAGGTGTTTACGGTTATGAGCAAAAAGCAAGCAAGAAGCGTCGTCCTGTCCGTGCGGCTCGACGAGACTACCCTCGCCGCTGTCGATCTGCTCGTCGAAGCAGGGCTTGCGCAAAGCCGGTCAGAGGCCGCTTCGCAATTCATCGGGCTTGGCGTGCAGGCGTCCGAGGAGCTGATCCTCAAGGCAAGATCGCTGGCCGAGCATGTCCGTCAGCTCAAAACGGAGATGCTAGATGCGGTCCGCAGCCAAAATCTCGACAAGGTGAAGCAACTGCTGGAGCTGGATGAGCAGCTCAAAAACGCCGCAACCGGCGAAGGCCATACGGCGATTCTCATGTCCGCCTATTACCGGGCGAACGAAATTAAGGAGCTGCTGCTGGGCAAGGGAGCGGCGCTGAACCTGTACGAGGCGGCCGCGGTCGGGCATACCGGACGGGTGCGCGAGGCTTTGCAAGTCGCGCCGGAGCTGATCGACAGCCGCAGCTTCGACGGCTACACGCCGCTTGGATTGGCCGCCCACTTCGGCAACGAGGAGACGGCCGCGTATTTGATCGGCGCAGGTGCCGACGTCAACCGGAGAGGCGCGGACGGCAAGCTGAACAACATGCCGCTGCACGCCGCGATCGCCGGCAATCACGCCGATGTCGTGCGACTGCTGCTGCAGGCCGGAGCCGATGTGGACGCCCGCTGCGAGGGCGAGCTGCGCCGCGGGTACACGCCGCTCCACGTGGCGGCACATTTCGGCCGTGCCGACATTGCCGCGCTGCTGCTCGGGCACGGCGCCGACCCGGCGCTTACGAACGCCGACGGCCTGACCCCGGCCGAGTATGCCGAACGGAGGGGCTATGGCGAAATCGCAAAGCTGCTCGCCTCCCCGCTTGATTCCAGCCAAGGAGGTTAACTCTTATGCAGCCAAACCATGACGCGCCGCCGTTCTTGATGGACGGCGGGCTCGCTGCGCGAATCGTACAAGCCGAAATCGACTTCACGACATCGCGCATCGCCTCGATCGGAGAACGGCCGGGCAATCCGATGGGCGTCGACATCCGCACCTTCGGCCAAGCGACCGCATACGCAGTCAAGGAGATGCCCTGGCCGGCGTTTAACGTCGTGAAGGGGCTGACCGATGCGGATGCCGGCTATGTCGGGGACATCGTCCGCATGTACCAAGAGCGCCGCATCGCCTTCCAAATCGACGTCGACCCGGCGGCAAGCGGCCCGGCGCTGTTTCGGGAGCTGGCCCGGCACGGCCTGTGCCAAACGGCTTTCCACGCCGTGCTATACGGCCCTCCTCGGCAGGAAGAACAACCGCCGCCGGCGCATATCCGGATCGTCGAAATCGTAAACGATGCCGATTTCGACGCTTACGCCGAGGTGCACTGCGTCGCTTCCGGCATGGATGTCGCCCACAAGCATCATTTCGTCGCCAACAACGTCGGGTTGCTGCGCCGTCCGGGCTGGCGGCTGTTCCTCGCTTGCGACGGCGACACGCCTGCCGCCGTCGGGGTGATGCACGTGCATGGACGCGTCGCATCCTGCACGCTTGCAGCGACGGTGCCGGCGCACCGGAACCGCGGGCTGCACCAAGCGCTGCTGCAGAAGCGGCTGCACGAAGCCGCGTTGGCCGGCTGCGAGCTGGTCGTCGCCCAGGCGGCGTTCGCCGGGACGAGCCATCGCAACATGGGACGCGCGGGGTTAAACACCGCTTGGACAAGAGCGGTATGGGCGCCTTTAAACCATTCATAGGAGGTCGATTTCATGGCTGAAACGACGAGTATTCAACCGGAGTTGGTTCATCAATTCGTTTACAACGCACACGGAGATTTCGACAAGGTGAAGGAACTGCTGGAACAGGAGCCGGGTCTTGTGAACGCGGCCTGGGATTGGGGAGGCGGCGATTGGGAGACGGCACTTGGCGCAGCGGCCCATATGGGCCGGCGCGACATTGCGCTCTATCTGCTGGAGCGCGGGGCGCGCATCGACCTGTTCGCCGCCGCTATGCTCGGCAAGCTGGCGATCGTACAAGCGATGCTGGAGGATAACCCGGAAGCGCTGCACGCAGCCGGACCGCATACGATTCCGCTGCTGATGCATGCCAAAGCCGGCGGCGAACACGCAGCCGAGGTCGTCGCTTACCTGGAGTCCAAGCTCGCCTAAGCTAGCGCCGATATCGCAGCAGACCGTGCACGCCCGCCATCCCGGAGCACCGCACCCAGCCACCGCATGATCCGAACAGGAGATGAAGTCCTTCATCTCCTGTTTTTTGCGTGTTCGCATGCAGCGCCTGCCTTAAGCTAAACCCGTGCCTCCGGCGTGCCCGCCACCGCTCCCCCCGTTGCCCGGCGCCCGTCGCGAATAATCACCGCCCCCGTTGGAACAATAGGTTTGTTGAATATTTCCAAACGAGAAAGGCGGCAAACGATGATCGACCAGAACAATAAGGCGGGAGCATCCGGTCAAGCGAACGGCGGCGATACGTTAACGGACCGGCAGGGCCATCCGATTAAGGACAACCAAAACGTGAGAACCGTAGGAAGCCGCGGACCGACAACGCTCGAAAACTATCACTTCCTTGAGAAAATCACGCATTTCGACCGCGAGCGGACGCCGGAGCGGGTCGTGCACGGACGCGGCGCAGGGGCGCACGGCGTGTTCGAGGCGTACGGCAAAGTCGGCGACGAGCCGGTGTCCAAGTATACGCGGGCGAAGCTGTTCCAAGAGGCCGGTAAGCAAACGCCCGTCTTCGTGCGGTTTTCGACGGTCATCCACGGCATCCATTCGCCGGAGACGCTTCGCGATCCGCGCGGTTTCGCCGTGAAATTTTATACGGAAGACGGGAACTGGGACTTGGTCGGGAACAATTTGAAAATTTTCTTCATCCGCGATCCGCTTAAGTTCCCCGACATGGTGCATGCGTTCAAGCCGGACCCGGTCACGAACGTGCAGAGCATGGAACGGTTTTTCGATTTCGTCTCCCTCAGCCCTGAAGCGACGCACATGATCACGTTCGTGTTCTCGCCTTGGGGCATTCCGGCCAACTACCGGCAGATGCAGGGCTCCGGGGTCAATACATACAAATGGGTGAACCAGGACGGTGAAGGCGTACTCGTCAAATACCACTGGGAGCCGCTCCGCCAAGGGATCAAAAACCTGCTGAAGCGAGAAGCCGAGCAAATTCAGGGCACGGACTTCAACCACGCGACGCTCGATTTGTACGAGGCGATCGAACGCGGCGATTATCCGGAATGGGAGCTGTGCGTGCAAATCATGAGCGACGACGAGCATCCTGAGCTGGATTTTGACCCGCTCGATCCGACGAAGCTGTGGCCTGCCGATCAATTCCCGTTCCTCCCGGTCGGCAAAATGACGCTGAACCGCAATCCGGCCAATTATTTCGCCGAGGTGGAGCAAGCGGCCTTCGGCACGGGGGTGCTGGTGGACGGCCTCGATTTTTCCGACGACAAGCTGCTGCAGGGCCGCACGTTCTCCTACTCCGATACGCAGCGTTACCGTGTCGGCTCCAACTACCTGCAGTTGCCGATCAATGCGCCGAAGGCGCCTGTCGCCACGAATCAGAGCGGCGGGCAAATGTTGTACAAGGTCGATCTCGCCCCGGGGCAAAATCCGCACGTCAACTACGAGCCTTCTTCACTCGGCGGTCTGCATGAAGCGCCTCGTACCGGCAAGGATCACGAGCCGCATTACGACGCGAGGCTCGTTCGGCAAAAGATCGACCGCCCGAACGATTTCAAGCAAGCGGGCGACACGTACCGTGCTTTCGAGGAATGGGAGCGCGACGAGCTCATCTCGAATTTGACCAACGCGCTGGCGCAGTGCAATGCCGACATTCGGGAGCGAATGCTCGGCAACTTGACGCAGGCCGATGCCGAATACGGCAAACGCGTAAGGGAGGCGCTGGAGCGCAGCGCGGCCTCCGGCGGTAAAGGCGACAGCAAAGCGGACATGGCCGTGGAAATGGCGAAGGAGCTCGGGCACGAAACGGATCGCTACTAAGCGGCAGCAAGCCGGCTCGGCGCCGCGGGAAGATTCGCTCCGCAGGCCGGATAAGGCAACTTCGATTCCGCTCGCCTTCATGTCGGCGACCCACGACGCGACATAAGCGATCGACAGCGCGTAGAAAATTGCATGACACATACACGATATGGAAGCAAGAAAGGCGCGCAGACTGTCGGCTGACAGCTTGCACGCCTTTTTCACATATCAACGATGTTCGTTACGCGGAACCCGCGAATAAACGCACGTCTCTCTCGGCCAGAAATGCAAGTACCCACGATAAATCCTCTTCCCGCAAATGGAATACTTCGCCCATCATCCGCATCCACTCCCCGCGGTCGGCATACTCCTTCACCTGAATATCCGTGTCGGACTTGATCAGCAGCTTCGCGTTCACGACCTGGTAGCAAACCCGGTTTTTGAACATGGTGGCGACCATGCGCCGCATGAACGGATTGTCGTCCTCATCCCGATGCGAATGAACGATGTCCTCCGTAAATGCGGATAAGTCAACCGGCGTCCAGTGAATCGTCTTGACGACGAAGCTTTGCCCGCCGCTTCTGCGATCGATCCGATACGCTTCGTCCCCGACCCGGGTGACGATAATCTCTTCGCCGCACCGCACGAAATGAGGCTCCTCCTCAAGCGCAAGCGGCTCGAACAAAGGCGCCATGTAGCCGACATCGACGTAATAGGATCGCCCGCCTACCGTAACCCTATTGCCAAGATGGGCATTCCCGCCCGAAGCCCGGACATGCTCCACGTCAAAACCAAGCGAGCGAAGCAGCCCGGCGAAATGAATATTGAGAATGTAGCAGTTGCCGCCCCAGCCTCTCTCCGTTAAATGATCGAGGAACTGCTCCTTCGGGGGGATCAGATTTTGCATATCGGCGCCCGCATAGTAGTGATATTTGCTGCAAATTTCAAAGGGAACGCGTTCCAGATGCGCTTCAATCAGCGTTTGCAGAAACGAATATGTCGGCTTTGCCTTCTCCACGCCAAGCCAAGCCAAATAGCGATCCGTCCAATTCATCGCGCTGCTCCTCCTTTATACCGGCTTGATGACCATCAGCACGATGATTACCGTCGCAAGAACGCATACGGCGAGATGAAGGCTCCGTACTTTTGCGAGTAACCCCAGAGATTTCTCGTCGAGCTCCGTCGCCGACATTTTGCCTAGCCAATCTAGCGCAGCCGACAGCCGTTTCGTCGCGGGAGCGAGCCATCCGATAACCACGACTTCAGCCGCCACATACACCATCAACGCGCCGAATAGCCAGATCGACATAAATGCTCCGTAGCTGCCAAGCCATACGAGCACCAGTCCCGATACGACGGCAAGCGTCCCGAATATTTTCGGAAACGTCTCCAAGCGGGATACCAGCCCAACCATCCGCGTCACCTCGGCAAGCGACGGATTTTTGCGAAGCATGACCGGAAAAGCATACGCCGGGCCAAGCCCGATGACGGCGGACAATACATGAATCAACACGAGCCATTGCATACAAGAAACACCACCTGTTTCATAAGGATTCAGATCAACGATCCTTATTATAGATGGCGCCTCCGAAACCGCGTATCGGTTGATTTACGTATTTTGCCTAGACTCCTGCCCGGTTTACTCCCGCCCCTGCCGATCCAGCCATCCATGCTCCAGTACGTAGGCCGCGAGTGCCGCCCGCGAGGATATGCCCAGCTTCTGATAGATGCGTTCGAGGTGCGTCGTCACCGTTCTTTTGCTGACAAATAGGTCGCTCGCAATGTCCGCATTGGATAACCCGCGAGCCGCAAGCACGGCGACCTGGAGCTCCCGCGCGCTTAATAACGATTCCACCATCCCGGTACGCTTGGAGCTTTCAAGCCGGATCCGCTCCAGCGCTTGCCTGATCGCCTGCCTGCGCTCCGTCCGCTCAAGATGGCGGACTTTGCGGAACAGCTCCGCCAAATGCCGGGAAACCTGCTCCAGTCTCTGATCGTCCAGCGCGGCGAAACGATCCGGATCGTCGCTATCGCTGACGATGACCGCTGCTGGCTGGCCCGGCTCGCCCTCGAACGGGATCGCCACATAGTGCTGACGAACCTCCTGCCGGGCTGCGGAATCCGCAGCACCGGACTGCTTCTGCTCCGATGGCGGCTGGACAAGCGCAGATAGCGCATACCTCAATTGGGAGCGGATATGGTCGATGCGAATCGGTTTGCCGTTCTTGACCGACCAGAACGCCACCCGGCGCAAGACGCCGCTTGCCGTTCCCTCGGAGGTCCCGTGCACGGCTGCGATACGCGGCGTCCGGTCATCGTCGGCACCTTCCTCATCGGCAGCCTCGCGTTCCGGACAGAACACGGCGGAGCGATCCCATCCCCATTCTGTCTCCAGCGCATCCAGCAGCTCGCCGTACAGGTCCGGCATGGAAGCTTCGGGTATCCGTTCCTCCGTGCACAGCCGCACGGCCGATACGCGGAACAGCTCCGCCGAACGTACCCGGATCGCCATCCCCGTTTCGGCCATCATCGACAAAAGGTCGTTTTGCCGCGACATCTGCTCGAACAACGGCCCTCCGGTGCTTGCACCGACATACTCCACATCCATTTCCCAAGTGTCAAAACAATCCGGGTCCATGATCCGCAAGCAAGCCCGCGGATACTCCCGCAAATTGCGTATGCTTTTATTCAGCATATTGTTGGCGATCGCCACATGGTCTTGGTCGACATACCAAACTCTGGATATGTTCGCGATATTCGGAACGCCCTTGGCGCTGCAGGTGATTAATGTCGACGGGAGCACACCCAGCAAAGCGCGGAGCATCGATTCAGGAATCATATCGACCCTCCCCGGCCGCATACGGTTTGCCGGCATCCGGTCCCGGCGTTTGAACGAATATTTCCTCGGCAAGATAGATCACGTAATCGCAAGCGGCGGTCGAAAGGGGAAAATGAGCGTATAGCTTGGGGAAAGCCCGCAAGCTCCCTTCCCGGTAACGCTCCAGAGCAAGAGCTATCTCCTCGCCCCGGCATGGGCCTTGTTCGACGATGGGGCCCTTGATCTGATACGACGTATTGGTCCGTCCATCCGTATAGAGCCCTGCGATGATCCCCGCTCCTTGTTCGGCACGGGCGCCGAGCTTAGAACTCTTCAGCACGTAGACCCGAAGGAGATCCGGCTTATCGAGCACGGTAACGCCCAAGCCGCGCACCGAATAAGGGCGGTTCGCCTCCCCCGAAACGGCGAGATGCATCATGAGCGGCTCCGCGTGCTTCAGAAAACGGATGATCGGTTCGTCCAGCATCCTTTACATAGCCTCCTTAGGCGTTTCTTGCAACCGATGTTGCATTTACTTCCATTTTAGGAGGGATCCCGCACAATAACAAGGGATTTGCCGTGCGTAAAGCACGATGAATCGCTAGCAGATGCACGTTTTCTTCTTCGCGCCCAGCTTGCCGGCCGCTTCCACTTTGCGAATGTACTCCGACGCAAATGGCACTTTGCATGCCGTCTGCCCCATATGGACATGAACCTTGCCGATCGCTTCGGCAGCCCTCACCGCTTCTTCGTGCAGTGCCCTCACGCTTGAGCCAACGACAATGACAAAAGCGTTCATCGTATAACGGACCCGGTTGCGCTCCTCATGAATCGTCGTTTCCACCTGCCGCAGCAGCCGGGCGATTTCCTCGTGATCGAGAAGCTCGTCGGCCGTCATCGTAATATAGTTGGCATAGGTGCTCCATCCGCACGTGGCCGCCATTTCGTCGGGCGACTGCATCCATTCCCGCGCCAGCTCCAGCGCATGCGGACTCTCCGCCGCGACCCCGGCTACCGTGTACTCCGCTATCATATACCAGCTTGCCGCTCGGGCCCACGCCCGCAGCATTTCCTTCGATGCCGTGCGCGGATCGACGGTCAGTCCGGCCAAATACATCGCATCGCTGTTGCCCGTATCGAATAACGCCCGCGCCAAGCTTTGGTCTTTCTTGACGTCCTTCACCAGCTTCTTCAAGTCCCCCACCTTCACGCCAAAAAGCGGTTCGTGCGCTCCGTGCCGGATAAACGTCATTTTCGTTTGTTCCGTGCCAAGAGCCTCGAGCTTGTCCATGATGTGGTCCACCGTTATCGCCATCGTCGTAACGACACCCCCTCGTTTGAATATTTTTATTTTACCATGAATAGCCCGCTATTTCCGTGACCGGCCTTCATACGAACCCGCGGAAAACAATGAAAAACCATGCCTGTGAAACGCAAGCATGGTTTGTGAAAGCCGATATGGTTGCTTATTTCTAAATCCGAATGTAATTACTTCGCCGTTACGCCGCCGTCCACAGGCAGCTCGACGCCCGTAATATAGGATGCGGCATCGGAAGCCAGGAACAGCACCGCTTCGGCTACTTCGGAAGCCTGTCCGACTCTTGGCAGCGTCGTCTGCGACAGGAACCATTGTAGCATTTGCTCGTTCTTGATCAGATCGGAGCTCATTGGCGTTTCGATGAAGCCTGGGTGAACCGAGTTGACGCGGATGTTGTCCTTGCCGTAATCGACGGCTGCCGCTTTGGAGAGCAGGCGAACCGCGCCTTTGGAAGCGGTATAAGCCCCGGCGCCGCTGCTTCCCGTCAGTCCGGCGATGGACGAAATGTTAATGATCGAGCCGTTTTGTTTGGCTTGCATATGGGGAACGACATGCTTCATGCCGAGAAATACGCTTTTGACGTTGATGTCCATAACGCGGTCCCACTGTTCCACCGTCGTATTCAGCATCGGAACGGCAAGCGAAATGCCGGCGTTATTGACCAGCGCGTCGATTTGACCATACTTCGAGATGACGCTGTCTACGATCCGGGTCCAGTCTTCTTCGGAAGCTACGTTATGCGCGAATGCCATCGCCTCGCCGCCGCCGGCTTCAATCTCTTGAACAACCGCCTGCACCGCCGCCTCGTTGATGTCCGTCGCAATCACTTTGGCTCCCTCGCGGGCGAACAGAAGCGCCTCTTCGCGTCCCATTCCGCTTCCCGCACCGGTAATGATCGCCACTTTGCCTGCTAAACGTGCCATTTCGCCATCTCCTCATGGATAAAGTTGTGAATAGAAATGATCATTCGGACTGAGTTACCGATAAGAATCGAGATAATGATATAAACACTATCATTATGATTTATATTATATCACCGCTTATCGACGAGCTCAAATCCGGTTTCTGGCATGTGCGTTCGGATATAGGGTGGACGCTTTTTTTCCCATCCTAAAAATAGATCGGCAGTGGCGCCCGCTGCGGCTATAATGAAGGTGGATCCTATGCAATGCAATGCGATACGATACGATACAATTCCGCTAAGGGGAAACAAGGAGTGACCAAGATTGCTCGACAAAACGATTCCTCACTACGGCGTGCTCATGGTGAAACCCAATCCGACGGAATTCCCGGACTACACGCTTCCGGGCGGCTATACGCTATGTCAGTACCGGCAAGGCATGGACGAGGATTGGATGGAACTCCAGCTGCTATCCGAGCAATTCGACAGTCTGGAGGAAGCCCGGAGTTATTTTGCCCAGGAATTTCTAGCTTTCCCGGATGAATTGTCAGCCAAGTGCCTGTTCGTCAAAGACAGCGCCGGTTCCGTCGTCGCAACGGCCTCGATCTGGAGGGGAGAGCACTTCGGGCGGACGATGCAGCGTATCCATTGGGTCGCCGTACACCCCGGCCATCAAGGTATAGGCCTCGCCAAGGCGCTGCTCACGCAAACGCTGAATCTTTATAATAAGTTGGGGTATACGGATTTCGTCTATTTGACGACGCAAACGTGGAGTTACAAAGCGATCAACTTATACTTGCAATTCGGCTTTCAGCCGTATATGGGGAGCCGCCCCGTTCGTTGGAGGTGTACGGACGAGCAGTTCGACCAGGAGAAAGTAACGGCATGGGAACTTATCCGGAGCAAAATAAAACCCGCACCTTAACCGCCGTCAGGCCGTCTTGATGCGGGTTTTCGCCGTTTTGTGCGTCGCCGTCGTTTACGAGCCGACGTTGTTTGCGTTCGTGCCGGGTGCTTGTCTCGTCGCCCGACGATCCTATTTGCCTTGCGCCCGTTCCAGCAGACTTTGCACATATTCGTCCATCCGGCTGGCCATCAGCTCGTCGGTCAAATCGGTCTTCCCGCAAGCGGGCCATCCTTCATATACGGTCGGCGGACCGTACAGCACGTCGATCAAGCTGACCAAATCCCAGTACGGGTCATATTGGAAGGCGGAGCCGGCGTGCCTCTCATAAGCAGCGAGGAACGCATCGGCCGTCTTTACTCCGTATAACATCGTAAGATTCCATCTGCAATGGCCAATATCGGCTCCGGCAGGACCGCGGCATGCATTCACCCAATCCACGACGCCGCTCACTTCATTGTCCTTCCACAATATGTTCGTCGGATGGTAATCCCGGTGGATGAAGCACGGTTTGTAGTCCGGCCGTGTCCCTTTGGCGATGTCGAACGCGGCCTTCCACAGCTCCGGCACCTTCGACCATGTCTGCTCGTCAAGAGACGTGGCGTTATTATAGGAATAGTACGCCCAAGGATATTCGTCCGCGTTCACGGCATGAATACGAGCAAGCGTTGCAGCCAGTTTGTCCAGCCAATCTTCCATGGACAGCGGCTTTAAGTCGACAACGCCCTCGAGCCGCGTCATCAGAACGCAAGGAATGCCGCTTTGGCTCCCCTCCCGGTCAAAAGCGACGATCCGCGGCGTCGGCACACCGGTGCGGGCCGCATAGCGCAAGCTCTCCGCCTCATGCGCAGCCAAGTCCGGCTCGTGCCGCAGCCACTCCTCGTTGTCGAAGCGGCGCAGCACCAGCTCCACCTCGTTCCCCTCTACCTGCAGCGAGACGAGGTGGACGAGAGAAGAAATGCCGCCTTTCAGACGCTGTACCGATACGATCGTCGCTTGAGGATCCACGGCATCGATAATCCACTTCTGCATGGGCGCAGACAAGGGATGCTCCGGTTCATGCGGTTTTTCCGCCGTCACCCGAATCACCTCGCCAAGCGGTTCATTATCCGAGAACAAATCCGGGTTGTCCCGCAGCATTTCGGACAATATGTCATTCAGCATTTCCGCGTCGCACACCATGACGGCAGCGTCGCCGAAACGCGCTTTACGAATCGCCCCGCGCTGCACGAGCACATCTTCGACCTTCCAGAAGTGCTCCGACCAAGGCAAGCCGCAGTGCCTGCGGGAAGGCACCGGAATTTCCGTTCCGTCCCCCAGCACCGTAATCAGCGCCTCATGGCTGTCGGTAATCCGCCCCGGGATATCCATCCACTCTTCGATGCCGTGGATGAACGTATTCCGACGTAAGTCGCAGCCGACAAGCAAGATTTGCGCCTTTCGGTCCAGCAGCCTGCCCCATGCCGATTCCCGGTGACAAGGCGTATCGCACCGCTCGTCGCCTGCGGTGAAGGCCGCCGCATCTTGCCCCAAAGCGGCTACCGAATGCGTAGGATGAAGCGTCCGATGTACGCCCGGGCGCTTGCGGAACAGCTCCGGCAATATGCCGACGCACACCGGCGATGTTTCTACATAAAATTTAGGATTCTCCGCGTTTACCGTCGACCACGTATGCGTCGGCAGAACGAGCAGCCCTTCCTTCATATATTCCGAGAGCGCATCGAGCACCGTATCGGCTCCTCCTTCGACCTCCCCGATGCTCTTCATCGAGGAGTGAACGAGAACGGTCCCCTGCCCGTCGATCCCCATTTCCTCCAATTGCTTCATCAAGCTCGTCATCGTATGCATGTTCAAACCTCCCTCAAATACTTGAATGGCATCGTTTGCATATTCCCAGTCTACTATGATCACGGGCGGATGGACAGCATGATTTGGTATGATCTCGGCTCCTCTATGTGCGAAACTAGCAATACATGGTATGATGCTCGTGTTGGGTATTTTATCCTGTGGAAGGTGGATTTTGAACGTGAAGCAAACAGACACACTTCATCGCCGCAACAAATTGCTTGTCAACATTATTTGGGGGATGCTCGCCCTTGGCATTGTCGTCGACCTGCTTACGGGCGCCCCGGCAAACTCCATTGTCGTTCTGGTCATTGTCGGCATCATCACATGCGGAGCGGCAACCGTCTTGACGTATATGCGCCTGCTCTCCCGCTACGTCATGTATATCATTTCCGCGATTATTACGATTCTAACGCTCCTCCTGATTCTGACCGGTCCGATCATCACGACGTATTTCCTCGTCTTCGTCAATTTAGCGATCATGACGCTGTACAGCAGCTTCCGCGCCATCGTATTTTCCAGCCTGCTCGGAGTCGGGCTGACGCTATATCTATTCTTTAGTCCGTACAAAGAAGAAATGTTCGGAAACAACGATCCGATCACCATTATGCTATATCTGGCTCTGATTGCCGTCCCGCTGCTCGTGTCGGCCAAATTCAGCGAGAACCTGCAGACTGCCGCGGCAACTGACCGGGACAAGGTGCTGGCCGAAAAAAACCTGTCGCAGCATATGATCGACCGCGTGTCCTCATCGCTGACCGTTCTGAACGAGTTCAGCTCGAAGCTGAAGTCGAACGTCACGTCCACGAGCGCGATTTCGGTACAAGTGACCTCGGCCTTCGCCGAAATATCGTCCAGTACGGAAACGCAAACAAGCAGTATCGCGGATATCAGCGAGTCCACTCGCATCATGGAGCAAGCCGTCGTATCGCTGGCCGAACGCTCGACAGAGATGCGCGTGCTATCGGAAAGCTCCGTGGCTCTAACGAAGCACGGCAGCGAAGAAGCCCTGTCGTTGGCGGAGCAGATGCGTCACGTTCACGAGACGATCGACGCTTCCGTGGCGCTCATGCAGCAGTTGAACGAGCAGAACGAGCAAATTAGCGATATTCTGAATACCATCCATCACATTTCGTCACAGACGAATTTGCTGGCATTGAACGCAGCCATTGAAGCGGCGCGGGCCGGCGAGCACGGCCAGGGCTTCGCCGTCGTATCCAATGAAATCCGCAAGCTGGCGGAGACGTCGCAGCAGTCGACCCAAGAGATCGGCAAAATCCTGGAGTCGATTCGCATGACGACAGATCGGGCTTCGGAACAAATATTGCGCGGACAAATGACCGTCATCGAGAGCAGCCGGGCGGCGGCCAAGGTTGCCGAGGCGATGCAGTCGTTGTCCGACAATTCAAGCCGGGTGGAGGAGCAATCCGCCCACGTCGAACGTTCGGCCAGCGATCTGAGCGACCGATACGCGAAGATGACCGACGAAATCGTCACCATTGCAGGCATCACGGAACAAAATATGGCGTCGATCAAGGACATGTCGACGAGCATGAGTACGCAGGACAGCCAGATCCAAGAAATCGTCGGCAGCTTCCTGCAGCTTGACGATTTGACGACCGAGCTGCACAAGATGACGGAACATAAGCCGGAGAAGAAGCAGGGTTAAAGGCCGGCACCGACTACCGGAGCAGCGGCGTAAACATATAAAGGAGCAATCTCGCAGGATGAATGAACAGCCCCCCGTCAAGTAGACAGTATAAAAATCAAAATCAATCAAGCGGCCTTCGTCCTGAACTCCATCGGACTGAGGCCGTTTAGTTTTGCTTGTAATCGTTCGT